>JANRKA010000148.1:0-26960 GCA_033875325.1 Elusimicrobiota bacterium | reverse complement strand
CCCGCCCGTCGAGCTCTCCACCGCGCCCGCCGCGCCGTGAGCCGGCGCGCGGCGCTCGCCGGCGCGACCGGCCTGGTCGGCGGCTTCCTGCTGGAGCGCCTGCTCGCCGACCCCGCGACCGCCCTCGTGTGCGCGCCCACGCGCCGCCCGCTCCCCTCGCGGGCGAAGCTCGACAACCCACGCCTTGACGGCGCGTGGGCGCTGCCGCCCATCGACGAGGCTTATTGCGCGTTGGGCACGACGCGGCGCGCCGCGGGTTCCGCCGCGGCCTTCCGCGCCGTGGACCTGGACCTGGTCGCCGCCTTCGCCGCGGCCGCGCGCGCGGCCGGGGCGCGCCGTTTCGGCCTGGTCTCCTCCGTCGGCGCGGACGCCGCGTCGCGGTTCCTCTACCCCCGAACCAAAGGCGAGGCCGAGCGCGCCGTCTCCTCCGGCTTCGAGAGCGTCGTCCTCGCGCGCCCCTCCTTCCTGCTGGGCCCGCGCGGCGAGTCGCGCCCGGGCGAGCGCCTGGCCATCGCGCTCGCGAAGGCGCTCGAGCCCGTCCTCCCCCGCCGCTGGCGGGGCGTGCCGGCCGACGCCGTCGCCGCGGCCCTGCTGCGCTGCGTGCGCGGGGGCGTGCCCGGCGTCCTCGTCCTGGAGAACGAGGCTCTCGGCGCTATATAGTAGAATCCCGCCCGTGAGGACCGTCACCGTCGCCGTCGCCGGACTGGGCACCGTCGGACGCGAGGTCTGCCGTCTCCTGCGCGAGCGGCGCGGCGCGCTCAGCCGCCGGCTCGGAGCCGAGCTCGTGCTCGTCGCCGTGGCCGACCGCGCCGCGCCCGCCGAGGCGCGCGCCCTGGGACTCGCCTCGTCGGTGACGCGTTACCGCGACCCGTCGGCCATGGCGCGCGCCAGCCGCGCCGACGTCTTCGTCGAGGTGCTCGGCGGCCTCGACGCGCCGCGCGCCTTCGCCAAAGCCGTGCTCGGCCGCGGCCGCGCCCTGGTCACCGCCAACAAGCGCCTGCTCGCCGAAGCCTGGCCGGAGATCCTCGGCCTGGCCGCCTCCTCCGGCGCGCGGCTGGCGTTCGAAGGCTCGGTCGCCGGCGGCATCCCCGTCCTTCGCGCCCTCGAGCTGTCGTTGGCCGGCGACCGCGTCAACGGCGTGGACGGCATCCTCAACGGCACCACGAACTACATCCTGAGCCGCTGCGAGGAAGGCGCGACCCCGGAGGCCGCCCTCGCCGAGGCCCAGCGACTGGGCTTCGCCGAGAAGGACCCCTCCTTCGACCTCTCCGGCCGCGACGCCGCGCAGAAGCTGTCCGTGTTGGCCGGACAAGTGACCGGCGGCTGGCTGCGCATGCGCGACATCCCGCGCGAGGGCATCGAGCACATCGAGGCCCGCGACACCGCCTTCGCGCGCGAGCGTCTGGGTCGCGCCGTGCGGCTGGTCGCCTCCCTGCGCTTCGACTGGAGCGCCTCCGTCACCCGCGTCGAATCCGGCGTGTTCCCCACCTTGCTGCCGCTGTCGCACCCGCTGGCCTCGGTACGCCGCCAGTACAACGCCTTGCTCGTGCACACCGCGTCGGCCGCCGACTTGATGTTCTACGGCCAGGGAGCGGGCGCGGGCCCCACGGCCTCGGCCGTGCTCTCCGACGTGTTCGTGCTCGCGCGCGACCTGCGCGGCGGCCTGCCCGCGGCGCTGCCCGTGGCGCGGCCCATCCGTCCCGCGCCGGCCGGCGAGACGGTGTCCGGCTTCTACCTGCGCCTGGAGGCCGCCGACCGTCCCGGCGTGCTCGCCCGGGCGACGCAGGCGCTGGCGGCCGAGCGGGTGTCCATCGCGAGCATCCACCAGGAGCGCGCGCGCGGCCGCAGCGTGCCGGTCATGATCACCACCCACCCCGCTCCCGCCGGCCGCTTCGAGAAGGCGCGCCGCCGCCTCCTCGCCCTGCCCGGCATCGCCAAGCGACACGCCGTCATGAGGCTGCTGGGGTGAGCCTCATCGGCCGCTGGCGCGACCGGCTGCCCGTCACCGCCCGCACGCCCCTGCTCACTCTCGGCGAGGGGAACACCCCCCTCGTGCGCGCCGACGCCGTCGCCGCCGCCGCGGGACTGGAGCCCGGCTCCGTCCACCTCAAGGTCGAAGGCGCCAACCCCACGGGCTCCTTCAAGGACCGCGGCATGTGCCTGGCGGTCGCCAAGGCCGTCGAGGCCGGCGCCAAGGGCGTGTTGTGCGCCTCGACGGGCAACACCTCCGCCTCGGCCGCGGCCTACGCCGCGCGCGCGGGCCTGCGCTGCGTGGTCTTCCTGCCCGCCGGCAAGATCGCCGCGGGCAAGCTCGCCCAGGCCGTCATGCACGGCGCGGAGATCGTCACCGTGGACGGCAACTTCGACGAGGCGCTGGCCGCGGCCGTGGCCGCCGCCGAGCGCTCGGGCCTCACCGTGGTCAACTCGACCAACGCCTTCCGCCTCGAGGGTCAGAAGACCGGCGCTTTCGAGGTCGTCGAGCAGCTGGGCCGCGCGCCCGACCACCATTTCATGCCCGTGGGCAACGCCGGCAACATCACCGCGTACTGGCGCGGCTACAAGGAGCTCGGCGCGCGGCCGCGCATGTGGGGCTGGCAGGCCGCGGGCGCGGCGCCGCTCGTGCTCGGCCGCCCCGTCGCCAAGCCCGACACCTTGGCCACCGCCATCCGCATCGGCCGCCCCGTCTCCTGGGACGGGGCCGTCGCCGCGCGCGACGAGAGCGGCGGCGCCATCGGCTCGGTCACCGACGCGCAGATCCTGGCCGCCTACCGCCTGCTCGCGGCGAAGGAAGGCGTGTTCTGCGAGCCCTCGTCCGCGGCGCCCGTGGCCGGTCTGCTCAAGCTGGCCAAGGCGGGCAAGGCCCCGTCGGGGACCGTCGTGTGCGTGCTCACGGGACACGGGTTGAAGGACCCGGACACGGCCGGCCGCTTCGCGCCGAAAACGCGGCGCGTGAAGGCCGGCGCGGCGGTCCGCCTGTGAAGACGCTCGCCCGCGTGACGGTCTCCGTCCCGGCTTCCACCAGCAACCTCGGCCCGGGCTTCGACTGCCTGGGGCTGGCGCTGGACCTGCGCAACGAGCTGGAGCTGTCCTTGGTCGACGAGAAGGGGCCGGCGACAGTCGAGGTCACGGGCGAAGGCGCCGCGACGCTGCCGCGCGGCGAGGCCAACCTGCTGGTCAAGGCGGCGCGCCGCGTCATGCCCGCGCGCCTGCCCGGCCGGCTCGTCCTGCGCGCGGTCAACCGCATCCCGCTCGCGCGGGGTCTGGGCTCCTCGGCCGCGGCCGCGGTGGCGGGCCTGTGGGCCGGCGCGCACCTCTTCGGGCTGCGCCGTTCCGAGGACGAGCTCGAGCGCCTGGCCGTCGAGCTGGAGGGCCACCCCGACAACGTCGCGCCCTGCGTGCACGGCGGCTTCACCTCCTGCGTCGTCGAGGACGGGCGCCCGCGCGTCTCGGCCCTGGACCTCCACCCCTCGCTCTCGACGGTCGTGTGCGTGCCGGCCTTCGAGCTGGCCACCAAGAAGGCGCGCGCGGTGCTCCCCCGTACCGTCAGCCGCGCCGACGCGGTGTTCAACCTCTCGCGCGCCCTCCTGCTCCCGCGCGCGCTCGCGGCGGGCCGCTTCACGCACCTGCCCGCGCTGATGCAGGACCGCCTCCACCAGCCCTACCGGGCCCCGCTCGTGCCGGGTTTGGCCGACGCCGTCGCCGCCGCGACGCGCGCCGGCGCCGCGGGCGCCGCTCTCTCCGGCTCGGGCCCCACGGTGTTCGCCTTCGTGCAGGGCGGGGACGGGCCGAAGGTGGGCGCGGCCATGAAGCGGGCCTTCGCCAAGAGGGGCGTGCGCTCCTCCTGGCTCGCCCTGGAAGTCGACCATCGGGGCGTGCGCGTCTCATGAGGATCACCGTCATGAAGTTCGGCGGCACCTCGGTCGCCGACCCGGAGAAGATCGTCCGCGCCGCCGAGCGCGCCATCGCCGAGCGCCGCAAGGGCTACGGGGTGGTCGTCGTGGTCTCGGCCCCCGGCGACATGACCGACGAGCTCATCACGCTGGCCGAACGCGTCACCCCCGACCCCGACGACCGCGAGCTCGACCAGCTCGTCACGACGGGCGAGCAGGTGGGCATCGCGCTCTTCGCCATGGCCTGCAAGTCCAAGGGCGCCCCGGCCGTGTCGCTGACCGGCCCGCAGGCCGGCCTCGTCGCCGTCGGCGCGCACGGCCGCGCCCAGATCAAGACCATCCGCACCGGCGCCATCCGCCGCCACCTCAAGGCCGGCCGCATCGTCGCGGTCGCCGGCTTCCAGGCGCAGGGCCCGGACGGCGACACCGTGACCCTCGGGCGCGGCGGCTCGGACCTCACCGCCGTCGCGTTGGCGTCCGCGCTCAAGACCGGGCGCTGCGAGATATTCTCTGACGTCAAAGGCGTCTACACGGCCGACCCCCGCGTCGTGCACGACGCCCGCAAGCTCGCGCGCATCTCCTTCGAGGAGATGCTCGAGCTGGCCGGCGCCGGAGCCCAGGTCATGCAGGCCCGCTCCATGGAGGTCGCCGAGCGCTTCGGCGTGGAGCTGCACGTGCGCTCGGCCTTCCACAACCTCGCCGGCACCTGGGTCGTCGCCAAGGAGAAGCACATGCTCGAAAAAGCCTTCGTCTCGTCGTTGGCCCTCGACAAGAACGAGGTGCGCCTGACCATCGTCGGCGTGCCCGACAAGCCCGGCATCGCCGCCGCCGTGCTCTCCGCGCTCGCGCAGGCCGACGCCCCGGTGGACATGATCATCCAGTCCGCGGCCTCGACGCCCGGCGTCACCGACATGTCCCTCATGACGCCCAAGGCCTCCGCGCTCAAGGCCAAGGCCGCGCTGGAGAAGGCCGCCCGCAAGCTCGGCGCCGATCGCGTGGACTTGAACGAGCAGGTCGCCAAGGTCTCCGCCGTGGGCACGGGTTTCCGCCACTCCCCGCGCATCGCCGCGACCATGTTCGAGGCCCTGGCCGCCGCGAAGATCAACATCCACATGATCTCCTCCTCCGACCTGCGCGTGTCCTGCGTCGTGGACCTCGCCGACGGCGAGACCGCCCTGCGCGCGCTGCACAAGGCGTACGGCCTGTCCAGAGGAAAGCCGCGATGAAGTTCGTCGCCATCGACTTCGAGACGGCGGACCAGGGGCGCGACTCGGCCTGCTCCGTGGGCCTCGTGCGCGTGGAGAACGGGCAGGTCGTCAAGACCGCCGTGCAGCTCCTGCGGCCTCCGCGCCTGGAGACCGGAGACCTCTTCAACCCCATGCCCGCGGCGTTCGAGTTCACGCGCATCCACCACATCACGCCCGCCATGGTGGCCGACCAGCCCACCTTCGGCGAGGCCTGGCCCGCGCTCTCCAAGCTCCTCGACGGCGTCGACTTCCTCGCCGCGCACAACGCGCCCTTCGACTCCGGCGTGCTCGCCGCCTGCTGCGCGGCGGCCCGCTTGCCCGCGCCCAAACACCGCTTCATCTGCACCGTGCGCCTGGCCCGCTCGACTTGGAACATCTACCCCACCAAGCTCTCCGACGTCTGCGCCAAGCTCGGCATCCCCCTGAACCACCACGAGGCCCTCTCCGACGCCTCGGCCTGCGCCGCCATCGTCGTCGCGGCCCACAAGAAAGGGGTCTCGGTCGCGTGAGGCGCCGCCACCTGGGCGACACCGGCCTGACCTTCTTCCCCGTCGGCCTGGGCGCCATGCCGCTGTCCGTCGCCGGCCGTCCCGACGAGGCCCGCGCGCTGGAGACCCTCGCCGCCGCGCTGGAGGCGGGGGTGGATTTCATCGACACGGCCAACGTCTATTGCCTGGACGACGCCGACCTCGGCCACAACGAGAGGCTCGTCGCCAAAGCCGTGAAGGCCTCGGGCCGCAAAGGCGTGCTCATCGCGACCAAGGGCGGCCTCGCGCGCCCGGAAGGACGCTGGGTCAACGACGCCCGGCCCGCGTTCCTGCGCGAGTCCGTCGAGAAGAGCCTCAAGGCGCTGGGCACGGACGCCATCGGCCTCTATCAGCTGCACGCGCCCGACCCCAAAGTGCCGCTCGAGGACTCGGTCAGCGAGCTCAAGCGGCTTCAGGAGGAAGGCAAAATCGTCCACATCGGGCTGTCCAACGTCGACGAGGAGGAGCTCGAGCGAGCGCTCAAGGTCTCGCGCGTCGAGACCGTCCAGAACCGCTGCAACCCCTTCCGCGGCGAGGACTACTCCGGCACCATGCTCGTGACCTGCCTCGCGCGCCGCGTCACCTACCTGCCCTACGGCGTCGTGGGCGGCCACCGGGGTCAGTCCAAGGTCGGCGACCACCCGCTGCTCAAGGAGATCGCCCGCGCGCACGGCGCGTCGCCCTACGCCGTGACCGTGGCCTGGCACCTCGCCCAAGGCCCGGCGGTGCTGCCCATCCCCGGAGCCAGCCGCCCCGCCTCCATCCTCGACTCGGTCTCGGCCGCGGCGTTGACGCTGAGCGAGGGCGAGGTCGATGCCATCACCGCGTTGGGAGCTTGAGATGACGACACTTCTCGGCCGCCGCCGTCGTCCAATCAGCATGACCCTTCTCGCTTTGCTCGCCGCGGCCGCGCTGCCCGCGGCCGCCCAGCTCGATTGGAGCCGCGACCCGCTGCCGCAGGCCCGCGCCCTGCTCGCGGCCACGCCCGCGCCGTCCACCCCGGCCGCCGCTCCCGTCTCACCCGCCTCCGCGCCCGCGCCGCGCGAGCCCGACTGCCCGCGCGTCCGGGAGCGGGCCGGCGGCCTGACGCTGTCGCAGCCGGCCTACCCCGCGGCCGACCCGCTGCTCCACTGCCGCCCCGAAGTCATCGCGGCGTTCAAGGAGATCTGGCGGCAGGCGCGTCACGGACGCGTGGATTACGAGGCGGCCTTCCGCGTCGACCTCGAGGGGGCCGGCGTCTCCATCGTCTACGCCGACCTCACGCGCGAGCCGCTGCGACAGACCGTCACCGTCGCGCGCGGCCGGACCATGGCCATCGCCCACACCCACCCCGACAGCGCCGAGCCCACGCCGGGCCCGCGCGACCACGAGTCGCCGGTGCCCAACTACATCGTCTCGCGGCGCGCGCTGTTCGTCACGGTCCCGGGCACCCGCGAGCACCGGCTCGTGCGCCGGGACTGGGACGAGCCCTGCCGCTAGAACGGCCCCGATTCTGATAGGATTGGCGCATTCCGCCCCCCTCGGGGCATCTCAGGAGAAAACCCGACATGGCTAAGAAGATGGAACCCCTCGTGATCGCCAGCAAGGCGAAGGCCGTCCTCAAGAAGGCGGGCTGCAACACCGCCGGAGACGCGCTCGACGGCCTCAACGGCGTCATCTACTGGTACCTGGAGCAGGCCGGCAAACGCGCCAAGGCCAACGGCCGCAAGACCGTCCGCGCCCACGACTTCTGCATCTGAGCCGTCCCGCGTAAGACGAGGCGCCCGGGAGCTTTGCTCGCCCCCGGGCGCCTCTCTCTTTTACGGCAAGGCTACTGCGTCTTGCGCGACTCGCGACGCCGGTCGCCGTCACGGGCCTTGCGGACCGAGGTGAGCAGCGCGTGGGCCGTGTCGTGGACCCACCGGCTCTCGAGGACCCGCTTGGGGTCCACCGTCAGCTTCGCCGTGTTCGCGAGTCTCATGCCTCGAGTGTAGCAGGAGTCCGCGAAATCCCCATTACGGACTCGTGTATTCCACTTCGCAAATAAACGCATGTTTTCATTGGATAATCCGTCAAAGTCTTGACGGCGGCGACAAGTCCTGCCATCCTTCGGGGCGCTCCAAGGAGACCCACTCTATGCTCAAAGGCAACACCATCGCGGTCATCGGCGCCGGACATATGGCGGGCGCCATGATCGGCGGGCTGGTCCGTTCCAAACTCGTGCCCGCCAAGGCCATCGTCGCCGCGCGCCGCACGCCGGAGGCGTTGGCCGAGCTGCAGAAGAAGTGGGGCGTGCGCACCACCACCGACAACAAGAAGGCCGTCGCCGCCGCCGACGTCGTCATCCTCGCCATCAAGCCGCAGATGGCCAAGAAGGTCCTCGCCGAGCTCGCGGGCGCGGTGAAGAAGGACCAGCTCGTCATCTCGGTGATGGCGGGCGTCACCACCGCCGCCATCAACAAGGCCCTGAACTGCGATTGTCCCGTCGTGCGCGCCATGCCCAACACGCCCTGCCTCGTGGACGCGGGAGCGACCGCGGTCGCCGCGGGCGCGCACGCCTCGGAGAAGGACCTCGCCAAGGCGTTGGCCGTGTTCGGTTCCGTGGGGCAGGCCGTCGCGCTGCCCGAGTCGGCGCTGGACGCGGTGACCGGCCTGTCCGGCTCGGGCCCCGTCTACATCTACATGGTCATCGAGGCCATGATCGACGGCGGCGTGAAGATGGGCATCCCCCGCTCGGTCGCGGCCAAACTCGCCGCTCAGACCGTGTACGGCGCGGCCAAACTCGTCCTCGAGACCGGCAAACACCCCGCCATCCTGAAAGACGAGGTGACCACGCCCGGCGGCACCGCCATCAACGCCATCCACGTGCTCGAGAGCCGCGGCCTGCGCTCCGTGCTCATCGACGGCGTCGTCGCGGCGACCAACCGCTCGGCCGAGCTGTCCAAACTGTTCGCCGAGTGACGGCCGGCCTTGACGGCCCGGCCTCTACCTGTTATAACTAGGGTCGCAGCAGCCGACAGTCGACCCGGAACGCCGAACGGGGCGTTCCGGTTTTTTATTTATATGGATCATCACATGAAGGACGCGACGCTGGTCACGGCCAAGGAGCACCTCGAAGAGGTGTGCGCCGAACTCGCGCGCTGTTCCCAGATCGCCTTCGACACCGAGTCCAACGGGTTCTACGCCTACAAGGAGCGGGTCTGTCTCGTGCAGATCTCCTCGCCCACCGAGGACTACATCGTCGACCCCATCGCCTTCAAGGACCTCTCCCCGCTGGGCCCGCTCTTCGCCGACCCCAAGATCGAGAAGCTGTTCCACGCCGCCGAATACGACGTGTTGTGCCTCAAGCGCGACTACGGGTTCGAGTTCGCCAACATCTTCGACACCATGATCGCCGCGCGCGTGTTGGGCATCAAGGAGCTGGGGCTGGCCGCCGCCATCGAGCGCCACTTCGGCATCGTGGTCTCCAAGAAGCTGCAGCGCGCCGATTGGGGCCGGCGCCCGCTCACGCACGAGATGATACGCTACGCCCAGGGCGACACCCACTTCCTCATCCGCCTCGTCGAGATACAGAAGAAGGCCCTCGCCGAGAAGGGCCTCACGCAGGACGCGCTCGAGGCCTGCGCCGAGTTGTGCGCCATCCAGCCCAACGTGCGCGCCTTCGACCCGGAGGGTTATTGGCGCATCGTCGGCCGCCAGGACATCGGCGGCGTCGCGATGGCCGCGCTCAAGGAGATCTGGCTGTACCGCGAGAACCAGGCGGCCTCGCGCGACCGCGCGCCCTTCCGCATCATGCCCGAAGACCTCATGGTCCGCGTCGCCCAGGCCCTGCCGGAGACCCGCGAGCAGCTGGAGGCCGTCAAAGGCATGAGCCCCTACATCCTGGAGCGTTTCGGCTCCGGCCTGCTGGCCGCCGTCGCGAAGGGCCGCCAGTCCGAGCCGCTGACGCGCCCGCCCGCCCCGCAGGAGCGCCGCCGCATGCCCGACGCGGAGTGGAAGCTCTTCGAGGCCCTGCGCGCCTGGCGCAAGGAGCGCGCCGAGAAGGACCAGGTGGAGCCGGTGGTCATCCTGTCCACCGAGAGCATGCGTCAGATCGCCAACTACGCCTGCCGCGACCACGGCGGGGACCCGTTGGCCCCGCTCTCCGACCTCAAGAAGGCCCGCTACGGCGACGACATCCTGCGCGTCGTCGCCGCCGTCCGCCCCGCCAAAAGCGCCTGACGCGGCTCCTAGGCCCTAGGTCCTTTCCTCCATAGGCTGTCTGCCCGCCTCTGCGGGGACCCGTCGGTCCAGGCGTCCCCGCTTACGCGTGGTTATACTGGAGGCATGATGACTGCCCCCTCGCGCGCGCTCGTTGCGGCCCTCGCTGCCGCCCTCTCCCTCTCCTCCGTCCAACCGGCCGCGGCCGCCATCGCCCGCGTCGCTCCCATCGTCCCGGTCAACGCCGTCGGCATGGGCGCCGCCGGAGCCGTGCGCGTCAACCCCGTCTCCTTCACGCCTTCGGGACCGAACCTCACCGCCCCGTCCTTGAGCGCGGGCGTCAGGACCGCGCCCCTTTCCTTCACGGCACCCGTCCCGACCGACTCCGCCTTCGCCGCCGCGCCCGTCGCCCCCGCGGCCGCCGACGCGCCGCGCGTCGCCTCCGTCCTCGCGCCCGCGCGCGCCGCGGCCGCGCCCGCCGACGCCGCCAAACCCGCGACCGTCATCGCCGGCGTCGAGACCGCCTTCACGCGCCTGCAGGGCGCCAAGGACAACGGCCCGGCCGCCTCCGCCGCCGTGCTCGACCAGCTTTTCGAGGGCTTCGACCGCAAAGCCGCCGCCAACGACGCGCCGGCCCCGACCGGTCTCGGCACCGAGGGCCGCGGCGCGCGGCTGGCTCCCGCGGCGACGCGCGAAGCCGCGCCCGCCAACGGCCCGCGCTGGGTCCTCACGGAGGAGAAACCCTCCGCCCCCAAGACGAGCTGGAAACGCACCGCGGCGGTCGGCTACCTGGCCGCCGTCGTGCCGTTGGTCGTCACCGCCGTCATCGTCACGGCCGCCTCTCTATTGGGTCACGAGCTCAATCCCAACTACACCAGCCCGGCCGAAGGCATGGGCGACACGCCCTCCCTGCTGCAGGCCGGCATGCTCTTCGGCGCCGCGGCCATCCTGGCGCCCATCGCCGAGGAGATCGTCTTCCGCGCCGGCCTCCAGGGCGGCCTGGCCAAGCTCACCAAGTTCATGCGCCTGGGCTCGTTCTGGGTGCCGGCGGCCCTGGTCTCCCTGCTCTTCGTGGCCATCCACGAGACCTCAGACCCCGTCCTCATCACGACGCGTTTCATCCACGCGATGGTCCTGGCCTGGGCGTTCAAGAAGGAAGGCCTGCTCGCCTCCATGGCCGCGCACGGCATCTTCAACGGCCTGCTGACCTTGCCCATCCTCGCGGCGGCCGGCGTCGGCGCGCTGGGACTCGCCCCCGAAGCCGCCGGCCTGATGACCTTGGGCGTCTTGGGCGCCGCCTTCGTCGCGGGCATCGTCTACGCGGTCAAGGCCGTCCGCTACCTGCTGCGCCAGCGCGCCGACCGCAAGTCCGGCGCCGTCGCGCCAAAACCTTTCACCCCCGCGCACGGCTGGCTGGCGCTCGTCATCATGGCCGCCGGCTTCTTCCTGCTCATGCCCAACCTGTACTGGCTCGCGGGCATGATCTTCATCACGCCCTGGCTGGCCTACAAGTTCTTCACCCGCTGACAACTTAACAAAGGGGTCAGTCACCTCCTTAACAAAGGCGACTGCCCGCGTCAGTCCGTCAGGCGGAACTGGACCTGCTGGGGCAGCTTCACGGCGACGGGCCGGCCGTTGAGGCCGATGGCGGGCGAGAAGCGCATGAGGCCGGCGACCTTCCGGGCGGCGTCGTCGAAGGCGGGCGTCGCGCCGCGCAGCACGTCCACGGAGGAGACCGAGCCGGACGCGCCGATGTGGATGGCCACGACCACGTCCCCCTCGCGGCCCATGCGGCGTTCGGCCTCGGGATAGAAGCGCTTCATCAGGCGGACGATCTCGTCGCGGTTGAGCAGGCGCGGCATGGCCGACAGCGGCGTGCCCCCGTCGCCGGTGCCGCCGGGCACGCCCTCGTCGGAGCCCTCGCCCGAGCCTCCGGTCTTGGCCGCGGTGCCGGTGCCGCCCACCTCGCCACCCGGCGTGGTCTGGGGCGGCGCGGGAGTCTCCAGCGCCTTGGTGCTCGGCCCGGGCAAGGTCCAGTCCTTGGGCGCCTCGGGCGGCGTCACGGGGGTCTCCGCGGGCTTGCTCTCGGGCACCGTGACGTTCTTGAGCGCGGGCACGCCGGGCACGAACGCCTTGGGCGCGCCGAGTTTGGCCGGGCCGGTGCCCAGGATGGGGCTGATGATCTCGATCTCGAAGGCGGGCGGGCTGATCCAACCCAGACGCGGCAGCAGCCAGACCGCGGCGAAGAGCAGGGCGTGGCCCCCCGCGGACCACGCCACGGAGCGGGAGAAGGGTTGGGGCTCGGGAGCCCTCACTTGCGCGCGACCTCCAGGCCGACCTTGCGCACGCCGGCGCCGCGCACCGCGTCGAGCAGCTCGGCCACCTCGCCGTACGGGAGGGTCCGGTCCGCCGACAAGGTCACCGCCTGGTCCTCGCGCGCGGCGACCGCCCGCGCCAGGTAGCCGAGCAGCTCCATGCGCGTGACGGGTTTGCCGCCGACGGTGAGCTGGTGCTCCTTGTCGAGCGCCACCGCGATGGCCTCGGTGGCCATGCGCTCGTGTTTGGCGACCTTGGGCACGTCCACCTTCACCGCGCGGCGCGAGATCATCGGCGCGGTCGCCATGAAGATGATGAGCACCACGAGCACGATGTCCACCAACGGCGTGACGTTGATGCCGGTGATGGGCCCGTCGGAGTCCTCGAAGGACTGCACGCTGCCTCCTAGCGCCGGCGCTCGCGCGCCGCGGACACGACGCGCCGGCCCAGGGCTTCGGTCTCGACGAGCAGGTCGCGGGTCGCCTTCTGCAGGGCGTTGTAGGCGAGCACGCAGGGCAGGGCCACCAGCAGGCCGACCGCGGTCGCGATGAGCGCCTCGGAGAGGCCCGCCATGACGACCTCCGGCCCCGCGCCGCTCTGAGCGAGGTCGTTGAACGCCTTGATGACGCCCAGCACCGTGCCGAAAAGGCCGATGAAGGGCGCGTTGTTGCCGAGCGTGCCCAGCCAGAGCATGCGGCCCTCCAGGCGCAGCTTCTCCTCGGAGAGCGCGGCGGCGAGGTGGTCGGCCGCGGCGTCGGGCCCGCGCCCGGCCTGCCCCAGCGCGGCGGTCAACGCGCGCGACGCGGCGCAGGGGTGTTTCTCGACGGCTTTGCCGGCCGCGGCGAGGTCGCCCTCCGCCAGCGCGGGCGTCAAGGCCGGACGCAGGGCCGCCAACGCCGCGCGCTCGGCCTTGAGCAGCTTGAAGCGGTCCACGACGATGGACACGGCGAAGACGGACGCGGCGACCAGCGCCCAGATCACCCAGTCGCCGCCCGTCAGGGCGAGGGTCATGAAGGGGGATGAGCTCATTTCTTCTCCAAGCGGGCCTGGATCTTGAGCAAGGCCCCGGCCATCTCGGCCTGCGTGACGGGGTCCTTCTCGAACTGGAACTCGCGCAGCAGCTTCTGGTGCTCGTATTCGCCGCCGAGCTCGCCCAGGTAATGCGCCGCCAAGGCGCGCACGAACCAATCGTTGTGCGCGATGAAGCGCAGCAGCAGCTCGCGGCCGTAGATGTCGCCCAGGCGCCACAGCCCGGCCGCGGCGAACACCTGCACCGGCAGGCTCGCGTCGGCGCGCGCGGCCTGGCCGACCTGCACCTGCACGATGGGGTCGCCCAGGACGAGAAGCGCCTCGACCGCGGCGAAACGCACGGTGACGCTCGGGTCGATGAGCGCGCCCTGGAACAGGGACAACCAGCGCATGTCCTTGGTGTAGGCGAGCGCGATGAGGGCCGCGGCGCGCGTCTGCACGTTGTTGCCGAACTTCACCACCTTCTCGAGCTCGTTCTGCAGGGTGAAGTCGGTCGTGCCGGCCAGGCCCTCGGTGAGCAGGAAGCCGAGCTCGGTGTAGCGCGTCTTGAGGTTGTAGCCCGTCATCGTCGTGAGCTTCGACAGGTTGCCCACCGAGGCGTCCAGCGACGCGATGGTGTCGGGCCGCGCGTTCATGCGGTTCTGCAGCAGTCGCAGCAGGTGCTGGTTGATGCGCGGGTCGATGAGGTCCTTCTGCGCGCGCACGCGCGGCGCGGTGATGACGAGCGGCTCGAGCTGCAGCAGGGAGGAAGAGTCGAAGGTGAGGTTGGGCTTCTCCGCCGCGGGAGCCGCGACGGCGGCGAGAAGCATCGCCGCGGCGAGGGTCGTCGTCCTCACGGCGCCGCCTGCTTGGTCTTGGGATAAAGCTTCAGCGCCGCCACGCAGAGCTCCGCCACGACGAAATCGTTGGTCACCTCGCGGTCGATGCGGTCGAGCAGGAGGCGATAGTCCTCCGCCGTGCCCAGCTCGCCGATGTATTTGGCCGCCAGGGCCTTGACCACCCACGACGGGCCGTCCAGGAAGGCGCGCAGGCGGTGCAGGCCCGCCGGGTCGCCCAGGCGCACGAGCCCGGCGGCCGCGTACACGCGCAGCAGCGGCTCGGTGTCGCGCTCCGAGGCCGCGGCGAGCAGCGGCATGGCCAGCCGGGGGTGGCCCCAGACCACCAAGGCTTCCAACGCGCCGAAGCGCACGCCCGGGTTGAGGTTGATGAGGGCCTCGTTGAAGATCTGGAGATGGCGCTCCTGCTTCTGTCCCGCGAGCGCGATGAGGGCCGCCGCGCGCGCCTCGCCTTCCTTGTCCCAACGCGCCAGCTCCACGAGCTGCTGGCGGAACACCGGGTCGGGGTTGGAGGCGAAGGCCTCGGCGAGCGGGATGCCCAGGCCGAGGAAGCGGTTGCGCAGGTCGAAGCCGATGGGCGAGCCGACGGTCAGCATCTCGCCGATGGGCGTGCCCTCGACCCCGGTGAGGTCGCGGCGGAAGCGGGAGCGGTCCTCGGCGAGCTTGATGAGCAGCGCGGAGATCTGCGCGTCGGCCTTGGGCGCGTCCGGGTCCACCCGGTCTTCGCGCGGGACCGTGGACACGGGGCCGCCGACGCCGATGTCGGGCCCCGCGCAGGCGAGCGCGCCGCAGAGGGCCGGGAGCAGCAGGAGGCCGCGTCTCATGAGAGGATTATGCGTTTTCGATGTTTCGGAATCCACCGCGTCGCCGCGGGCGCGCAATAAATCTGAAACCGGATACGGGTATGCTGTTCCCAGGCGCGGCGGGACATCCGACACCAAGAACCTCAACTCGACGCGTCACCCCACCAGGAGCGCCGCCCCGGGGCCTATATGGCACCGGGGCGGCCGATTTTTCAGGACAGCGGCGGCGGCTCCGGGCGCTTGATGGGCCGGAACGCCTTGACGACCTGCTCGATCCAGCGCGCGTCCACCTCGTTGAACGGGGTCGCGGCGCGCGCCACGAACACGGCCCACGGGCGGCCGTTGAGGTCCATGACGGGCACGGCGATGGCGGGCGAGCCGCCGTCCTCGCCCAGCTTCGTGTCCCTGGCCGCGAAACACTCGGCGACCAGGCCGTCGAGCGGGCGCGCCCGCGGCGCGTCGTCGCGCCCCGGGCCCGGCAGCAGGCCGTTGCCGTCGAGCTGGAGCGTCCACATCCCGCACCAGGTCCACGGGTCCCTGGAGAACGCGTCCCAGAGCGCGTCCACGGTCTCGCGCATCATGCGGTCGGCCATGGGGTCGCGGCGGCGCCACTTGAGGTCGAGGGCGCGCTTGACCTGCTCGTAGCGGTGCCGCGCGGGCAGCTCGCGGATGTCCTTGGGCGGTTTCTGCGGCGGGATGAGAGGATCGTTCATGAGGCCCCTTTGATGACGAGCTGACCGCAGGCGCCGTCGATGTCCCGCCCGAGGTTCTGCCGCACGGTGGATTTGTAGCCGGAGGCGAGGAGGCGCTCCTGGAATCGGCGGGCGTCGCCCTCGTCGGTCGGCTGGTGCGGCGTGTCGGTCTGGTTGAAGACGATGAGGTTGACGTGCAGCAGCGCCTTGTGGCCCAAGCCGTCGAGCCAGCGCACCAGCGCGTCGGCGTCCTGCGCGCGGTCGTTCTCACCCTTGAGCAGCACGTATTCGAAGAAGACCTTGCGGTTGGTGTCCGCCAGGTACTCCTTGAGGGCCGCGGCCAGGGCCGCGAGGTCGTAGGCTTTGTTCATCGGCACGAGCCGCGCGCGCAGCTCGTCGGTCGCCGCGTGCAGCGACAACGCGAGGTTGACCTGCGGGAAATCCTTGCCGAACCGGACCATCTTGGGCGCCACGCCGGAGGTCGAGACGGCGATGTGGCGCGCTCCGATGGCGAAGAGCTTCTGGTCCATCAACGCGCGCAGGCTCTCCGCGACCTGCTCGTAACAGGCGAACGGCTCGCCCATGCCCATGTACACGACGTTGTCCACGCGGCCGGGCAGGCCCTGGCGGGCCATGTATTGGCGCCAGAACAGCACCTGGTCGGTGATCTCTTCGGGGGTCAGGTTCCGGGTCAGGCCCATGAGCCCCGTCGCGCAGAAGGTGCAGGCCACCGCGCAGCCGACTTGGGAGGAGATGCAGGTGGTCCAACGCGTCTCGCTGGGCCGCAGCAGCACGGTCTCGACGACGCGCCCGTCCTTCAGATCCAGCAGCGCCTTGTGCGCGCGCCCGTCGGAAGACACCGACACCGAGCGCGGCACGACCGACAGCAGCGGGGCCTTCTCCTGAAGACCGGCGGCCAGGCCCGGCGGCAGGCCCGGGACCGCGGCGTAATCGGACACGGAGCGCCCGAAGACGGCCTGCCTCACCTGGTCCCAGCGGTACTTCGGTTGGCCCAGCTCCGCGAGCGCGGCCTGGACCTTGGCGGCGTCCATCTCAGTAGACCAGCTCCCTCACGTGTTCGTTGTCGAGCAGCTTCTTGACCACGTTCTTCTGCTCCATGCGCGGGCCGGAGACGTACCACTCGCTGTAGTAGAGGCCGCCGCGTTTCATGAGCTTGCGCCGCAGGACCTTGACCTCGGCGTGCCGGAAGATGGTCTTGATCTCCTCGAGGCCGTCGTCGTCGAGGTCCGAGGTGATGCGGAAGGTGTGGCGCTGGCGCAGGTCGTCCACCCAGGCGTCGAACTTGGGGAACACGACCTGGACGATGAGCACGGGGATGGTGGCGCCGGCGGCCAGCGCGTAACGCTCGAAGCCCGCGGCCATGCCGATGGCGGCGACGACGAAGATGGTCGCCGCCGTGGTCAGGCCGGTCACGTGTTCGCCGTCGCGCATGATGGCGCCCGCGCCGAGGAAGCCGACGCCCGTCACGATCTGCGCGGCGATGCGCGTCGGGTCGGAGAGGCCGTTGAGGTCGGCCAGGCGGTGCGAGAGGATGGCGAAGAGGCAGGAGCCCACGCAGATGAGGATGTTGGTGCGCAGGCCCGCGGCCTTGTCGGAGAGCTCGCGCTCCAGGCCGATGGCCCCGCCCAGCGCCAACGCGACGCCGAGGCTAAGCAAGTCCGGTGAGAAGATGTTCTGCATGAGTCCTCCGTGTCTCGAGCGACAACGAACGCGCGGCCGCGCGGCGGCCGGAACGCACGCAATCGGGCAGGCCGACGCCCGTGTACGAGCTGCCGGCGAGCGTGAGGCCGGGATGGCTCTTGAGGCAGGACGCCAGGCGCTCCAGGCGCTCGGCGTGCCCCACGTTGTATTGGGGGTTGGACTTGACCCAACGCGTCGCCTTGGCGGCCAGCGGCTTGACCCCGCCCAGGCCGAGCAGGCCGTCGAGCTCGCGGCGGGCGGTCTCCTCGACGCGCGTGACGGCCATCTCGGCGGCCTCCTCGCGGCCTGCGCCGCCGAGGAAGGCGCGCACGACGGTTTTGCCGGGCTCGGCCCGGCCTGGGAACTTCGAGGAGGAGAAGGTCGCGGCCGTGACCGACAAGCCCTCGCGGCGCGGCACGAGCAGGCCGAAGCCCCGGGGCGGGCGCGCGAGAGTCTTCTCGTCCCAGACGAAGGTCGCGGTGGCGGTGGAGACGAAGGGGATCTCGCGCAGGCGGTGCGCCAGCTCCGGGTCGGCGCCCTCGAGCGCGTCGGCGGCGGCGGGGGCGGGCAGCGCGCACACCACGGCGTCGGCGACGAAGCGCCCGCGCGGCGTGACGACCTCCCACTCCCCCCCATGGCGGCGCACGGCCTGGGCCGGGTGGTCGGTCTTGACGGTCCCGGGCGGCAGGCGGCGCAGCAGCGCGTCCACGAGCCCGCTGAGGCCGCTCTTGAGGGTCATGAAGGTGGTGAAGCCGCCCTTGGACGCGGCGCGCGGCGCGCCGCCCAGCCACAAGGAGCGCGCCAGGCCGCCGCGCCGCTCCATCTCGACGAGCTGCGGGAAGGTGCTCTTCACGCTGAGCTTCTCCGGGTCGCCCGCGTAGATGCCGGCGAGCATCGGCCCGACGAGGCGCTCGAGGGCCTCGGGTCCCAGGCGGCGCCGGGTGAAGTCGGCGAGCGACTCGTCGCCGCCGCCGCGGCGCGCGGGGACGAGGGGCTCGACGGCCATGCGCAGCTTGGCGCCCGCGCTGAACAGCGGCGAGAGCGCGAACGGGAGCATCCGGGTGGGAGCGGCCAGGCTCATGCCCTCGGGCATGGGCACGAGCCGTCCGCCCAGGACCACGCCCACGGTGGACGGGCCCGCCGTCCCGATGAGCTCGCCCTCCAGGCCGAGTTCCTTGACCAGCTCGAGCGCGTCGGGCTTGGTGGTGATGAAGGAGTCGGGGCCGGTCTCCACGACCGAGCCGCCGAGCGTCTCCGTGCGGATCTTGCCGCCCGCCCGCTCCGAGCCCTCGAGGACGGTCACCGAGACGGGGCGGCCCTCCTTCTGCGCCAGGCGGGTCGTCTCCCACGCGGCGGCCAGCCCCGTGATGCCCCCGCCCAGGACGACGACGCGCCGCGGCGCCTCGTCGCGGCGGGGGCGCCCGGTCCTCATGAGAGCTCGTGCACCCAGTCGGCCACCGCGCGCACGTTGTCGACCGGCGTGGTGGGCAGGATGCCGTGGCCGAGGTTGAAGACGTGCCCTCTGCGACCGTCGTTCCTGCGCAGGACGTCCTTGACCGCGGCCTTGAGCGCCTTGCGTCCGGCGAAAAGCGCCAAGGGGTCGAGGTTGCCCTGCACGGCGCGTTTGCCCAGGCGCCGGCGCGCCGCGTCCAGGTCGACGCGCCAGTCCACCCCGATGACGTCGCCGCCGGCCGCGGCGAAGTCCTCGAGGAACCCGGAGGTGCCGGTGCCGAAGGAGATGACGGGCACGCCGGTCTTGGCGACCTCGGCCAGCACCCAGGCGGTGTGCGGCCGCACGAAGCGGCGGAACTGGTCGGGCGTCAAGGCGCCGATCCACGAGTCGAAAAGCTGGACGGCCTGCGCCCCCGCGGCGACCTGGGACTTGAGATAGTCGGCCGTCGCGCGGCGCACCTTGCGCATGAGGCGGTCCCACAGGTCGGGACGGTCGAGCATCATCTTCTTGACGAAGGCATAGTGGTCGGACGGCCCGCCTTCGACCATGTAGCTGGCGACGGTGAAGGGCGCGCCCGCGAAGCCGATGAGGGCCTTGTCCGGGCCGAGCTCGCGGCGGATGAGCTTGATGGCGGAATAGACGAAGTCGAGCTCGGGGGCGACGCCCTCGCGCAGGCGCGCGACGTCCTTCTCGGAACGGACGGGGTTGGCGATGGTCGGTCCCGGCGAAAACGCCAGCTTCTGCCCCATCGGCTCGATGATGAGCAGGATGTCGGCGAAGAGGATGGCCGCGTCCACGCTGAGCCGGCGCATCGGCTGCAAAGTGACCTCGCAGGCCAGTTCCGGCGTCTTGGCCAACTGCAGGATGGTGTGCTTCTGCCGCAGCGCGCGGTACTCGGCCATGTAGCGCCCGGCCTGGCGCATGAACCAGACCGGGGTCGCGTCCACCTTCTGCGACCGGCAGGCGGCCAAAAAGCGCGGCGTTTTCCCCGACATTCCGACGATGATACCAATTACGCCGGGGGCCGCGTCAGGCCCGCGCCGTCAGGAACCGGGACGGCGCAGCGATTCCGGCGTGTCGTCTCGGGGCGGCTCCTGGCGCCGCTCGTCGCGGGGCTCTTCTTGCCGCCCGGACGGCGGGTCCCACTGGCCCCAGCCGCGTTCGTCGCGGGGGACCTGGCGGCCGCGGCGCTCGCGAGGCGGGTCCTCGTAGATGCCCGACGGGTCGGGCCGCTCGAGCTCGCGCGGGCGCGTCTCGACGCGGCGGCCGGTCGTGTCGCCTTCCTGGGCGGCGCAGGGCTCGTCCGAGGCGGCCTCCATCGGGCGCGCCAGGCGGTCGCGCTGGGCGATGAGGTGACGCACCGCCGGACCGGCGTGCTCCGGCGTGATGGCCGTGAAGTTGTGGCTGGGCAGCCCGCCGGGCGCGGGATTGCCCGTGCCGTAGCCGAGTTTGCCGTCGACGACCCGCACGGTCGTGCCGGTGAAACGCGCGTATTCGCTCATCGCGCCGGCGCCGACGCGGGCGGAGTCGGTCAACCTGTCGTGCATCACGGTCCGCTCGCAGACCACGGCGGCGTCCGCCGCGCCCACCGACAGGCCGACGGCGCCGCCGGCGCGCGCGCAGGTGATGAGGCCGTCGAGGTCGGCGGCGACGAGCGGGTCGCCGGCCGCGAACTGGAGCAGTTGGGCCAGAACGGCGGCGGGCTCGGACACGGCGGGCGCGCCTTCGCGGGGTTCGCGCTCCGAGGCGTCCGCGAACGCGGGCAGGGTCAAGACGACGGCGGCGAGCAGGGCTTTCATGGTCGGCTCCTCAGGGACCGGGGTTGCGGCGTTCGGCGCGGCGCTCGGCCTCGCGCAGCGCGTGCACGCGGGCGAGCGCCGGGCCCGTGTGCGCCGCGGTGATCTCGGTGAAGTTCAAGGACGGCACGCCCGGCGTCGGCGCGCCGATGCCGTAGCCGAACGCGTCCCCGGCGACCTGCACGGTGCCGCCGCGCGCGGCGTTGTAGGCCGCGATGGAGTCGGCCGACAGGTAGACTTGATAGACGGACGGATGGCCGTGGTCGTCGCTCTCGCAGGTCACGATGGCCCGCCCCATGCCCGCCGTCAGGCCGGTCGTGCCGCCGTTTTGGGCGCAATACACGACGTCGCCGAGGGCGTTGACGATGACGCCCTGGCGAGACAACTCGACCAGCAGGTCGACGAGCACGTCGACCGGCGTCGTCTGCGCGGGCGGGTCGACGGGCGACGGGTCGCGCGGACCCGGGTCCGGGACGGCCTGCGCCGCGGCCTGCTGCGCGGCCTGGCGCGCGAGCGCGCGCTCGCGCAGGGCGGTCAGGGGATTGATGGCGGCGGCCGGGACGGCGAGCGCGGCGACGATGAGGGCGAACAGTCCGTTTTTCATGGTGTTTCCTCTGTAAATCAGCATTCCCGCGGGGTGTCGCGGTCGGCGATCACGCCGTGGACGGCGGGACGGGCGTGTTCCGGGGTGATGGGCGTGAAGAACAGGGACGGCACGCCGCCGGGCGCGGGGTGGCCGGGACCGAAGCCGAACACGCCCTCGTCCACGCGCAGGTTGCGCCCGAAGGAACGGTTATAGCGCCCGAGCAGGTCCGGGGTGACCGTGGCCTCGTCGATGGATTCGTCGTGCGCGACGACGTCGCGGCAGATGACCGTGACGCCGCGGACCGCGTCGGAGGCGCCGGGCTCGACGCGCAGGCCGATGGAGCCGCCGCCGCGAGCGCAGACCATCACGCCCTCGAAGGCCGCGGAGAAGGTCCG
Source organism: Elusimicrobiota bacterium (assembly GCA_033875325.1). Taxonomy (GTDB): domain Bacteria; phylum Elusimicrobiota; class Elusimicrobia; order UBA1565; family UBA9628; genus GWA2-66-18. Next base: position 5,510 of record JANRKA010000148.1, on the reverse strand, counting down.
GTCCACGGCCGCCGAGTAGGAGAAGAGCTCGGTCAACGAGCCGATGGCGGACGGGCCTGGATTCATGTCGGGCGCGCCGCGCATCTCCTCGGCGGGTTCGGCGGCGGCGCGGGCGACGGCGCCGAAAAGGACGAGCGCGGCCAGGCGGACGGTCTTCATGGTTACTCTCCTCATCATGAGCGTGTCAGTGGTCGGGGTAGTAATAAGGGGTTTCGCGCCCCCAGGCGATCTGCTGCACGGCCAAAGTGGCGTCGGGCCCGATGACGTGATAATCGGTCGAGGGCAGGCCGCCCGGCGCCCGGACGCCGGTCCCGAAGACCAGCGCGTCGCCGTCCACGCGCAGGTTCGCGCCGTAGGCCTGGTTGTAGAACGCCATCTGCTCCTCGGTGATGCTCACGCCCCAGACCCAGGGGTCGTGGGCGGGAACGCCGTATTCGCAGGCGATGGAGACGACGGGGCGGCGGCGGCCGTCGAGGCCGGCCGCCAAGCCGGCCTTCCCGCCCTGGCGCACGCACTCGACGACGCCGTCGAAGTCGGACGCGAAAGCCCGGTCGTTGGCCGTCAGGAAGTCCAAAACCGTCACCAGACGCAGGTTCGGGTCGTTGGGCGAAGGCGTGCCGTCGCGGAACAGGGGCGCGGTGCCGCCTTGGGCGAAGGCGGAGACGGAGACGAAGAGGACGGCCGACAGGAGAGTGGTCATGGACCAGATTATGGCTCGCCGGACGCCCCGCGCGCATGGACCGTTGGGGGCGCCGCGGCGCGGCCGAAGGCTTCAGCGTCCCACGGGCCCCTCGCTCCAGAAGCGAGGCGTCACGAGAACGGCTTTCGAGTGAACGCCGGCTTCACGCGCCTAACGGCGCGAGAGCGGCACGGCGCGGGCGGCGGCGCCGCCCAGCAGGACCGGCGTCTGGTCGCGGTTGAGCTCGCGCGAGGCGCGCGAGGAGACCTGCTCGCGCACGAACGGGTACAACTCGCCGAGGTTGACCGTCCCGTCTTTGTCGGCGTCGGCGTCTCCGCGCAGTCCCTTGAGCAGCACGAAGGTGAACAGGCCGTGTTCGGCCTTGTCGTAGTCCGAGGTGATCTGGGCGCCGGTCGCTCCGGCGAGCACGGCCAGCTTCGGGTCGAGGGAGGCCGACTCCATCGCCGAGACCAGCGGACGCGCGCCCTCCTGCGCCACGCCGCGCCCCTTGGCGCCGGAGAAGCAGCTGTCGAGCATGACCACCACGCTTTTGGCGGGCAGCTTGGCCAAGGCGGCATAAACCCGGCTGAGCGGGTAGAGCTTGGTCGGGAAATCGGGATGACCCTCGAAGGGCACGAGGTAGGATTCCTTGCCGGCCGGGTCGGGCGCGCCGTGCCCCGCGTAATAAACGAAGACGGTGGACTCGGGGCCGACGCGGCGGGGCAGCCAGTCCTCGAGGTAGGCCTCCAGGTCGCTCTTGGTCGCGCCGTCGTCGGTGAGCAGCTTGAGGTTCTCGGGCGCCACGCCGCCGACGTTCTCCAGGTAGCGGGCCACGACCTCGGCGTCGCGCGCGGCGTATTTGACGGTCGGGATGACCTTCTCGCGGTAGCGGCTCAGGCCGATGACGAGCGCCGCGTTGAGCGGGGTGCCCGCGGAGCGCGAGCGCGGCGGGATGTCGTCGACGCCGATCTCGGAGACGACTTCCTCGTCCACGACGGGCGCGGGCTTCATGGCGACCTTGAGCAGCTTGGCCGCGACCTTGGTCCCGGCGGGTCCGGCGAAGGCCTCGACGCGCAGGCTCGCCGTCTCCGAGGGGACCTGCGGCGGCAGCCGGCAGGAGAACTCCACGGCCTCGGAGTCCCCGGGCGCGATGGCGCCGACCCGGCGGCCTTCACCGAAGCAGGCGACCAACGCGGCGTCTCCCGACAACGCCACGCGGGTCTCGGTCGCGATGCGGCCGCCGCGGTTGGAGAGCTCGACGCGCAGCGAGATGGCCTCCCCGCCGTCGAAGACGAGGTCGCCGCCCGCGTCGCCCACGCGCGTGGCCAACGCCAGGTCCAGCGCCTCGGACACGACCTCGACGGTCTCCACGACGGGTTTGGGCGCCGGGGCCGGCTTCGGGGCCGGCGCGGGCGCGGGGATCGGCTCGGGCACGGGAACCGGCGCCGGGAGAGGCTTCGGCGCGGGCGCCGACGCGACGATGGGCGCGGGTTTGGGCGCGGGCTCCGGCTGCGGCGCGGGCGGCGTCTCCTTGAACCGGGCGATCATGTAGCCGCTGCCGCCGCCCACCAGCGGCACGCCCGCCCCTTTCATGGACCAGTAGCCGCCGACGACCCCTTTCTCCAGGTCCACGGAATCGATGCTCCACTGGAGCTTGAACACCCCGTTGCCGATGGCCATCCACGAGCAGAACGGCGCCGCGGTCAACACCGCGTCCTCGGGGCCCACGGCGACGACGCCGCCGCTCTCCGAGCAGAACACGGGGATGCCGACGTAGGTCGGATGGAACCTCAGCGAGAGCTTCACCTCGGACTTGTCGCGGTCGATGAAGAGCACGTCGGCGACCTCGATGCGCGACAGCGTGCTGCGGCCGGGGATGGGCCCGCCTTGGACGAAGAAGCTGATGCCGCGCTTCTTGGGGGCGCGCGTGCGCGGATCGGCCGAATACACGGCCAACTCCCGGCCTTTCGCCGCGCGGAACAGCTCATGCAGGCCCGTCAGCAGCCGCGCCCGCGCCGCGTCGTCGGCCACCGCCGCGCACCCCCCGCGGCCGCACAGCGTCACGCTCTCCGGGCGCACGAGCTTGGTGGAGCAGCCCGCGAGCAGGAGGAGCGCGGCGAGAAGGCCGTTTCGGCGGAGCATTCGAGGAAGTTACTCTTTAAGGAGGCGGCGGCACAACGGCGTCAGGTCGCGAGCATGGTGTCGGCGGTGCGCAGCAGCTCGAGCAGCGCCGCGTCGGTCTTGGCGCGCAGCAGCTTGCGCTTGAGCGTCTCGTTCATGAGCAGGGAGGCGATGCGCTGCAGCACCTTGAGCTGCACGACCGGCGTCTCCAGCGGCGTGAGCAGCAGGAAGACCAGCCGGATGGGCTGGTTGTCGGGCGCGGGCATGGGCAGCGATTTGGCGAAGCGGCCGACCGCGATGAGCGGCGCGGTCAAGCCGGGCAGGCGCGCGTGGGGCAGCAGCACGCCGCCGCCGATGGCGCTGGTGAACTTGAGCTCGCGGTCCCAGACCATGTTGAACGCGGCCTCTGCGTCCAGCTCGGGGTGCAGGGCCTTGAGCCGGTCCATGAGCTGGCGGATGATGGCGCGCCGGTCGCCCGCGGCGAGGTTGGCGTCCACCGCGGCCTTGGAGAACAACTCCCCCGACACCCAGCCCACGCTCTTGTCGAACTCGTCGCGCACCTCGCCGACGAGCTCCTCCATGATGTCCTCGAGCGTGAGGATGCCGCTGATGCGGCCCGCGCCGTCGCGCACGAGGGCCATGTGCTGCCCCCTGTCGGGCATGGATTTGAGCAGCTTCTCCAGCGGCTCCGTCTCCGGCACCTCGAGCAGGTCCCGCCGCTTCTTGCGCAGGTCGGGGTCCCCTTCCCCCTCCCGCAGCAGCAGGTCCTTCACGTGCACGAAGCCGACGACGGTGTCGAGCCCGTCCTCGCACAGCGGGTAGCGCGAGAAGCGCTTGTCGCGGATGAGGGCCAGGTTCTCCGCCCACGGCCGGGCCAGCGACAGCCACACGACGCGCTCGCGCGGCCGCATCGCGTCGGAGGCGACGGCCGTCCCGAAGTCGAAGAGGTTCTCCAGCAGCAGCAGGCGCTCCAGCGGCAGGGCGCCTTTCTCCTGCGTCTCGCCCAGCAGCACCCGCATCTCGTCGACGGTCACCGTGTGCTCCGCCTCGGAGGCCGGCTTCATGCCGAGCAGGCGCAGGCAGAAGATGGAGGACGCCGACATGGCGCGGATGGGCCAGTGCAGGGCCGCGGCGAACAACCGCAGCACCGGCGCCCCCCACAACGAGACCGTCTCGGCGAACTGGATGCCCGCCGTGCGCGGGATGAGCTCGCCGAAGACGATGTGGACCCAGGACAGGATGGACAGGGAGACCACGAAGGACAACGCGTGAAGGGCCCGCGGCGAGAGGAAGTCGAGATGCCGGCCGAACAGCGCCGAGATGCCGTGCGCGACGGCCGGCTCGCCGATCCAGCCGAGCGCGAGCGAGAGGATGGTGATGCCGACCTGGCAGGCGGCCAGGTAGTCGTCCAGGCGCAGGAGCATCTCCTGCACGAGCACGGCGCGCAGGCTGCCCTTGCGCGCGAGCACCTCGATGCGCGCGGGACGCACGCGCACGAGGGCGAACTCGAGCAGCACGAACAGCGCGTTGAGCGCGACCAGGACGGCGGCGAGCAGGAGCATCATCGGCGGCAGCGAAAGTCTATCAAGTCAGGCCTTCCAGACGGCGGGCCTCGGCCTTGAGCTTCTGGAAGTCGAGCTTCCCGCTGCCGAGCAGCGGGAACTCGGCGACCCGATGGAAGGCGGCCTTTTCGGGCACCCACAACTTGGGCAGGTCGGAGGCGATGAGTTTGGCCGCGAGGGCGTCGAGGTCGTGTTCGCTCTTGTGCAGGACGACGAGCCGCTCGCCGCGTTTCTCGTCGGGCACGGCGGCCACGACGAACTCCTGCTCCACGAGGCCGAGCAGCTCGTGGAGCTTCTCCTCGACGCGGATGTGGGGCACCATCTCCCCGCCGATCTTGGAGAAACGCGAGAGACGGTCGGTGAGCGTGACGAAGCCGTCCTCGTCTATGCGCGCGATGTCGCCGGTGTGGTACCAGCCGTCCTTGAGCACGGCGGCGGTTTTCTCCTCGTCGTCGAGGTAACCCTTCATCACGTTGAGCCCCTTCACCAACAGCAGCCCCGGCGAGTCGGCGGGCAGCTCCTTGCCGGTGTCGGGGTCCACCACCTTCATGACGACCCCGGGCACGGGTTGGCCCACGGTGCCGCGTTTGGTGCCGGTCTGCTTGATGCCGGGCCACGCGATGTCGGGGATGTTGAGCGAGGCCAGGGGCGAGAGCTCGGTGGCGCCGTAGCCCTCCAGGATGACGGCGCCGTATTTCTCCTCGAAGGCTTTGGCCAGCTCGTCGCGCAGCTTCTCGGCGCCGGCCACCACCCACTTGAGCGTCTTGAACTTCTCGGGCTCCACGCGCCGCATCCAGGCGGCGAGGAAGGTGGGCGTGCCCACGATGGCCGTGCCGCCGAACTCCGCGCACAATTCGCCGACGCGTTTGGAGTCGAGCGGGCTGTAGTGATAGGCCGCGCCCATGCCCAGGCACGCCGGCAGCCACAAGGTCGCGGTGATGCCGAAGGAGTGGAAGAAGGGCAACACGCCGATCATCACCTCGCCCGGGCCCAGGGGCAGCACCTGCGCCGCGGCCAGGATGTTGGCGTGGAGGTTGGCGTGCGTGAGCACGACGCCTTTGGGCACGCCCGTGGAGCCGCTGGTGAACATGACGGTCGCCGCGGAATCGAGCGGCACGCGCGCCTTCTTGAAAGCCGTGCGCTCCAGC
>JANRKA010000147.1:0-5706 GCA_033875325.1 Elusimicrobiota bacterium | reverse complement strand
CTCTCCCGGGGACTACCTCTCTAGTCCAGAAATGTCTACTAAAGCAGACAAGTCTCGAATCGATATGGTTTGGGGTCCAGGGCGCAGTCGGGATTAAAGCCCGGCACGGGCGCGCCAGCCGGCCTTGGCGATGGGCATGCGGCGGCCGACGCCGAAGGCCTTGGAGGAGATCTTCAGGCCGGGCGGGGCCTGGCGGCGCTTGAACTCGGACCAGTCCATGCGGTCGAGCAAGGTCTCGGCGGTCGTGCGGTCGCCGACGAGCTTGGCGACGCGGGAGGGCTCGAGGCGGTCCTGGACCCAGGCCTCCAGAGCGTCGTCGACCTGGTCGTAGGGCGGCAGGTCGTCCTGGTCCTTCTGTCCGGGCTTGAGCTCCGCGGACGGCGCCTTCTCGATGGACGCGGCGGGCACGACCTGCCTGCCGTCGTTGAGCCAGCGCGCCAGGTCGTAGACCAGGCGTTTGGGGCAGTCGGCCAGGGGCGCCAAGGCGCCGCACATGTCGCCGTAGAGGGTGCAGTAGCCGACGGCGAGCTCGCTCTTGTTGCCGGTGGTCAGGACGAAGCCGCGGTGAGCCTTGTTGGCCAGGCCCATCAGGATGACGCCGCGCGCCCGCGCCTGCAGGTTCTGCTCGGCGAGGTCGGGCGCGCCTTGGCCCCAGTCGCCGCCGAGCGCGGCGACGAGGGACTGGTAGATGGGCGCGATGGGGACGGAGCGCAGCTCGATGCCGAGGTTGGCGGCCAGGGCCTTGGCGTCGTCGACGCTCCCCTTGGAGGAGTAGCCCGAAGGCATCGACACGCCGACGACGCGGTGCGGGCCGAGCGCGCGCGCGGCCAACGCCGCGACGACGGCGGAGTCGATGCCGCCGGAGAGGCCGATGAAGGCGGTCTGCAGGCCGCACTTGGCGGCGAAGTCCTTGATGCCGAGAGTGAGCACTTCCCCCACCTGCCCGATGGAGGACGGCTCGGGCGCCAGCGACGCGCCCTCCCAGGTCTCGCTGTCGATGACGAGCAGGTCCGAGGCGGCGAAGGCGGCGCGGGCGCGCAGGCGCCCCTTCGCGTCGTAGGCCAGGCTCCCTCCGTCGAAGACGATCTCGTCGTTGCCGCCCACCGCGTTGCAGTAGAACAGCGGTCGCTTCAGGCGCTTGGCGTGGTCGGCGACGAGGCGGCGGCGCGTCTCGGACTTGCCGCGCAGGTAGGGCGAGGCGGAGAGGTTGAGCAGGAGGTCGGCGCCGGCCTTCACCTGGGCCGCGACCGGGTCGAGGTCGTAGAGGCGGCGCGCGGAGGAAGGGTCGCGCGCCCAGGCGTCCTCGCAGATGGTGACGCCGAGCTTGCGGCCGCCCCAGACCACGGGCCGGTTGTGCTCGGCGGGCTCGAAGTAACGCGCCTCGTCGAAGACGTCGTAGGTGGGCAGGAGGGTCTTGTGCCGCACGGCCACGACCTTCCCCTGGTGGAGCAGCGCGGCCGAGTTGCGCGCGGGTTTGCCGACCTTGCCCGCGCTGCGCGACACGAACCCGACCAACGCGGCCGTGCCGCGCACCTTCTTGGCGAGGGCGGCCAGGGCCTTCTCGTTGGCCTCGGCGAAGCCCCGCTCCTCCCAGAGGTCCAGGGCGGGATAGCCGCCCAGCGTCTGCTCCGGGAACACGGCCAACCGCGCGCCGCGGCGGGAGGCCTCGTCGAGGGCGGAGAGGACCCGCTCGGAGTTCCCGCGCAGGTCGCCGACCGTCGCGTCGACCTGGGCGAGAGCGACGCGCATCGGTGTCAGGCCCCGGCCTCGCGGCACAACGCGGAGAAGGCCTCGCCCGCGCCCATGAACTTGGCCTCGATGGCGTCTTGGACCGAGCTTTCCGCGAGCGCGCCGGACACGTGGCAGACGCGCGCGATGCCCTCCATGGCCCAGGTCATCATCTCGGAGGGGTCGAGATGCAGCTCGTCGGCCATGGCGGCGACCTCGGAAAGCAGGGCGATGGCGATGGCCGCCAGGTCCTTCTCGAGGAGAAGGGCCCCGCCCATCACGCCCTGGCAGACGCCGATGACGGTCCTGCGCGGGTCCTGCTTGGCGCCGGTGCTGGTGACGCCGGAGACGATCATCTTGCGCGCGACCTCGGCGCAGGCGGCGGGCGCCTCGCCGGCCTCTTTGAGACGGCTGGTGACGATGTCCTTGGCGAGCTGCTCGAAATCGAAGGCGTCCACGCCGCGATTATACAACAGGAGGCGAGCCTTGCGCGGCCGGGAGCCGGCCGTTATACTGCGCACGGCGACATGCACCAAAGAATCGCTCCCGCAGGGACGCCGCGGTGAGCCGGCTTCGCGTCGCCCTCGCCGTCGCGGGGGCCCTCGCGGGCTCCGGCTGCGCCTCCGCGCCTCCGCGTCCCACCTCGGCGGACCACGGGGCGCTGGTGGCGCGCGTGCTCGTGCGCGGCGCGGTCCTGCGCTTCATGAAGGACGAGGCGACCTTCGGCGTCGTCGCCAAGCTCGGCCCCGACGGGCGTCCCCAGGAGGGGCCCGGCGCGGCGTCGGGCTACGCCCGCGACGGCTACTTCTACTTCTTCGACCTTCCCCCGGGGCGCTACGCGCTGCTCTCCGCGGGTTTCCGCGCGCGCGGCACGCGCTACCGCGTCGAGCTGCCGGAAGCCGAGTGGTCCAAGCGCGCCGCCGAGCTCAAGGCCGGTCAAGTCGCCTTCCTGGGCGACTACGAGCTCGACGGGCGCTTCCCGGAGTTCCCCGAGGCCGTGGACCGCGCCGCCGCCGTCATCGGCCGGCTGCTGACCTTCTTCCTGCGCCACCCGCCCCTGCCGCGCGACGCCGACGGCCGCAACTTCGACTCAGGCCCGGCGGCCGAAGGCCGCGCGCTCCTCTCCGCGCGCGTCTCGCTGGCGGGCACCCAGTGGGCGCCGCAGGTCGCCGCGCGCCTGAAGGCCCTCGGCACCCCCGAGCCCGTCGCGCTCGGCGGCGGCATGCGCCCCAAGCCGCTGGAGCTCAGGCAGGAGGAGCAGTTCGCCTGGCGCGACGTCCTGGAGTGGGGCGAGCCGCTGCGTTCCCCCAACGGGCTCGAGTGGCGCCGCCCCAAGGCGAGCGCGCGCGCCGCGGTGTGGTTCACGACCGCGTCGGCCAAGGGCTTCCTGGGGTGGGACGAGGCCGTGCGCCAGCTGCGGGCCGCCGCCACGGTCGGAGGCCCCGCGCGGCTGGAGGAGGTCCGCGTCTCCACGCGCTCGGGACTGGCCGGGCGTTCGTCGCGCTGGGTCTACCCGGAGTCCTCCTTGATCGGCAGCGAGCAGCGGGTCGTCGTGACCGAGACCGTGCTCGTGCCCGACGGCTACGGCCTCTACACCGCGCGCCTGCGCGCCGAGAGGGACGAGTTCGACGCGGTGCTGCCGGCCTTCCGCCGCCTGCTCGAGCAGCTCGTGCTGGGACCTCCCCCGCCCGTCGCGCCGCCCAAACAGGACGCCGTCATCTTCTACCCCGAATGAGCGACGCCCCCGAGAGACGCGGCGCCGCGCGGTTCATCACCATCGTGCCTCTCACCCTCCTCGACCAGGACGGGGGCGTGCTCGACGCCACGGCCACCGCGCACGACCTCTCGTCCGCGGGCTTCAAGGGCGAGTGCCTCTACGCGGTGCAGGAGGGCGAGGTCTTCCGCTTCACCTTGGCCCTCCCCGACGACCGGCCGCCGGCGGCCGGCCGGGCCAAGGCCGTGTGGGTGAAGAAGGAGACCTTCGCGACCTGGGTCGGCGCCAAGATCGTCGAGATGTCCTGGGCCGACCGCCGCCGCCTGCGCGCGCTCGTCGCTCCGCCGACCGTCGCGTGGGACAAGCTGGCCGGGCACCTGGTCAACGCGGTGTTCTGGATCGTCGTCGTGGCGGCGCTGCACCGGGCGTTGTTCGAGAGCCGGCTGTGGCGGCGCACCCTCCTGGACCTCGTCCCGAGCCTGCTGGCTCTTTTCGTGATGGGGTGGGCTCTGTCGGCGCTGACCGCGAAGCGCAAATAGCTCCGGCGGCTAGAAGCCCTCGCGGCAGCGGGGGTTCATCGCGTCGCGCAGGAACAGCCGGGGCCCCGAGGCGCGCAGAGCGAAGCCCCAGCGCTCGTGCCCCCACAACGGCTCCTTGGGCGTGAAGGCGAGCAGGAAGGGTTGGCCTTTGCCGCTGGGGTCGTAGACCACGAAGCGCAGCAGGGCCGTCTCGGCCATGAGGTCGTGCGGCATCTCCACGCAGCCGCCGAGCAGCTTCTCCCCGTGGGCCAGGCGCAGGCAGCGCCGGTAGGCCGAGGACACCTGCGCGCCGGTGACCAACGCGACCGTGTCCTTGAGTCCGGCGATGGCGACGGGCGCGGCCCAGTCGATCTTCAGCGCGATGGAGTCGGGCTTGGGGTCGGCGAGGAAGGCCGCGGCACCCTCGTCGTCGGGCTTGAAGCGGTAGGCGCCGGCACGCGCCTCCTCGGCGGCGGCGGCGCGCAGCGCGGGCATGAGGCGCTTGTAGAGCGGCTCGTCCACCGCGTTGGGCAGCGCCTGGTAGCGCGCGCGCGAGCCTTTCAGCGAGAAGCCGTCGGCCACCTTCACGGCGATGACCGGGGAGCCGACGGCGGAACGCGGGCCTTTCAGGAGACCGGCGCGCAGTCGCGCGGGCCTGTTGGCGCGGCAGGCCCCGCCGTAGGTCGGCGAGGAGCGCGCGAGGCTGAACAGGCCCGCGCCCTCGTCGCCCACGACGAGGAAGGTCCCCCCTGGAGCCAACGCCGCGGCGCCGCCCTTCTTGACCGTCTTGTCGAAGACGGCCCACTGCGCGCCGACGTCGTAGACCGGGAAGATGCCGCGCGCGCCGTATTCGTCCTGGGCGGCGGCGGGGGCGGCCAACAAGGCCGCGAGGAGCAGGGCGCGCATGCGCGTGAGGATATCAAATCCCGGCGGGCAGGGTCAGGTCCCGGGGCGCGGGCCGCCAACGCGGGGGCAGTTCCGCCTCGCTCCAACGCGCGATCTCCGCTCCGCTGACCGCGTCGAAGAGGACGGCGCCTCGGCCCGGCGTCACGACCGCCGCGCGCGCGAAGTCCGCGCTGTAGACGATGGCCGTGCCCGTGCCCGGATGGATGAGCCCTTCGGCTTCCCAACGCGCGAAGCGGCGCCAGGCCCAGGCCTCGCCCTCGTGCAGGACGAACCAGACCCCGCGCTCGCGCGTCCACCAGCGGCCTCGGTGTCGCAGCCAGGGCGCGCGCCCGGCGTCGGGCAGCGCCCACCAGCGCCGTTCCAGCCGCGACAGCCAGAGCCAGGCGTCCTCGCGCGCCAGGCCGCGCCCGGGCCCGGCGTGGTACACGGGCGGGTCCTCATCGGCGTGCCAGTGCCCGTCGCGGCGGCGGTCGGAGGGCGCGGCGGCCCCGTCGGGGTCCACGGACTCGAGCCAGCGCAGCGGGGCTTCGGTCCAGCGCGCGGGTCTGCCGTCGGGTTTGGCCAGGGGCTGGCGCGGCGAGAGCTCGGCGAGGGTCGGTCCGGCGACGGCCGCGTCAGGCGGGCGGATGGCGAGAGGGCCGAGCAGGCGGTCGAGGCGCAGGGGCCGGAAGCGCGGCGCGCGGCCCGGTCGCTCGCGCCGTGAGCGCTCGCGCGCGGCGGCCGTGGGCGAGAAGAGGTCGAAGCGCCCCCGGACCCGGCCGGCGCCGCGCCCTGGGGCGGACCCGCGGGTCGCGAGGGCGCCTCCGGGCGCGGCGGGGAGAGCGCGCGCGGGAGCGGGTG
>JANRKA010000146.1:0-3583 GCA_033875325.1 Elusimicrobiota bacterium | reverse complement strand
GCTGGAGTCGCGCGAGCCGTCCGCGGGCGCGCTGCGCGCCGCCGCCGCCGGGCTCGCCGTCGAGGCCCCCGGCGCGGCGGACTGGCTGGGCCTGCGCGTGTTCGGCCCGCTCCAGGGGCTGCCTGACGGCGCCCTGACGCCGCCCGCCGCGCTCGCGCAGGCGCGCGAGCGGCTGCCGGACCTGCAGGACGCCGCGGGCCTGGCCGGGTTGGACCTCCCCCGCGGGGTCGAGTGGGCCGCCGACGCGCCGGTCGGGACCGCGGGCGCGCGCCTGGCCGGGTTCGCGGCGCCGCAGCTGGGGGCCGCCCCTCCCCCCGTGCCGGCTGTCGAGTGGCTGGCCGCCCCCGCGCCCGAGCCGCATCCCGCGCGTGGGCGACCGGCGCGCGAGGACCGTCTCGCCCAAGGCGCGGACCTCGCCGCGCCGCGCCCGGACCGGGCCGCGACGGTCGAGGAGCTCCTGGCCGAGGCGGAGCGCCGCCTCGGCGCCGAACCGGCGCAGGGCGGCTCGGGCGCGGCGGAGGCCGCCGACTCGCGTTGGGCGGGGCTGGACTCGCTGCGCCGCCTGCTCGACCGCGCCGAGGACCCGGTCGCTCCGGCCGCGCCCCGAGCGCCGGACCTGGCGGGCACGCCGCTGGAGCGGCGCGTCGCCGAGGCCGCGGCGCGCGTCGAGGCGGCTCAGGCCCGCGTCAACTCCGGCCTCGCCGAGCGCGACGCCGCCGACGCGCTGCTCGCCGTGGCCGAACGCTCGCGGCAGAGCGCCCTGCGCGAGCGCCGCGGCGGGCGCGACACCCTCGAGTTCCGCCGCAACTACGCGCGCCTGGCGATGGTGATGGACCTCTCCTACAGCCTCAACGTGCTCAACTCCGCCGACGCCGCGCTCGGGCGCATGATCGGCCTGGTGGACCGGCGTTTCGCCGACATCGAGGAGCGCCGCCGCTCGGGCGCCGCCGCCGGCGGCGAATCCGACCGGCAGGCCGGACGCGTGGAGGAGTGGCGGCGCGAGGCGCAGGAGGGCGCGGCCTCCGACCGGGCCCAGGCCGCGGACTTCGCCTCGCTGGCGACGCGCGCGGGCGCGCTCGCCGCCGCGGTGGAGCGCTTCCGCACTTCCATCCCGACCTTGCTCTCCGCGATGGACGCGCGCGACCGAGGCCGCAGCCCTGACGCGCCGACGGAATACGACCGCCGTCTCGCGTTGCTGCCCGCCCTGGCCGAGCGCTTTCGCAGCGGCGCGGGCGGCGGCGGGGTCTCCGACCTCTCGCGCCCGTGGCTGGAGGCGCGCTCGCGCGAGATCACCGGTTACCGCGTGAAGCTCGCCGACGCCGACCGGCGCCTGGGCGAGGTGCCGGTGGAGTTCGCGGGCCTGCTCGTCGTCGCCGTGCCCGGGGTGCCCGAGGAGACGACGCGCAACCCCGACACGGCGGCGGTGCTCGCTTTGCTCGAGCGCCGCAAGTCCCATTGGCGCTCCCTCGGCGACGAGCACCGCGGCTACCGCGACGACGCGGCGGCCTCGCTCGACGCGTCGCGGACCGCGCGCGTGCTCGATGACTTCGGCGACTCCATACCGGAGTCCCACGCGGCTTGGCGCGCGGAGGAGCGGGCCAAGGCCGACCGCCTCGACGCCGCGGCGGCGCCGCTGGCCGAGGAGGCCGACGCCTTCTCCGCCCGATTCGAGGCGCTCGTCCCCGGCTCGTCCCTGCCGCGGCTGGCCGGCCGTTCCGCCGACGACCACCGGACCTTGCTCACCGACCTGCTCGACCGCCTCGACGCCGCGCGCGTCCCCGAGGGCGCCGAGGGCTTCGAGGCCGGGGCGCTGCGCATCGAGATCGCCCGCCTGGTCTCCTTCCTCGGCGACCTCACCGCCGAGCGGCTCAAGGCGCGCGGCACGGCCGAGGCCCTCGACCGCCCGGTCGACCAGATCCTCCCCGAGGCCCGCGCCCGCTTCACCGAGTCGGCCGCCGCGATGGACGCCGTGGTCGCCGACGCCGCGCTGGACGAAGCCTACGCGCGGGCCGGCTTCCCCCCCTCGCAGGCCCAGGCCCTCATCGACCGCAAACGCGCGTTGGTCAACGCCGGGCTCTCGCCCATGCTCGAGCGGCTCCAGGGCTTCATCGACCGGACCTTGCTGCCGTTCGTGGACGAACGCGCCGAGCAGAGCGGCCCCGACGACGGCGGCGAGGGTTACGGCACCCTCTACCGGGAGAAGAAGAACCTCTATGCCCGCGTGCGCGAGGGCCTGCGCGAGACCCTCCCGTGGGCGCTGGCGACCAACGGCGCGGCGAAGGGCGACCGCGCCGCGGCCGCCGCGGGCATCGAGACCTTGCGGGCCACCTTCCGCGATTATAAAGGAACGGTCACCGACTACCTCGACCAGATGCGCCGCCGCAAGGACCCGGCCAACGCCGAGACCGAGTCCCTCTACGGCGAGACCGTGCCTTACTCCCTGGCGCGTCGCGCGGCCGTTTATCGTCAGGAGCGGTCCGCGCGCGCCGCGCGGCTCAACGCGCTCGGCGCCGAACTCGGGGACATCCTGGGCCGCATCGACTCCCTCACCGGCTCGCGACGCCGTCTCGCCGCGCGCTACCGGTTCCCCGCGGTGGGCGACGCTTCCGCCGACGAGCTGACGGCCTTGGCCGACCGCCGCTTCCTGCAGGACCTCGCCGACGACCTCAAGGCCGTCGGGGACGAGGCCGCGGCCGCGGGCGGCGGCGACATCGCCGTCGGCGGCGGAGACGGCGGCATCCCCACCGGCGTCCAGCCGCCGGTGGACGTCTCGGACTCGCAGCGCGCGGCGCTGCTGGTCGTGGAGGCGGTCAAGCGCCTCGTGCCCTCCACGGCCACCGGCGTCTCCGGCGGCCCGGGCGCCGGCAGCTCCTACGCCGAGAGCCTCGCGCGTTACCTCTTCGCCGACGCGCTTGTCTCCAGCTCCGAGACCTTCCTGGCCGAGCGTATCCCGCTCTTCGAGACCTTCCTGCGCCGCGCCGACGCCGCGCTCGACGCGGCCCTGGCCGATTCCGACCTCGACTCGGCGTGGGTCGGGGGCGACCTCTCCGGCGGCGAGGCGCTGCTCGCGCGCAAAGCCGCCCTGCTCGCGCGGCTGCGCGAGGTCGCGCGAGAGGGCGCCGAGCTGTTCGGGCAGAAGGCGGCCTGGAGCGACGAAGGCCTCTCGACCGTGGACCGCGTGCAGACCTACTACGACACGCTGGCCGAGGTCTATCGCTCGGGCGGCGAGGCGCTCGACGCCGAGGAGCGCGCGGCGCGCGAGACGCGCGACGCCCTCCTGCGCGCGCGCCGCGACATCCAGGACCAGCGCCGCACCGTGACCGGCTGGCTGGCCCAGCTCAACGACCCGCGCGAGAACGCGATGGCGCGCGTGGCGCAGAACATGTCGTCCATCCAGGAGCGCACGCGCGCCGTCCTGGAGGCCAACGTCGAGACGCGCCGCTTCGAGCGGCAACGCGCGGCGGCGGCCGGCGCCGTGGAGCGCGCGCTGCGCGAGCTCGCCGTCGAGCGCGAGGCGCTCGGCGCCCTGCTCGACGAGGTCGGCGACGCCGGACGCCTCTCCCCGGAGGTGGCCGTCCGCGCC
>JANRKA010000145.1:0-3432 GCA_033875325.1 Elusimicrobiota bacterium | reverse complement strand
CCACCGGCGCCATCGCCTTCTCGCTCGTCCTGGCCGCGGGGTTGGGCTGGTGGCTGTATTCGCACCGCGCGCCCGACGCTCCCGCCGTCGCGCCCGAGCCGCCCAAGGCCCTCCAGCCGCTCAACCGCGTGGCCGAGCCCGTCGTCGTCCTGCGTTTCGTCTCCGACGCCTGGGTGAAGGTCAGCCTCGACGGTCAGGCCGTCTTCGAGGGCCGCGCGCCGCGCGGCTCCTCGCAGGAATGGAAGCCGTCCAAGACCCTCTCGCTGCGCACGACCTCGCCCGAGGCGCTGCAGCTCGAGTTGGGCGGCGCGCCGCTGCCTCTGCCCGCGCCGGGCCCCGACGGCGAGCACCGCGTCGACCTGCCCTGACGCCATGACCTGGGCCAACCGCCTGACGATGCTGCGCGTCGTCCTGGCGGTCGCGGTGTTCTTCCTGCTGCTCGCGGAGGGGCTCAAGCCGCACGCGTTGGCCTTCGTCCTCTTCCTGGCCGCCATCGTCACGGACTGGCTCGACGGCTGGCTGGCGCGGCGCACCGGCACGACCAGCCCCTTCGGCAAGGTCGCCGACCCCATCGCCGACAAGATCCTCGTGTTGGGGACCTTCATCGCGCTCATCCGCACCAAGGACCTCGACATCCCTCTGTGGGCGGTGTTCCTGATGATCGCCCGCGAGCTGCTCATCGGCGGCGTGCGCGTGTTGGCCGGCGCCCAGGGCAAGGTGCTGGCCGCCGACAAGGGGGGGAAGGTCAAGATGGCCGTGCAGTCGGTGGCCGTCCTCATCCTGGTGGGCGTGGTCTGCCTCCAGGACGCGGGCCGGGCCCCGGCGTGGCTGCCCCGGACCGCCGCGCCGCTGACGGTCGTCTGCGCCGTGTTGTCGCTGTCGAGCCTGTGGTCCTACCTGCGGCAGTCCCGCGCCATGCTGGAGAAGTCGTGGAGCTGATGGACCGCGCCTGCGCCTTCGTTGCCACGGGGGGCCGTATTAGCTATATTGCCCTGCCGTCGGTCGGCGGGCGGAAGTGGACCGGCGCGGGGTTCCTGGGGACCTTGGAGGGCCTGGCCCTCTGGTGGCTGCTCCCGGACGACCCTCGCGCCTACGCCGCGGTCGTCATCGCCCTCACCGTCGCGGCATGCTGGGTCTGCGGGCGCGCCGAGAAACACCTGGGGCGCCACGACGACCCCCGCATCGTGCTCGACGAGGTGGTCGGCTTCTGGTGGGCGGCGGCGTTGACGCCGCGCGCGTGGCCGGCGGTCGTGGCCGCTTTCGTGTTGTTCCGCATCTGCGACTCGCTCAAGCCGTGGCCCGCGCGGGAACTGGAGCGACTGCCCGGCGGCTGGGGCATCGTCGCGGACGACGTCGGCGCCGGTGTCGTGGCCGCGATGGCGCTCTACATCATCCCGGGGAGGTTGGCTTCGTGACGACGCTGGCGCTCGCGGTCCTGCTGTCCCTGCCCGCCGCCGCGCAATCCCCCTGGGGCGTCGCCGTGGACTCCGCCCCCGCGGTGTCCTCCGCCCCCGCCGCGGGCCCCGCGTTGGGCAACCCGCTGCCCGTCACCGGCGGCCCCTGGGTGCCCGCCGAGTTCCTGTTCTTCTCCAACGGCCGCGTGGTCAGCGACTACGCCTGGCGCGACAAGCTGCGCGGCCGCCGCGACGTGATCTACACCTCCGCCGACCTCTCGGGCGACGTGGAGGCCCTGCTCTCGCTGAAGGTCTTCGACAAGGTGACGCCCGCCGTGTACGGCATCCCCGGCACCCAGGTCGCCGCCGACCTGGCGCCCATCTCGGTGTCGAGCCAGCAGGTGCGCGTGGTCTTCGACGTGCTCGAGAAGCCCAAACCCGAGGCGCCCAAAACCGTCTTCGTCACGCCGCCCACGGCCGTCGGCGGCGTGTTCCTCACGCCCACGGCCTACCGCGGCGCCGGCCGCCACACCAACCCCGGCCTGGCGCTCGACATAAACGCGGCGTATTTCATCGGCCGCCTCTACGGCAAGAACTCCTTCCCGAACTCGCCCCGCAAGTCCAACTACATCGACCGCATCGGCCTATGGACTTTGACGGCCGACGGCAAGATGCAGGTCCAGTCCGAGACCTCCTACCGGCCCGCGGTCGCCGTCGGCGGCCAGGCCATGCTCGTCTTCCGCGACTCGCCCCAGCCCACCGTGCAGACCCCGGGCGTGTCGGTCAAGATAGACGCCAAGAACACCCGCGTGCTCACCGACGGCTACTTCGTCGCCTCCAAGAAGTTCGGCCCCATCCGCACCAGCGCCGGCGTCATGCAGGGCACCATGGGCGAGCTCGCCGCCGAGCTCACCGAGTTCCTGCGCCCCGAAGCCCTGCGCTTCTACGCCAACAAGCCCGGCGCCGAGGTCCATTCGCGCACCGTCCCCTTCGGCTCGGCCTTCTACCTGCTCAAGCCCGACTTCCCCATCGGCGTCGAGTTCATGAAGTTCAACGGCGCGCCGCTCAACCCGTACCTCATCAACTTCAAGCTGGGCCGCTTCCTGAAGCTCAACTTCGACCTGGCCCTCATCAAGTTCCAGGGCGGTTATGACCTCCTCGGCGTCTTCCAGTTCCGGTACAACCATTTCCCGAAGAACTAGCGGCGGGGGGGAGACCCTCGCCCGGTTCGCCGCCCTCAAGGACGCCTTCGCGCGCCGCGAGCCCGCGCGCATCGAGGAGCCCGGCAGCGTGGAGACCTCCGTCTCCGTCATCCTCTCGCCCGGCAAGAAGGGCCTCGACATCCTGCTCATCCGTCGCGCCGAGCGCGAGGGCGACCCCTGGTCCGGCCACATCGGCCTGCCCGGCGGCCGCCGCGAGCCCGGCGACAAGACCCGCCTGCAGACCGCCGTGCGCGAGACCCTGGAGGAAGTGCGCGTCAAGCTGCCCGCCGCCGCCCTGCTCGGCGAGCTCGACGACCTCCACCCCCGCACCCCCAGCCTGCCCCCGGTCTGCATCCGCCCCTTCGTCTTCGGCCTGCCGAAGCGTCCCGCCGCCAAACCCTCCGCCGAAGTCGCCGGCTGCCACTGGCTGCCCCTAGCCCCCCTGCTCGACGCCGAAGCCACCGCCGAAGTCGTCATCCGCGGCGAAGCCGTCCCCGTCCCCTGCCTGCGCCCCGCCCCCGACCTGGTCGTCTGGGGCCTGACCTACCGCATCCTGCGCGGCCTGAGCCCCCTGCTGTAAGACCGTTCAGCTTCCGAACTGGTCTACCCTATTGACGCTATACAGCCCCCACCGCCACCTATCACGCCGCGGATATTCATCCACAAGCTGGAATTATTGTGGTTTACCCTATACACTCCACAGAGCAGGCCAATATCCGTTCGGTACTATACAGACCTGCATACTCACAAGTTAGGGCCCCAATAACATGAACGAAATTCTTAAGCACTTCGGCGTACCTCTCGGAACGCTCGTCCTTCTGGCTATTTCGGGAAAG
>JANRKA010000144.1:0-6212 GCA_033875325.1 Elusimicrobiota bacterium | reverse complement strand
CTCCAGGTCGCGCCGCGCCTCGGCGCCGCGCCCCAGCGCCGCGAGGCAGGCCCCGCGCCACGACAGCGGCGCGGCCTCGCGCGGCAGGGCCTCGACCGCCGCGTCGAGCGCGGCGCGGGCCTCGCGCCAGCGGCCTTCCTTGGACAGCGCCCAGCCCTGCCAGGCGCGCACCCAGCCCAGGTCCGGCCGCGCGGCGACGGCGTCCTCGAGCGGCGCGCCCGCGGGCCAGGTATATTTGGGGTCGGCTTTGAACGCCAGCGCGAGGTCGGCGACCGCGCCGTCGTAGTCGCGCAGGCCCAGTCGCGCCTTGCAGCGCTCGTAGCGCGAGAACAGGTAATGCGCGTCGAGGGCGACCGCCGTGTCCAGGTCGGCCGCGGCCTCCGCGTGGCGCGCGCGGCGCACGAGCAGCGCCCCGCGCCAGGCGTAGGAGAACGGGTACCAGGGCATCAGGCGCACCGCGGCGGCGAAGTCCTCGAGCGCGCGGTCGGGCTCGCCGGCGCGCGCGAGCGCGGCGCCGCGCCAGGCGCGGATCCAGCCGCTCTCCGGGGCGAGCGCCGCGGCGCGGTCGAACTCCGCCAGGCCCGCCTGGGCGCCCGAGGCGTTGTTGAGCGCGCGACCGAGCGCCGCCACGATCCAGGCCGCCTTCGGCGCCAGGCGCGCGGCCGCGGCGTAGTCCTCGAGCGCCTCGGTGTAGAGGCACAGGCGCGGGTCGCGTTTGAGCTCGGCGCGCTCGGCGTAGAGCAGGGCCGAGCCCGGCTTGCGCCGTATCTCGCGGTCGAGCAGGCCCAGGTAGTGGCGCGCGTCGCCCCAGGTCTCCTGACCGAAGCCGGGCAGCAGGTAGGACACCCCCACGTCCGGGTCGCGGTCGCGCGCGAGGTGGCACAGGGCCAGCGCCTCCTCCTCGCGGCCCTCGCGGTGCCGCAGCTGGCTGAGCAGGGCGTAGCCCGCGGGGCTGCCGGGGTCGTCGGCGATGGCGGCCTCGCACGCGGCGGCCGCCGCGGCGCGGTCCTCGGCGTGGAAGGCGCCCAGCGCGCGCAGCAGCAGCAACACGTGCGGCGGCCGACCGAACAGCCGGGCGGCCTCCTCGACGTCGCGCCGCGCCCAACCGAACTCCCGGTCCTCCAGGCGCGCCTGCGCCCGCCACAGCCGGGCCCAGGGGTCTCGGGGAGCGAGCTTCACCGCCTCGTCGAGCAGCTTGAGCGCGCGTTTGGGCCGCTCCACGACCTCGAGCTCGCCGCGCCACGCCAACGCGCGCGCGGCGTCCGGCGCCTTGGCCAGCGCCCGGTCGAGGTCGCGGCGCGCCCCGGCCAGGTCCCCGCGCAGCCGCTTGACGCGCCCGCGC
The DNA here is from genome assembly GCA_033875325.1 of Elusimicrobiota bacterium. GTDB lineage: Bacteria > Elusimicrobiota > Elusimicrobia > UBA1565 > UBA9628 > GWA2-66-18. Next base: position 4,870 of record JANRKA010000144.1, on the reverse strand, counting down.
GCCGCCAGGTCCTCGGCGTCGCGCGCCCCCGCCAACCCCGCCTCCAGCGCCGCCAACGCCCGCGCGTGGATGCCCCGGAAAGCCTTCAGCTCGCGCCGCCCGAACCCGGGCGCCGCGGCGGTCACCGACTCCTCCTCGCCGGGCGTCTGGTGCGCGCTGTGCCTCTCGGCCACGTCGAGCAGGTCCCCCTCGCCCAGGGCCTCCAGCTCGGCCGCCGCCTTGCCCGCCGCCTCGCTCATGCCTGCATCCTATATAACATCCCCGCGCGAAAGACGCAACGCCCCGGCCGCGGCAACGGAGCCGTAACGGCGATTAGGTAATATAGGGGGCATGGGAGCGTTGGTGGCGCTGATGTTGGCGTGCGCGGCGGCGGCCGATGACGGGGTGGCCGACGCGTTGGTGAAGCTCCGGGCCGAGCCCGAGGCGCCGGCGCGCGTCGCGTTGGTCGAGGCGCTCAACAAGCCGCCCCTGCGCGGACCGCGCGCCTACTCCGGCCTCGTCGAGACCATGGAGCGCGACCTCTCCGACACGGTGCGCCTGGCCGCGGCCAAGGCGGTGGCCACCTGGCCCGGCGGAGAGCCGTTGGAGCGGCTGGAGAAATACCTCAAGACCGAGACCGGCGCGATGTCGCGACGCGACCTGGTGCTCGCGCTCTCCACCGAGCCCGCGCACGCCATGAACCCCGACGCCACGCGCCTGCTCGCCTCGCTGCTGCTCGACGACCCGAGCCCGGCGGTGCGCCGCGGCGCGGCCGTGGCGCTGGCCCTGCGCCGGGACATCACCGCCATCGGCACGGCGCGCAAGGCCGCCGCGGCCGACCCGGACAAGGAGGTGCGCGCGGTGGCGGCCAAGGCCGTGGCCGTGTTGGAGAAGCCTCCGAAGGCAAAGGCCAAGAAGGCCGCGCCGCCGCCGCCCAAGGAGGACGCGGTGAAGGGCAAGGACCCGTGCCGCCCGCCCTACGGCTGGTGCGAGTGCGGCTACCCCATCATCAAGACCGCGCCCAAGTGCCTCACGCGCGAGGATTGCCGCCACCTCTACATCAACTCGTACCGCCGCAACAACCTCTCGTGCGACTGGGACGGCCAGGACATGGGGACCACGGAGTGATGTGGTAGGATACCCCCCGCCATGAAGAACAAGGTGATGACGATGAAGGAGGCCGTCTCCTCGCTCGTGAGCGACGGGGACACGCTCGTCATCGAGGGCTTCACCCACCTCATCAGTTTCGCGGCCGCCCACGAGATTATCCGCCAGCGCAAGAAGGACCTCACCCTCGCGCGGCTGACGCCCGACCTGGTCTACGACCAGCTCATCCACGCCGGCTGCGCCCGCAAGCTTGTCTTCTCCTGGGCGGGCAACCCCGGCGTGGGCTCGCTGCACGCCTTCCGCCGCGCGGTGGAGGCCCAGCCGCCGACGCTCGAGATCGAGGAGTACTCGCATTTCGGCATGGTCGCGCGCCTGTCCGCCGGCGCGGCCAACCTCCCCTTCTGGCCGCTGCGCAACTACGCCGGCACCGACATCCCCGGCGCCAACCCGCGCATCAAGACGGTGGACTGCCCGTTCACCGGCGAGAAGCTGGCGGCCGTGCCCGCGCTGCGCCCCGATTGCACCATCGTGACCGCGCAGCGCGCCGACAAGAGCGGCAACGCGCAGATCTGGGGCCTGATGGGCGTGCAGAAGGAGGCCGCCTTCGCCTCCAAGAAGGTCATCCTCGTCGTCGAGGAGCTGGTGGACGAAAGCGTCATCCGCGCCGACCCCAACCGCACCTTGATCCCCGGCCTGCAGGTGGACGCCGTCGTCGTCGAGCCCTGGGGCGCCCACCCCTCCTACGCGCAGGGCTACTACGACCGCGACAACGACTTCTACGGCGCCTGGGACAAGATCGCGCGCGACCCCAAGACCTTCGACGCCTACCTCGACGAATTCGTCCACGGCGTCAAGGACCGCGCGGGCTACATGGCCAAGAACCCCGGCCTGGCCGAGCGCCTCAAAGCCGACCCCCTGCCCTGCGCCGGCGTCGACTACGGCTATTAACGAAAGGGACAGTCCCTTTCGTTAATTAACAAAGGGGACAGGCACTTTTGTTATGCCCGTTCGTCGACACCTATAACAAAAGTGCCTGTCCCCTTTGTTATACCCCGGGACTAGTCGCCGAGGGCTTCTTTAGCGCGCGCGTCGTGGGTCGCGGCGGCGGCCTCGGTCCGAGCGGCGGCGTCCTTGGCGGCGTCAATCATGCGCACGCCCTGACGCGGGTCGTTGGAGATGGGCACGGCGGCCTCGCCGGCGGGGGCGGCGGGCGCGGGAGCCTCGACCGCGGCCTCCTTTTTACACGCCGTGATGAGAAACGCCGCGGACAGCAGGAGAAGTGGCCTCATTAGTCCACAGTATGGGGCGTTTTTCCCGTTGACGCCAGGGGAACCGAAGGCTACGATGTAGGGACATGCGCCCCCTCGCGCTGGTCGCGTCGCTGCTCGCGCCCGTCCTCGCGTCCGCCCAGACCGCCCCGGCGCCGCTGTTCACCGTCGTCTCGCGGCGCGTCATCTACCCCGCCTCCTTCATCCCCGTGACGCCGCGGCAGGCCCAGGAAGCGCCCATGACCCTCATCCTAGAGGAAGGGTCGGACTGGCAGCGCCACGGCATGCTCGAGCGCGTCATGGGCAAGGCGTCGGCCATCTTCGCGCAGTGCGGCGTCTCCATCGGCGAGGTGGACGCGCTGGTCGTGCGTTGGTCGCCCGAGGCGCTGCGCCGGCTCAATATCGAGAACCCGTACGCCGGACCCGCGCAGATGGCGGTGATGGACGAGCCGCAGATACCCGCGCTGCGGCCGCTGGGCTTCCTCTTCGCCGAGGGCAAGATCCCGTCCACGGCCAGCGCCTACAACGGCAACTCCGTGCGGCAGTACGCGCGCCAATTCCCGCAGGCGGTCCGCCTGCTCAACACCTTCTGGATCACCAGCGGCCAGGAGACCCGCCCGCGCCGCCGCGACGAGCTGCCGTCCTACAGCGTCACGGCCCACGAGCTCGCCCACCTCTGGGGCGACATGGGCCACGTCCCGGTGCGCCCCAACCTGATGTCCGACTTCGAGGACCCCGGCTCCAAGTCCGGCGACCTGACCGCGGAGCAGTGCGTCGAGATCGCCAAGCTGCACCTCCTGCGCGCGCCGTAGCCCCCTCGCCCGCCCCCCGGCAAAAACGCTAGAATCGGCTTCATGACGCCGACCGACGCCGCGCCCGCGACGGATTTCACCCTCAACGAGCTGATGTGCGTGCTCGCCGCCCGCGAAATCAAGGACGGGGACGTGGTGTTCGTGGGCATCGGCCTTCCCAACCTCGCCTGCAACCTCGCGCGCGCGACCCACGCGCCCAACATGACCCTCATCTACGAGTCGGGCGCCGTCGGCGCCCAGCCCGACCGCGTGCCCCCCTCCATCGGCGACCCCGCCTTGGTCACGGGCTCGCTGATGGTCGCGTCCATGGTCGACATCTTCCAGTCCTTCCTGCAGAACGGGAAGATCCAGATCGGGTTCCTGGGCGGCGCGCAGGTGGACCGCTTCGGCAACATCAACACCACCGTGGTCGGCCCCTACGGCGCCCCCAAGGTCCGTCTGCCCGGCTCGGGCGGCGCTTCGGAGATCGCCACGCACGCCCAGCGAGTGCTCATCGTGACCAAGCTCGACAAACGCGCCTTCCCGGCGAAGGTGGACTTCGTCACCTCGCACGGCAAACGCGTGTCGCGCGTCATCACGAACATGGGCATCCTGGAGCCCGACGCTTCCGGAGAGTTGTGCCTGGCCGCCCTGCACCCCGGCGTGAGCTTCGAGCAGGTGCAGGAGGCGGTGGGCTGGCCGCTCAAGAAGAAGGACCCCGTCGGCGTCACCCCCGTCCCCTCCGCGCGCGAGATCGACCTGCTGCGCACGACGCTCGACCCCAAGAGGCAACACATCAAATGACCGCCGCGCTCCTGCTCTTCGCCGCGTTCGCCGCCGCCGAGGTCCGCGAGGCGTCCACCATGCTCCCCGTCGAAGCGGAGCTCTCCCAGGGGACCTTGCTCGTCTTCGACGTGGACAACACCTTGCTCGAGCCCGTCGGCAACCTCTACTCCGACCAGTGGGCGTATTACGCCGAGACGGCGTTCAAGCGCGACGGCCTCAGCGCCGAGGCGGCGGAGAAGAAGCTCGGCGAAATCTGGACCGAGGGGCTCAAACGCAGCAAGGTCAAACCCGTCGAAGCGACGACGCCGTCCATCGTCGAGAAGACTCAGAAGGCCGGCTTCGCCGTGATGGCGCTCACCGCGCGCGGCCCCGAAGACGCCGCCGCGACGCGGCGCCAGTTCAAGGACGCGGGCTACGACCTCTCGCGCTCCGCCCCCAAGGCCCGACATCCGGGCTACGTGGACGGCGTCTTGTTCGTCGGCGACGGCCCCGACAAGGGCAAGGCACTCGTCGCCTTCCTCTCCGCCGCCAAGGTCAAGCCCGCGCGCGTCGTCTTCGTGGACGACAAGCCGCACCACGCCAAGAACGTGGACGCCGCGCTGACGGCCGCCGGCATCCCCTGCGTCGCCTTCCGCTACGGCGCGACCGACGCCAAGGTCCGCGCCTTCAACGAAGTGATGGCCGAGGCCGACACCGCTGAAAACGCCGAAGCCCTCTTCCACGGCCGGCTCGCGCCCGCCGCCAAACCCTAAAGGACACCCCATGGCCTCCACCACCGACACGAAGCAGATCATCTACTCCCTCATCGACGTGGGCCGCATCCACCCCCCCAAAAAACAGGTGCTCAAGGGCATCTACCTCTCTTTTTACTACGGCGCCAAAATCGGCGTGTTGGGCGACAACGGCTCGGGCAAGTCCACCCTCCTGCGCATCATGGCG
>JANRKA010000143.1:0-3493 GCA_033875325.1 Elusimicrobiota bacterium | reverse complement strand
CGCAGGCCGCCCGCTTCGCCGCGACCCGGGCGCTGGCCGCGCCGCTCGCCGCGGCCGCCGACGCGCCGCAAGCCTCGCCCGAGAAGGGCCGCGCCGACTGGGAGCCCGTCTGGAACGGCTCCGCCGTCCGCCGGCCCGGCGCCGATGCCGCCGTCGCGCCCGCGTCGCCCTCCGCTTCCGCCTCCGCCGGCCCTCGCCTGGGCAGGCCCGCGCGGACCGCGCGCCTGGGCGGTTGGGCCGCGGCTTTGCCCCTCCCCGTCGCCGCCGTCGCGACCGCGGGCGGCGGCCTGCTCGCCGCGGCCATGCCCTTCCTGCAGGCCGGCGGCCTCATCGCCGGGGCCTACGCGGCCTCGCGCCTCTCCCGCTGGGTCATCGGCAAGCTGGCCGCGCGTTTCGGCTGGAGCCCGGCCACGGTGGCGCTCGCGCGTTTCGTCGCCGGCGCCGCCTTCTGGGGCGCGGCCGCGGGCTACGGCCTGGCGCTCATCGGCGTGACCGACAGCGCGCTGCTGACCACCTTCGGCGGCTCGGGCGCCGCCATGGCGCTCGCGGTCAAGGACGTGGTCGGCAACCTCGTGCATGGCGTGCACTTCCTGGTCACGCGCCCCTACACCGTGGGCTCGCGCGTCGTCATCGACGACGTCCCGGGCACGGTCCACGAGCTCACCTTGCGCTACGTCATCGTGCGCACCGAGCAGGACCCGCCCTACGCCTTCTACACCTACACCGAGCTCACCTCCAAGTCGGTCACCATCATGGGCACCTTCGAGACGAAGGCCTCGCGCCTGAAGCTGCGGCGCCCGGCCCTGCCCGACGGCCTGCTCAAGGCGCTGCGCGACGCGGCCTCTCCCAGCCTCTGGAAGCCCGCGGCGTTCTCCGCGCTGGGCATCGCCGCGTTGTCCCTGCTGCCGCTGGCGCGCGGCCTGTTCTCCGAGAAAGGCGTCGCGTCCTGGTTCGACGCCGCCTTCCCGTGGACCTCCGCGGCGCTCATCCTCTTCCTGGGCCGCTCCATCGCGCAGGGCGTGCACGGCGCCATCTCCCGCCTGGCCCAGCGCTACGGCTGGTCGGCGCCGGCGACCACTCTCATCAAGCTCGCCGCGACCGCCGTCGTCTGGGGCGTGGCCGGCTCCTTCGCGCTCAATACGCTGGGCGTCTCGTGGGCGGCGTTGGCCACCAGCCTCTCCGTCTCGACCATCATCCTGGGCATCGCGGTCAACGACTACGTGACCGGCGTGTTCCAGGCGTTCCTCATCCTCCTGCTGCGCCCTTTCCAGATCGGCGACCGCATCGCCGTGGGCAAACACGAGGGCGAGGTCCTCGACATCAACTTCCAGCACGTCGTGCTCAAGAAAGACGACTCATCCTACATCCTCCTCCCGTACGCCTCGGTCAAGGGCTTCCGCTCCGGCCGCGACTACGGGCAGCACAAGGCCCCCTAAACATGAGCTCCCCCCGCCGCGAGAACGTCCGCAACATCGCCATCATCGCCCACGTCGACCACGGCAAGACCACGCTCGTCGACGCCCTCCTCAAGGCCACCGGCGAGTTCAAGGTCAAGGCCGACGCGGCCCAGGAGCAGGTGCTCGACTCCAACGACCTGGAGCGCGAGCGCGGCATCACCATCCTGGCCAAGAACACGAGCATCATGTACAAGGACCACACGATCAACATCGTGGACACCCCGGGCCACGCCGACTTCGGCTCGGAGGTCGAGCGCATCCTCAAGATGGTGGACGGCGCCCTGCTCGTCGTGGACGCGGTCGAAGGCCCCATGCCGCAGACCCGCTTCGTGCTGCGCAAGGCGCTGGCGCTCGGACTGCACCCCATCGTCGTCATCAACAAGATGGACCGCCCGCACATCCGCCCGCAGGAGGCCCTCAACAAGGTCTTCGACCTGTTCATCGACCTCGGCGCCACCGAGCCCCAGCTCGACTTCGCCGTCGTCTACGCCGCCGGCCGCTCCGGCTGGGCGAGCCATGAGCTCGAGAAGCAGGGGACCGACATGGTGCCCCTGCTCGACGTCATCCTCAAGACCGTCCCGGGCCCGACGGTGGACGCCAGCAAGCCGCTGCAGATGCTCGTCACCATGCTCGACTACTCGAGCTACATCGGCAAGATCGGCCTGGGCCGCATCCTCAACGGAAAGATCGCCAAGGGCACCCAGGTCGCCCTCATCAAGGCGCAGGACGGCAAGGTCCTCCCCGGCAAGGTCACCATGCTCCAGATGTACCACGGCCTCAAGCGCGTGGACGTGGACTCCGCGCAGGCCGGCGACATCGTCGCGGTGGCGGGCCTGGAGACCATCAACGTCGGCGACACCGTCTCCGACGTGGCCAACCCCGTGGCGCTGCCCCCGCTCGAGATCGACGAGCCGACGCTCTCCATGGAGTTCATGGTCAACAACTCCCCCCTCTCGGGCCGCGAGGGCAAACTCGTGACCTCGCGCCACATCAAGGACCGCCTGCTCAAGGAGCAGCAGATCAACGTGGGCCTCAAGATCGAGCAGCTGCCCGGCGAGGGCAACTTCAAGGTCTCCGGCCGCGGCGAGCTGCACCTCTCCATCCTCATCGAGACCATGCGCCGCGAGGGCTTCGAGCTCGCCGTGTCGCGCCCGCAGGTCATCTTCCGCGAGATCGACGGCGTGCTCTGCGAGCCCATGGAGAACCTGGTCATCGACGTCCCCTCCGACTACCAAGGCGCGGTCATCGAGTCGCTGGGCCGCCGCGTCGGGCAGCTCCAGAACATGGCCCCCGAGGGCAACAGCCGCGTGCGCCTGGAGTACTCCATCTCCTCGCGCGGCCTCATGGGCTTCAAGTCCGAGCTGATGACCTTGACCAAGGGGCAGGGCATGATGCACCACAGCTTCAACGGCTACGGCCCCAAGGGCGGCGACCCGCCTCCGCGCCCCAACGGCGTGCTCGTCGCCATGGCCCCGGGCACCGTGACCGGCTACGCCCTCTCCGCGCTCCAGGAGCGCTCCGAGTTCTTCGTGCCCCCGGGCATCGAGGTCTACGAGGGCATGATCGTCGGCACCAACTCGCGGCAGAACGACATGGTGGTCAACCCCTGCAAGACCAAGGCCCTGACCAACATGCGCTCCAAGGCCACCGACGACGCCATTCAGCTCGAGCCGCCGAAGATCATGAGCTTGGAGCAGGCCCTCGAGTTCATCGACGACGATGAGCTGCTCGAGGTCACGCCGGTCAGCATCCGCCTGCGCAAGAAAGTCCTCAACGCCTCGCTGCGCAAGCGCGCCGAAGAAAAGGCCGCTTAAGCTCGGGAAATGGCGCGCTTGCGGAGTGTGACATTCACAAATGAAAGAGAATTTGCGGACGCTCACCAGCGCGCGCCGAAACTGAAGCGATGCGAACGCCCCAGCTCTCCGCTTGGAAGCACGGCATAGTCCAGGCTCCACTTCTCATTGCGCAGGCCTAGGCCGAACGTCATGCCCCGCGCCGCATCGAAGCTGGTTCCGCCCGTGACCGCCGTCTGCGTG
>JANRKA010000142.1:0-3214 GCA_033875325.1 Elusimicrobiota bacterium | reverse complement strand
GGGCGCAGGCCCACCGGGAGCGCCGCGGCGGCCGCGCGCAGGACCTCGTCGCGCGCCTCGTCCGGCGCGCCTTCCCCCAGGGCCCAGGCCGCCTCGAGCTCGGCGACCGCGCCCGCGCGACGGCCCGCCGCCGCGAGAGCGGCCGCGGCGTGCAGACGGTCCTCCCAATGCGCGGAGGCGCCGGACCGCGCGAGCAGCGCCGCGGCTCCCGGCGCGTCGCCGGCGAGCAGGCGCGCCAAGGACAGATGGCGCGCGAAGCCCGGGCCCGCGCGTTCGAGGCCGGGCTGGCCCCAGGCGCCGCCCTGGCGGCGCGAGTCTTCGGCCAGTTCCTCGAGCAGGGCCGGACGGGCGGCCGCGCCGGGCCAGCCCTCGAGAGCGCGCTCGATGAAGGCGAGCGCGACGGGTGACGGCGCGGGCGCGGCGTTCTGCGTCTCCCAGGCCGCGTAGCGCAGGACGGTCAGCCAGCCCTGCGGGCCGCGCGGGGGCGACGGCGGCGCGGGAGGTCGCGGGCCCGGCGCGGCGCACAGCCCCGCGCCCGCCAAAGCCTTGGCCACGCTGCGCGCGACCACGGGGTGGCGCTCCGGGCGCCAGTGGATGCGGTCGTGGAAGGCCTCGAGACCGGGCGGCAAGGCGCCCGAGAGCGCGAGGAAGTCCGCGTGGGCGTCGGCGTAGAGCGCGCCCTCCTCGGCGGCGACGCGCGCCAGGACCGCGGCGCACGCCGCGCCGCAGCGGCCGCGCAGAGGCGCCTCCAGCTCGAGCGCGCGGGCGTAGGCCGCCGCGGCGTCGCGGGAACGGCCCTCGCGCTCATGGCAGCGCGCGGTCAGGAACTCGATCACCGCCGCGTCCACGGGGTCGGTGGGCCGCGCCGCGGCCCACGCCGCGCGCGCGCCGCGGCAGTCCCCCATCAGGCGCCGCATCCACCCCGTCGCGAAGTCCGCCCTCCGGGGCAGAGCGCCCTGGGGCGCGCCGTCGCGCAGGTTCAGCGGCGGCCGCACCACCACGAAGGCGACGCCGCGCGCGCGCGCGGCGCGGGCCATGCGCCGCACGGACGCCTCGAAGGCGGCCAGGCGCGCCGCCGCGCGCGGGAGCTCGTCTCGCGGAGAGGCGGCGGGACGCCGGACCAGGCCCCGCGCCGCCGCCCACAGGCCCAGTCGCAGGCGCCAGAGCGGCAGAGGGGGCGGCAAGGTCGTGAACTCGTTGTGCCCGCTGAGCAGGACCACGGCGTCGGCGCCGAGGTCGAGGACCTCCCTCGCGATGAGCTCCTCGCGCGCGCTGTCGTAGCCCGACATGCCCGCGTTGAGGACCTCCACGGTCCGCCCGGGCAGCAGGGGCGTCAAGGCGTCGGCGAGCGCGCCGTCGCCCTCGAACATGCGCGCGATGGAGCCGCCGAGCACGAAGACGCGGAAGGTCCCCGGCGCCTTGACGGCCGGGAAAGAGGCTTCGCTCGCGCCCGTGCGGGCCGCGCGCCAGACGCCGGCCTCGCGGTCGAGGACGAAGAAAGGCGCGCGCGCCTCGGGGTGGGCGTAGAGCAGGCCCCGGTCGGGCTCCGGTCCGCAGGCCGCGGCGAGCAGCGCGAGGAGCAGGACGCGTCTCACGGCCCGAGTGTAACACGCCCGGACGGGTCGCGCTACCCCGCGATATGGTAGATTGCCGCGCATGAGCGCCCGCCCCGGATCACACGAGCGGCTGAAGGCCGCCATCGCCGCCGGACTCATCGGCTACCTCGTCGTGGGCATGGCCCATCTCGGCCCCGACGACCGCGAGCGCACCCACCTCTTCCCGGTCTTCGCCTGGAACATGTTCTCCTTCGTGCCGCCGCGCGGGCCCTTCGTGGTGCTGCTCACGCAGGACCGCGGCAAGCCGCTGACGCCCCCTCTGCCCATCGAGGACGCGGTCGGGCTGCGTTGGCCTGAGAAACGCGACGACGCCGCGCACATGGCCAACACCTTGGTCGAGGCCCTCGTCGTCGGAGAAGGCCCGCGCATCGAGGCTTCGCGCAAGGCCATCGAGTCGCGTCTGCTCACGCCCCCGTGCGCCTACGAGGCCTACGAGGAGCGCCGCCGCGTCGGCGCCTTCACCTGCCTGCCGGAGGAGGAGTGACGGGCCGCCTGGCGCGCCTCGTGCCGGACTGGGCGGCCGGCGCGCGCGCCGAGGACACGGCCTACCTCGTGCGCCTGTTCTACGGGGCCCTGCTGGCCATCGGGCTGGGCACCATCTACGAGATGGGCACCTCGCTGCGCGTGTTCATGACCGACTCCCAGATCCTGCTGTGGCCCGCCTGGTGGGCGCGCCGCGAGGGGCCGGGCTTCGCGGTGCCCTTCGTCTCGGTCCTGTTGGCCGTCGGGGCCTTCGCGGGCGCGTTGTGGCCGGGCCGGCGTTGGGCGCGCGTCCTGGCGTGCGTGGGGCTGTGGGAGTACGTCGCCGTCCTGGCGTCCTATGCCAACCTCTTCCCCGTCTACAACCAGTGGGCGGCCGTCGCCTTCGTCTTCATCTTCCTCCCGGACCGTTGGGACGAGCCCGGCGCCGCGGAGCGCGACCGCGAGGCCGCGTCTCTGGTCGTGTGGGCGGCGCTGGCCCTCTTCCTGCTCACCTACTCGATGGCGGGCCTGTCCAAGTTCCTCATGGGCGTGTGGCAGGCGTCGCGCGGGGAGCTCACCGTGTTCGGCGCCGCCGGCGCCAAACGCCTGTTCCAGGTCTACCAATCCGAGAGCGGCCATCTCGGCCCTCTGGGCTCGGTGATGATGCAGGAGCCGGCGCTTTACGCCCCGCTCCACCTCGCGGTGACGCTCGTGCAGCTGGCCGCGCTCGCCGCGGCCTGGAGGCCGTCCTGGCACCGCGCCGCGGGCGCGGGCGTCATCGCCTTCCACGCCGCGACCTTCCTCATGCTGGGCATCTTCTTCAAGCAGAGCGCGCTGTTGGCCGCTTTGCTGCTGCTCGGCTCCCCCTTCGTCAACGCGAAGAGGGATTAAGCGCGCTCAGGGCCGCGCGCGTCTCGCCCAGGCGCGGCCAGTCCAGAGGCGCCGTCGCCGCCGCCTCCTCGAGGTCCACGCGCGCGCCCACCGCGTCGCCGTCCTCGCGCCGCCAGGCCGCGCGCGTCGTCAGCGCGTCGGGCAGCAGCCACGCGCCGCCGCCGTCGCGGGCCGCCGCCACCGCGCGGTCGGCCAGCGCCCTCGCGGCGTCCTTGTCCTTGGCGCGCGTGAGCACGGCCAGGCTC
>JANRKA010000141.1:0-10745 GCA_033875325.1 Elusimicrobiota bacterium | reverse complement strand
GGCGAATGCGGGCGGCCGGCGCGCGACGGGTCGCGGCGCTCGGGACGGGCCGCGGGCAGCGGCTTGGCCGGGATGGGCGGGGCGGAGCCGGGGCCCCAGCGCTTCTCGGTGACGCGCACGCGCGCGGGCTTGGCGCCGAAGCCGAGCACGCCGGCGACGGGCTCCTGCAGGACGTCCACTTCGACCTGGTCGCGGCGCAGGCCGGACTGCTTGAGGGCGGCTTCGACGGCGTCGGCGACGGTCTTGCCTTCGGCTTCGATGGGGGTCATGGCGGGGTCTCCTTGGGGGGCGGGCTACGCCTCGAGGCGGTCCTTGAGTCCGACCTGCAGGACGGTGCTGACGAGCGAGTTCGTCAGCCAGTAGAGGACGAGGCCCGACGGGAAGTTGAGGAACATGAAGGTGAAGATGATCGGCATGAACATCATGACCTGCTGCTGGGTGGGGTCGGCGGACGGCGGGTTGAGCTTGCTCTGCAGCCACATCAAGCCGCCCATGACGACGGGCAGCACGTAATACGGGTCCTTCGCGGAGAGGTCCACCACCCAGAACATCCACGGCGCGCCGTGGAGTTCCCAGGAGTTGCGCAGGACGTTGAACAGAGCGATGAAGATGGGCATCTGCAGCAGCATGGGCAGGCAGCCGCCGAGCGGGTTGGCGCCGGTCTTCTTGTAGAGGCCCATCATCTCCTGGTTGAGGCGCTGGGGGTCCTCCTTGTATTTCGCCTGCAGCTTGGCCATCTCGGGCTGCAGCTTCTTCATCGCCGCCGCGGCCTTGAGGCTCTTCCAGGTCAGCGGGAACAGCAGGACCTGGAGGGCCAAGGTCAGCACGACGATGGCCCATCCCCAGTTGCCCAGGCGCGCGTTGAGCCACCACAAGGCGTTGAGCATGGGCCGGCCGATCTGCCAGAAATAGCCGAAGTCCACGGCGCGCTCCAGGCCGATGCCGTAGGAGGCCAGGCTCGTCTGTCCCTTCGGCCCGAGGTAATACGGCAGCTCCCAGGTGAAGGTCCCCCCCGGCGGCAAAGTCACGGGCTTGGCCGTGAGCGTGAGGGCGCTTTTGCCTTCCACGCGCGCCGGCTCGAAGTGCTCCCAAGACGGCACGACGGCGGCGAGGAAGTAGCGGTTGTCCACCGCGACCCAGCGGTACGGCGTCGGGTAGACGCCGTCCTTGAGGGTCTCGACGCTGCCGCGCAGCCCCTCGGAGCCGGGCTTGAGCCCGATGGCGCGCAGCACGTCGGCGTTCTCCTTCTTCTCGGTCGCGATGGTGCCCAGGCCCGGGCCGACGGTCAAGGTCCAGGCGCCGACCTCCAGAGGGCGGCGCGTCGGGTTGGAGGCGATGACGCGCAGGCGCGAGAGCACCTGTCCCTGTCCGGGCAGGTACTGCTTGACGACCTTCAGGCCGTCGGCGCGCTCGGCGGCGAGCGCGGCGGGGTCCTTGAGCTTGGGGTCGCGGCCGAAGGAGAGGTCGGGCATGGTGGAGAACAGGCCGCGTTCGGCGTCCGCGACGAGCTCGACGAGGCCCAGAGGCTCGGGCTGCTTGTAGCTGACCAACGCGCCCCCGCGCGGGCTGACGAGCGCGGCGACCTCGCCGAGGCGCTGGGGCAGGGGCTCTCCGGCGGGGGCGGCGGCTTTCGCCGCGGTCGCCGCCGCGGGGAGCGACGGCGCGGGCGCCGCCGTCGGCGCGGCCGCGGTTTTCGCCGCGGCCTTCGTCGCGGCCGCCACGGCGGGTTTGACGGGTTTCGGATTGAGCTTGGGGTCGATGAAGCCGAACCACGCGCCGTACACGGCGATGGAGAGTCCGACGGCGAGCAGGAGGTTCTTGTCCATTCAGGGTCTCGGGGGGACGGGGTCGAAGCCGCCGTCGTTGAAGGGATGGCAGCGGGCGACGCGCCGCAGCGTGAGGCCGAGTCCGGCGAGGGCTCCGCGGGAGGCGACGGCCTCGCGCGCGTAATCCCCGCAGCTCGGGTGGAAGCGGCAGGCGGGCGGCAGGAACGGCCGCACGGCGGCCCGGTAAAGGTCCAGCACGGACAGGAGCACGGTGGTCATTTTCTCAGAAGCCCGGCCTTGCGGCACAGCTCGAGCAGGTCGCTCTCCGCGTCGGCGTACCGTTTCCACGGACAGCCGGCGCGCGGATAAACGACCAACTCCAGCCCGGCCGCGAGCTCGTCGCGATGGAGGCGGAAGGCCTCCCGCAGCAGCCGCTTGAGGCGGTTGCGGCGCACCGCGTTGCCGACCTTGGAGCTCACCGACAGGCCGAGTCGCGGGGGCGCGGCGGAGTCTCCCCCGCGGTGCCAGAGGATGAGGGCGGTCCCGACGGTCTTGCGTCCTTGTTCATAGACGCGCCGGAACTCGCGCCCGTCCTTCAGGCGCGCGCGGGGCCCGAAGCCGGGCACCGTTTACGCCTGCTTCTTGATCAGGCGGTGACGGCCTTTCTGGCGACGGGCCCGGAGGACGTTGCGGCCGCCGGGAGTGGACATGCGGGCGCGGAAGCCGATCTTCTTGGCGCGCTTGCGGTTGCGGGGTCGATAAGTGGGAAGCATGGGAGGCTGATTATAAGAAAAATGCTATGTTGAAATCCATGAAAAACGGCAAAGATGAGAACGCCATCTCCGTCCTTCTTAAGGAAGAGAAACTCTACCCCCCTCCCGCCGCGTTCGTGAAGGCCGCCCGCGTCGCCGGGAAGGCCGCCCGCGAGCGCCTTGCCGCCGCGGCCCGACGCTCGCCCGAAGCCTACTGGGCCGGCGTCGCCAAGGACCTGCGCTGGCTCAAGCCGTGGAAGAAGACTCTCGAATGGAAAGCGCCGCACGCGAAGTGGTTCGTCGGCGGCAAGCTCAACGCCTCCGACAACTGCCTCGACCGGCACCTCGACGGCCCGCGCCGCCACAAGGCCGCGCTCATCTGGGAAGGAGAGCCGGGCGAGGTCCGCACGCTCACCTATCTCCAGCTGCACCGCGAGGTCTGCCTGTTCGCCAACGCGCTGAAGTCTCTCGGCGTGGCGAAAGGGGACCGCGTCGCCCTTTACATGCCGTTGGTGCCCGAAGCCGCCGTCGCCATGCTCGCCTGCGCTCGCATCGGCGCGGTGCACAGCGTCGTCTTCGGCGGCTTCTCGGCCGACGCCCTGCGCGACCGCATCAACGACTCGCAGTGCAAGGTCGTCGTCACCGCCGACGGCGGCTGGCGCAAGGGCGCGGTGCTGCGCCTGAAAGACGCCGTGGACGAGGCGGTCAAGGAGTGCCCTTCCGTGTCCGCCGTCGTCGTCGCGCGCCGCTGCGGCAACGACACGGCCTGGACCGAGGGCCGTGACCATTGGTGGCACGACCTGGTCGCCAAGGCGTCGCCGCATTGCCCGCCGACGCCGTTGGACGCCGAGCATCCGTTGTTCATCCTTTATACGTCCGGTTCGACGGGCAAGCCCAAGGGCGTCCTGCACACCACCGGCGGCTACCTGACGCAGGTCGCGTGGACGACCAAGACCGTCTTCGACCTCAAGGAGTCCGACGTGTACTGGTGCACCGCCGACGTCGGCTGGGTCACGGGCCATTCCTACCTCGTCTACGGGCCTCTGGCCAACGGCGCCACCACGCTGATGTACGAGGGCGCCCCGATGACGCCCAAGCCCGACCGCTTCTGGCAGCTCATCGAGAAACACGCCGTGTCCGTGTTCTACACCGCGCCGACGGCCATCCGCGCGTTCATGCGTCTGGGCGACGAGTGGCCGCGCGGCCGCGACCTCTCCTCCCTGCGCCTGCTCGGCACCGTGGGCGAGCCCATCAACCCCGAGGCCTGGCGCTGGTACCGCGAGGTCATCGGCGGGGGGCGCTGCCCCATCGTGGACACCTGGTGGCAGACCGAGACCGGCGGCATCATGATGTCCCCCCTTCCCGGCGCCACGCCGACCAAACCCGGCTCCTGCACCTTGCCGCTGCCCGGCATCGACGCCGACGTGGTGGACAAAACCGGCAAAAGCGTGCCGCCGGGGTCCGGCGGCTACCTGGTCGTGCGGCGCCCATGGCCGTCCATGCTGCGCACCATCTGGGGCGACGACGAGCGCTTCAAGCAGCAGTATTGGTCCCAGGTCCCCGGCATGTATTTCACCGGCGACGGCGCGCGCCGCGACAAACACGGCTACTTCTGGGTGCTCGGCCGCATCGACGACGTCCTCAACGTGTCGGGGCACCGGTTGTCCACGATGGAGATCGAATCCGCCCTGGTCTCCCACCCCTTCGTCGCGGAGGCCGCCGTGGTCGGCCGCCCCGACGAGCTTCACGGCCAGGCCGTGTCGGCCTTCGTCACGCTCAAGGGCGGGCGCGCGCCCAGCCCCGAGCTCAAGGACGACCTCAAGGCGCACGTGGCCAAGGCCATCGGCGCCATCGCGCGTCCGGCCGACCTGCGCTTCACCGACGCGCTCCCCAAGACGCGTTCGGGCAAGATCATGCGCCGCCTCCTGCGGGAGGTCGCCGCCGGCGGCGCGGTGAAGGGCGACGTGACCACCCTCGAGGACTTCTCCATCCTGGCCAAGCTCCAGCAGGAGGACTAGCTGAGCCTCACCGCTCCCCTCGCCTTCGGCCTCGTGCTCGCCGCCGTGCTGCGCGCGCGCTTGGGCGCGCCGGCCGGGGCCGGCCGCCTGCGCGCCGCCGCGCTGGTCTTCGTGCTCGTGCCGCTGGGCCTCGTCGCGCTCGATTGGACGCGCCTGCTCCGGTTCTACGGGGAGGACTTCCCGCTCGACCTGCCGGGGGCCCGCGGCGTCTTGCTGCATCTGGCGGCGGTGCTCCTCGGCGCCGCGGCCTTCGCCTTGGCGGGACGGGGCGCCCTGCGCGGCGCGGCTTTCGGCTTCGTGCAGGGGACGTTGGGGTGGTGCGCGGCGCGTTGGCCCGTGCTGGCCCGGGCGCTGGAGCTGTCCGGGGCCGGTTTCGGCGGCCCGCTCCTGGGCGCGCTGCTCGCGCCGGCGCTGGCGGCCTCCTCCGCGCTGGCCGCCGACGCGTTGGCGCGCGCCAAACGCGCCGGCCCCGCGGCCGCGGCGGCGGCCGCGCTCGCCGCCGGGTGGATCCTTCCGACCGTGGGCTTGGAGGCCGCCTTGCGCGTGGGTTGGGGCTTCGGGCCGCGCTCGCTGGCCGAGGCCGCGGGCGTGCCGACCAAGTCCGACGCGCGGACGGTCTCGGTCGCTTGGCTCTACCCGTCTCGCGGCGAGGCCGTGCGCTTCGAGGAGCGCCGCCTCTCCGATGACCGCGTGGACCTCTCCCCGGAGAGCCTGGAGCGCTTGGACGCCTTCCTGCGCGAGCGCGGGCTGCGCGACGTGTTCGCCGACGAGGCCCTGGCGGCCCTGCGCCGCGGCTGGCTGATGCACTGGGAGGCGGAGCGCGCTCTCGACGCGGCCATGCTCTCGCGGCCCGGACGCGCCGCGCCCGACTACCGTCGCGCGCTGGAACTGCTGCGGGCGGGCCCGCTCACCGACGAGCGCCTGGCCAAGCTGCGCCGCCTCGACGAGCTCTCCACCCTCAGCGACGAGGGCTTCGAGGGCGTGACCGCGGCGCAGTACATCTTCGAGGGCTTCTCGGGGGCGTACGCCCGCTTCGGCCGGGAGGAGGACGCGCGCCGCTGGCTCTACCGCATCGACAACCTCTGGCCCGTCAACGACAAGCGCATCGAGGTCACGCCCATCGAGGACATGCGCGACGGCCGCATCGAGGGCCGGCTCCTGCGCGGGGAGCTGCCGGCCACGGACGCGCGCGTGGGGCTGTTCTTCGTCTGGCGCAGCTCGGCGACGCAGTCCACGCACTACTTCCTCTCGGGCTCGACCTTCCCCGACGAGAGCGGCCGCTTCGAGTTCACGGGCCTGGGGCCCGGGCGCTACCACCTCGCGCTGATGGCCGAGCCCGGCGCGCTCGGCGGCAGCGTCGCGGGCAGCCCCGGCATCATCCAGCTCGATTACGACCGCGCCGTCGCTTCGCTGGGCACTTTGCGCCTGCGCGAGGGCGAGCCCGAGGCCCCCGCGGACTGGGCCGAGCGTCCCGAGGACCTGCTGCCGCGCGGCGCCTTCCTGCCGGTGCCCGGGAGGACCCCGTGAGGGCCCTGCTGTTGGCGCTGCTGCTCGCGCCGGCGCTCGCGCGCGAGTCCGACCCCGGCGCGCCTGCCGCCGCCGCGCCGCTCGTCGCGTTGCGCACGCTGGAGCCGGGCGCGGTCGTGGTCACCCAGACGCGCCCCTGGTCGGCCAACGCCCTGCTCGTCGAGACCGCGGGCGGCGACCTGGTGCTGGTGGACGCGTTGTGGACCCCCGCCGCGATGCGCGAGCTGCTGGCCTGGGTGGACAAGCGTTACCCCAAACGCGCCCTGCTCGCGCTCAACACCCACTTCCACCCCGACCGGGTCGGCGGCAACTCCGTCCTGCGCGAGCGCAAGGTCCCGCTCTACGCCTCCGACGCGACGGTGCGGCTGATGAAGTCTCGCGGGCGCGCGGTGCAAGGCGGGCTCGCGGGCACGGTGGACGACGAGGCGCTGCGCGCCGAGCTGCTCGCGGCCCCCCAGGTCCCCGCCGACGGCGTGTTCTCCCTGGAGCGCGGCCTCAAGCTCACGGTGGGCGGCGACGCGGTCGAGATCGCCTTCCACGGCGCGGGCCACTCGCCCGACAACGCGGTCGTGTGGTTCCCGCGACGCAAGCTCCTGTTCGGCGGCTGCCTGGTCCTGCCCACGGGGCGCGTCGGCAACGCGTCCGACGCCGATTGGTCCTCTTGGCGGACGGCGGTCGCGGCGCTGAAGGCCTACCCGGCGAAGTGGGTGGTGCCGGGGCACGGCTACTCCTACGACCCGGCCCTGCTCGACTCGACCCTCGCCACGCTCGAGAAGCGGGCCGCCCCGTAAATCCTATAATCAGCGGATGATGTCCGCCCGCGCCGCCGCGCTCGTCAGGGATTGGGGCCGTCTCTCCCCTTTGGCCCGGGTCGCCGCCTGGCGACGCCTGCCGCGCGCCGAGGCGGCGCGCGTCTTCCGCGCGCTGCCCGACGACGGCCGCTGGCTGCTCTATCTGGGCTGCGACGACGGGGCGCTGGCG
The DNA here is from genome assembly GCA_033875325.1 of Elusimicrobiota bacterium. Classification (GTDB taxonomy): domain Bacteria; phylum Elusimicrobiota; class Elusimicrobia; order UBA1565; family UBA9628; genus GWA2-66-18. The sequence continues at coordinate 3,701 of JANRKA010000141.1, read as the reverse complement.
CCGCTGACCGGCGCCGAGCGCGCGGGCGCGCGCCGCGTGGGCCGGGCCGAACGCGCCGCCTACCGGAGGGCGCTCGCGTGATCGTCAACGCGCTCGGCGTGGTGCTGGCCCGCCGCAACCTCGGGGAATACGACCGTCTGGCCGTGGTCTACACCGAGACTTTCGGCAAGCTGCCCGTGCGCTTCGTGGGCGTGAACCGCCCCGCGGGGAAGCTCAAGGCGCTCACCGAGCCGGGCGTCTGGGGCGAATACCGCCTGCACCTCTCCCCCCGCTCGGAATTCGCCAAGGCCGTGGGCGGGCGCATCGCGGCGAGTTTCCCCGGCCTGCGCGGCGACTTCGGCCGCGCGGTGGCGGCGCTGACCTGCTGCGAACTGCTCGACCGTCTCACGGCCGAGCGCGACCCGAGCCCGCCCAAGTACCGCCTGCTGCTGGCGTTCCTCGCCGCCCTCGAGGAGAGCCCCAGCCCCTGGCTGCCGCTGGCCTTCGGGCTGCGCCTGCTGGAGGCCGCGGGTTTCGGGTTGCGCGAGCGCGCGCCGTCGTCCTGCGCCTCTTTCTGGACGCGCCTGCACGAGGTGGAGCCCGCCGCGCTCGCCCTGCTCGAGGACCGGCCCGACGCCCGCGAGGCCGGCCTGCGCCTGCTGCGCGAGCACGCCCAATCCCAGATCGGGCGCGTCCTGCGCGCCTTCGAGTTCCAAGACAGCCTGACAGGAGTCCCGGCATGACCGCCAGCGCGTTGAGCTTCCAAGAGATCGTCCTCGAACTGCAGACCTTCTGGTCGCGCCGAGGCTGCGCCGTGGTGCACCCGTACGACCTGGAGAAGGGCGCGGGCACCTTCAACCCCGCCACCTTCTTCGGCGCGCTCACCGGCGCGCCCGCGCGTTACGCCTACGTGGAGCCATCCCGCCGGCCCGCCGACGGTCGCTACGGCGACAACCCCAACCGCCTGGGCAAGTATTATCAGTTCCAGGTCATCATGAAGCCGGTGCCCGAAGGCATCACCGACGCCTACCAGCAATCGCTCAAGGCCATCGGCCTGGACCCCAAGCAGCACGACCTGCGCTGGATCGAGGACGACTGGGAGTCGCCGACGCTCGGCGCCTCGGGCGTGGGCTGGGAGGTGTGGCTCGACGGGATGGAGATCACGCAGTTCACCTACTTCCAGCAGATGGGCTCGATGCCCCTCTCGCCGGTCTCCGTCGAGCTGACCTACGGCCTGGAGCGCATCGCCATGTACCTCCAGAAGAAGGACTCCGTCTACGAGCTCGACTACGGCGGCGGCCTGACCTACGGCGACCTGCACAAGCCTCAGGAGAAGGAGTTCTCCCGCTACAACTTCGAGACCGCCGACGTCGCGCTGCTGTCGCGGCACTTCAACGAGTGGGAGAAGGAGGGCGAGCGCCTGTGCGGCTTCGGCGACCCCCTCCCCGCCTACGACTGCGTCGTGCGCGTGTCGCACCTGTTCAACACCCTGGAGGCGCGCGGCGCCATCTCGGTGACCGAGCGCGCCCAGTACATCACCCGCGTGCGCAACCTCGCGCGCAAGGTCATGCAGCTCTACATCGAGTCCCGCTCGCCCAAGGCCCACGCCCATGTCTAAGAGACCCGCCGCCAAGCCCGCCAAGAAGGCCGATTTCCTGCTCGACGTCCACACCGAGCCCCTCCCCGCGCGTTTCGTGCCGCCCGCGCTGCGGCAGATGGGCGACTTCGCGCGCGCCTGGCTCGCGCCCCGCGTCGGCTTCGACTCCGTCGCGGCGACCGGCACGATGCGCCACCTGGTCCTGACGGTCTCGGGCGTGGAGCCCAAGGGCCGCGACGCGGCCGAGCGCTTCAAAGGCCCGAAGGAGGGCGCCCCCGCGCCCGCCGTCGAGGGCTTCGCGCGCAGGCACGGGCTGTCGCCGGCGGACCTGGTCGTGGACGGCGGCGTCTACTACGCCGAGGTCCTCACCAAGGGCCTGCCCGCCGCCGAGCTGCTCGCCGCGTTCGTGCCCGAGCTGCTCAAGTCCCTGCAGTTCCCGAAGACGATGACCTGGGAGGAGACCGGCTTCAAGTTCGGCCGCCCCTTGCGCGCGTTGACCGCGCTGCTGGGCGAGAAGGTCGTCGCCGTCGAGCTGGCGGGGCTGAAGTCCGGCCGCCTGGCCTACGGGCACCCGGCGCTCGCCAAGAAGCCGCTGGTCCTCAAGGACCCCTCCAAACACGCGGCGGCGCTGCGCCAGGGACTGGTCCTCGTCGACCCGCTCGAGCGCAAGGCGTACCTCTCCAAGGCGCTGGAGTCGGCGGCGCGCAAGACGGGCGGGCGCCCCGATCCCGACGAGGACCTGCTCGACGAGACGGCGTTCATGGTCGAGCACCCCGTGCCCGTGCTGGGCGTGCTGCGCGACGAGCACATGAAGCTGCCCGCCGCCCTCCTCAAGATGGTCATGAAGAAGCAGCTCAAGTTCTTCCCCGTCGTGGACGCCGGCGGAGGCTTGCTGCCCCACTTCATCGGGGTGCGCGACGGCCTGTCCTCCGGCAACGAGCTCGTGCGCGAGGGTTATCAGCGCGTGCTGGAGGCCCGCTTCAACGACGCGGCCTTCTTCACGGGCCGCGACGCGGCGACCACGCTCGAGTCCAAGTTCCCCCTGCTCGAGCGCGTCACCTTCCAGAAGGCGCTGGGCTCCATGTCGCAGAAGGCGCTGCGCGTCGAGTCGCTGGCCGGCTGGGTCTGCGCCCGCCTGCGGCAGAGCGCGCCCGTCGACGAGTCCGTCGTGTCGGAGGCCGCCCACCTGGCCTACGCCGACCTCGTCACCGACGTGGTCAAGGAGTTCCCCGAGCTGCAGGGCGCGATGGGCGGGGTCTACGCCCGCAAGGACGGCAAAGACGAGGCCGTCGCGCTCGCCGTCGAGCAGTTCTACTTCCCCGTCGCCGCCAAGACCCCGGTGCCCGCGACGGTGGAGGCGTGCGTCGTCTCGCTGGCGGGCAAACTCGACAGCCTGGCCGGCTGCTTCGCCGCGGGCCTCGTCCCCACCGGCTCGGCCGACCCTTACGCTCTGCGTCGCCAGGCGTTGGGCGTCATCCGCATCGTGCTGGAGAAGCAGCTCCCCCTCGACCTGGAGGAGGCGCTGGCCCACGCGGTGTCCCTGCAGCCCGTCGCCGTGCCCGACCAGGCGAAGCTGACCGCCCAGCTGGCCGACTTCGTCTGGGGGCGCGCCGCCGCCATGTTCGAGGAGATGGGCTACGCCGTCGACGAGGTCCGCTCCGTGAGAGCCGGCGCGCTCAAGCACCTGCCCGACGCGTTCCGCCGGATGTCCGCCGTGAAGCTCGTGCGCCGCGACCCGGCCTTCGAGCCCCTGGCGGCCGCCTTCAAGCGCGCGTCCAACATCCTCAAGCAGGCCCCGGCGGGCGTCGCCGACCTGCCCGAGAGAGCCCAGCTCAAGGAGGCCGCCGAGCTCGCCCTCTACGACGCGCTCGTCGGCGCGGAAGGCTCCGCCAACGACCGCATCGTCCGCGGCGACTTCGAGGCGGGCCTCAAGTCGCTGGTCGCCGTCAAGCCGCACCTCGACCTGTTCTTCGAGAAGGTGATGGTCATGGTCGAGGACGACGCCCTCAAGCGCCAGCGCCTGGCGTTGCTGGGCAAACTCGTGCGCGCCTTCAAACGCGTCGCCGACCTCTCCGAGCTGGGCAGCTAACAGAAGGGTCAGGCACTTCGTTAGGTCGCGCGCGCG
>JANRKA010000140.1:0-62484 GCA_033875325.1 Elusimicrobiota bacterium | reverse complement strand
GCGCGGGGCGCCAGCGCCACCGCGGCCGCGCCGGCGGCGAAGTGCAGCGCCCAGACCGCGCCGAGCAGCTCCCACGGGCCCAGCGCGGAGAGCCCCAGCGGCGCGGCCGCGCGTCCCCAGGCCGCCTCGTAGAGCCGCGCCGCGTCGAGGCCGTAGAGGATGGCCGCGCGGCCCGCGAGGTGGACCGGTATCCACGCCATGGCCAGCCCGCCGCCGAGCGCGCGCCCCGCCGCCCCTCCGAGCAGCGAAGTCCCCGCTTCCATCAGGAAGCCCTCGACCGTGATGGCGACCATCGGGCCGATGAGCACGGCGCTGGGCGAAGCCGACTTGAGCGCCGCGCAGACGAGGCCCGCGCGCCAGAGGACGCCGCGCGCGGGACGCCGCGCGTGGGCCGCGGCCAGCAGCACGGCGGAGAGCGCCGTCATGAGATGCCCGCGCAAGGGCACGCGCAGGTTGTGCAGGAAACTGCCGAGGACGATCTCGGAGCCGGCCCAGAGGCCGCCGAGGCGCGCCGGCCGCGCCCAGAGCGCGCGCGGCGGCTCTACCAGGACTTCACCTTCTGGCGGCTCTTGAGCTTGAGGTACGCGTAGAGGTCCTCGAGGTCGCGCGCCGTCAGGTCGCGGTGGTCGGGCATCTGGGTCACCCGATAGTCCGACGGGTTGCGGATGAACTCGAGCACCATCTTCTTGCTCCGGTACTCGGTCACGCTTTTGGGCGCGTTCAAGTCAGGCCCGACCTTGCCGCCCTGGCCGTTGATCGAGTGGCAGCGGAAGCAGCGGTCCTTGAAGAGCCGGAAGCCGCGTCGCGCGGCCGAGCCCTCCTTGGCGCCGGCGGGCAGGACCTCGGGGTAACGCGTCTCGAAGCGGACCAGGTCCAGCGCCGCGATCTGCCACGGCCACGGGTAGGCGTTCTCGGTGGTCTGTCCGTCCTTCGTCCAGACCAGGAAAAACGGCCCCGGGTCGGCGTCGCGCGCGCCCACGGGCTCCCAACCGCTCTCCCGGTCGAGGTCGCGGAAGGCCAGGTAAGCGCCGTCCTCGTCGAGCTTGGCCAGCGCGCCCACGGCCTGATAGCCGTCCAGCGCGATGAAGGCGGCGTCGGACCACTCGGTCTTGGTCCAGGCGTCGCCGTAGGCGAGATTCAGGAGGTCCTTGAGCGCGAAGCCTTCGTAGCGCTTCGTCTTCTTGGAGAACGGGCTGTAGAACTCCAGCTTCTTCGACGACAGCGCCGCCTTCAGCTCCGACAAGGCGACCGACCGCTCCTTCACGCCGGCCCGTCGCAGCTCCAACGAAGGCTCCGCGGCCGAGGCCGCGCCCGCCAGCGAGAAGACCAGCGCGAGCGCGAGCCTCACAGCGTGGACAGGTCGAGGACGAAGCGGTAGCGCACGTCGCCCTTGAGCACCCGCTCGTAGGCCTCGTTGACCTTCTTCATCGCGATGACCTCGACGTCGGACTGCACCTTCTTGCGGGCGCAGAAGTCGAGCATCTCCTGGGTCTCGGCGACGCCGCCGATGAGCGAGCCGGCGAGCACGCGGCGGCCCATGATGAGCGGGAACGCGCCGACCGACAGCGGCTCGGGCGAGGCGCCGACCATGATGAGCGCGCCTTCCGTCGCGAGCAGGCCGAGCGCGGCGCTCACGTCGTGCGGCCCCGACACCGTGTCGATGATGAGGTCGAGGGAGCCCTGCGCTTTGGCCACGGCGCCCGCGTCGGTGGTGAGCAGGAACGACGCCGCGCCGAGGCCCTTGGCGTCCTTGGCCTTGCCCGGGCTGCGCGAGAGCACGGTGACCTTGGCGCCCATCGCCGCGGCGAGCTTGACGGCCATGTGGCCGAGGCCGCCCAGGCCGAGCACGCCGACGGACGCGCCCTTCTTCTTGAGCCAGCGCTTCAGCGGCGAGTAGGTGGTGATGCCCGCGCACAGCAGGGGCGCGGCGCGCTCCGGCGACAGGCCCTTGGGGATGCGCAGGACGAAACTCTCCTGCACCACGATGCGCTCGGAGTAGCCCCCGTAGGTGTGGCCGCTGCCGTCCGGGCTGTTGTAGGTGAAGGTCGCGCCCGTCAGGCAGTGCTGCTGCAGGCCGCGCTTGCAGTTGCCGCAGGCGCCGCAGGACGCGACCATGCAGCCGACGCCGACGCGGTCGCCTTCCTTGAAGCGACGCACCTTCGAGCCCACGGCGTTGACGCGGCCGACGATCTCGTGGCCGGGCACGCAGGGGTAACGCGTGCCTCCCCATTCCCCGCGGGCGGTGTGGATGTCGGAATGGCAGATGCCGCAGTAATCGACGTCGATGAGCACGTCGCTCGGGCCGATGGGGCGGCGCGGGACGAGGGCGGGTTTGAGGCGTTCTCCGGGAGCGGCGACGGCGTAGGCGCGGGCGCTGGGCATGTCCTCAGGCTACCAAAGACGCGGCCAGTTCCGCGAGGACCCCGTCGCGCAGGGACGGGAGCTGGAGGTGCAGAGCGCGCGCGGCCTTGGGCCGCGCCGGCTCGGGGAAGCCCGGGCGGAAGGACGCCTCGCCCGCCTGCAGCGTCGCGACGACCGCGCCGTCGCGGTAGAGCAGCCGGTTGCCGCGCACCGCGGGCACGCGCTCTCCCCCGTCGATGATGCCGGAGAGGTTGAGAGGGTCGCACGCCGAGACCACGAGCCAGTCCCCGGGCCGGCGCTCGCGGCGCAGGGCTTCGACCGCCTCGGGCAGGGCGTACTGCTCCCCGGCCACGCCGGAGACGAACCGGCCGCCCCGTATCTCCCCGCGCGCCTCCAGGCGCCGCAAGGCCTGGGTGAGCTCCCACCACGAGGGCGCGGCGCTCTCGCGCTCGAGCAGGTCGCGGAACAACACGCCGTAGCGCCGCAGCAGCTGCCAGGCCCAGGCCTTGGCCCGCTCGGCCGGCTCCACGGCGCTCACGCGGCCCGGGAACACGGTCCACCGCCCGCTGCGCCCCGCGCCCGCGGGACGCCGGACGGGCCAGCGGCCGCGCCGGCGCGTCGCGGCCGGACGGGCGAGCACGAGCCCGCGCAGGGCCGCGAACCCGTCGGAGGTCACCGCGCCCAGCGCCGCCAGCTCGCGCAGGGCGTCTTTGACCTGCTCGGGCAGCAGGCCCGCGGCCTCGGCGATGTCGTCGAAGAACAGGGCCCCCTCGCGCTTGAGGGCGTCGTACGCCTTGCGCGCCTTGGGACGCGCCGCGGCCGTCGCGGCCGCGGCGTCGGCGCGTCCGGGCGGCAGCGCCCAGGGCAGGTCTTCGCGGAAAGCGAGCGCGATGGGCGCGGCGCGCGTGAGGGCCGAACCCGTCCTCGGCGCGTCCTCGACGCGTCGCGGCGGGCGCAGGCGGCCCCAGGCCAGCTCGCCGGAGAAGGACATCGTGTCCAGCCATTCCGGCTGGTAGGCCTTCACGCGGCCGGGCAGCGCGTCGGTCTCCCACGCGGCCGCGGCCATCTCGAAGCCCTGCAGCTGGCCGACGGCCTCGTGCAGGCCGGCGCGCCCCTCGCGGCGCGCCTCGGCCCCGAGGTGGTGGTACTCGGCCAGGAAGCGCCAGTAGGCCTCGGGCGTCACCGGCCGGACGCGCTTGCGCGCCCCGTCAAGGGTGAGGCGGTGGATGCGGTTGAGCAGGCGGCGCTCGCACCACTGCGTCGTTTTCGCCGTCCAAGCGCCTTGGAGGGCGAGACCTTCGGCCTCCAGCCGCGCCAGCCCCGCGTCCACGGACGCCGCGCTCAGCCCCAAGGCGCCCGCGATGGCGGCGGCGTCCGTGATGGCGGAGACCTCCAGACGCCCGCGGACCAGGGCGGCCACGGCGTCCTCCTCTCCGCGCGCCGCCCTCAGGGCGGGCGGCAGCGCCGGCGCGGGCTGCCCCGTGCCGCCCGGGCACGCCGCCTCCAACGCCGTCCACCGCTCCGCCGCCGCCCAGAGGGTCGGCTTGCCGTCGCGACGCCACTCGCCGGCGCGCCCCGCTTTCACCAGCTCGTCGAACCAGCCCTTCCAGGGCGCCCCTTCCGCGGCCGGCAAGGCGCCCAGCGACAGCAGCGCGTCGTGCAGCTCGTCGGCGCCGCGCACCAGCGGCTTGGCCTCCTCCGCGACGGCGGCGACGGCCTCGGGGTCCAGCGCCGCCAGGTCGCGCGCGTCCTCCGGCGAGAGCGTGCGCCTCAGGGCCACGGCGCGGGCGCGGCGCTCCTCGAGCGGCGCGTCGTCGAGGAAGGCGTACGGATTGGCGTTCAAGATGGAGTGCGAGAACGGCGAGGGCTCGCGCGTGTCGCGGCCGACGAGCTCGACGGCGCCGGTCTCGATGTCGCGCAGCAGCCCGGTCCACCTCTCCAGGTCCATCGCCTCGGTGAGGCAGTCGCGCACGGTCTGCCGCACGAGCGGATGGTCGGGGACCTCCAGGTCCGGCGGGCGGTGCTCGAAGCAGGCGGTCTGCATCGGGAAGACGGCGGTGAGGAGGTCGTCGGCGCGGAAACGCTGCAGCGGAGGCGGGACCTTCTTGCCGCCGCGCGTGCGCAGCACGGCCAAGGCCCGCGTCGCGTTCCAGCGCCAGCGCACCTGGAACATGGGCGCGGCCAGCAGCGCCTGCACGAGGGTCTCCTCCGCCGACTTCGAGGAGACGAGCTTGAACATCTGCTCGAGCGGGAAGCTGTGCTGCACGCCGATGGAGAGCACGATGCCGTTGTCATCGGCGCTGGCCTGCAGCTCGAAGTCGAAGGAGCGGCAGAATTTCTTGCGCATGGCCAGGCCCCAGGCGCGGTTGATGCGGGAGCCGAACGGCGCGTGCACGACGAGCTGCATGCCGCCGGAGTCGTCGAAGAAGCGCTCGAAGAGGACCTTCTCGCGCGTGGGCAGGAAGCCCAACGCCGCCTTCTGCGCGCGCGCGTAAGCGACGGCCGGGCGCGCCGCCTCGGCCCCCACGCCGCACTCGGCCGACAGCCAGGCCTCGGCCGCGGCTTCGCCGCGCTCGAGCCCCGCGTCCAGGCCCGCGCGCAGGTCGGAGACCTCGGCCGACAGCTCGACGGTGCGTCCAGGCGCCTCGCCCAGCCAGAACGGGATGGTGGCGGGCGCCCCGTGAGCGTCGGCGACGACGACCTGGCCGCCGCGGATGGCGCGCACGCGCCAGGAGGTGTTGCCGAGCAGGAAGACGTCGCCGGCCATGCTCTCGATGGCGAAGTCCTCGTTGACGGTGCCGACGAAGGTCTCGTCGCCCTCGGTGACGACGCGGTAATCCGCGGTCTCGGGGATGGCCCCGCCCGAGGTGATGGCGGCCAGGCGCGCGGCACGGCGCGGCCGCAGCACGCCGTTGACCGCGTCGCGGTGCAGATAGGCGCCGTCCTTGCGCGCGCGCCCCACGCCCTCCGAGGCCATGGCGACGACGGCGTCGAAGTCCGGCCGAGTCAGGCCCGCGTACGGCCAGGCGCCGCGCGCCAACTCGAAAAGCCCCTCCTCGGTGCGCTCCCCGCAGGCCGCCACCTCGGCCACGAGCTGTTGGGCCAGGATGTCGAGCGGGGCGACCGGCGGCTCCACGGCGTCGAGGCGGCCGCCGCGCACCGCCCGCAGGAGCGCCAGGCCTTCGAGCAGTTCGTCGCGCGTCAGGCAGAACAAGCGCCCCTTGGGGACGACGCCCAGGCGGTGGCCGGCGCGGCCCACGCGCTGAAGGAAGGTGGCGATGGCGCGCGGCGAGCCGAGCTGGCAGACCAGGTCGATGAAGCCCACGTCGATGCCGAGCTCCAGCGACGCCGTGGCCACGATGGCCTTGAGCTTGCCGGCTTTCAGGCGCTCCTCGGCGTCCAGGCGCAGCTCGCGCGACAGGGAGCCGTGATGGCTGGCCACCGCGTCCTCGCCGAGTTTCTCGCTCAAGCGCCGCGCCACGCGTTCGGCCATGCGCCGCGTGTTGACGAACACCAAGGTCGAGCGATGCGACTCGATGAGCGCGACGAGTTTGGCGTCCGCCTCGGCCCACTGCTCGTTGGTGCACACCGCGCCGAGCTCGCTGTCCGGCAGCTCCACCGCGAGGTCGAGCTGACGCGCGTGGCCGCCGTCCACGATGGCGCAGTCCGGCGCGCCGCCGGGCGTGACGCGGCGCGTCCCCACCAGGAAGCGGGCGAGCTCCTCGATGGGGCGCTGGGTGGCGGAGAGCCCGACGCGCACCGGCGGCCTCTCGCACAGCGCCTCCAGCCTCTCGAGCGTCAGCGCGAGGTGCGAGCCGCGCTTGTCGCGCGCGAGCGCGTGGATCTCGTCGACGATGACGGTGCGCACGCCGCCGAGCAGGGCCCGGCTCTTCTCGGCCGTGAGCAGCAGGTACAGGGACTCGGGCGTGGTGACCAGGATGTGCGGCGGACGCCGCAGCATGGCCGCGCGCTCGGAGGCCGGCGTGTCGCCCGTGCGCACCAGGGCGCGCAGCGGCGGCACGAGTTTGCCGGCGCGCGCCGCGGCGTCGGCGATCCCGGCCAAAGGGACCTCGAGATTGCGCCGCACGTCGTTGGACAGGGCCTTCAGCGGCGAGACGTAGACGACGGTCGTGCGGTCCTCCAGCCGCCCGTCGAGCGCGTCGCGCAGCAGGGCGTCGATGGCCGCGAGGAACCCGGCCATGGTCTTTCCCGAACCGGTGGGCGCCGCGATGAGGGTGTGGCGCCCGGCGAGGATCTGCGGCCAGCCGCGCCGCTGCGGGTCGGTCGGCTCGCCGAAACGCTCGGAGAACCAGGCGTCGACGACGGGGTGGAAGGGTGTGGCGGGCATGTCGAACACGCGTCCGACTTGATTATACATGAGGAACGCGGCGCCGGCCAGGCCGCTTTGATAACATGCGGCGATGGCCGAGCCCGCCCTCGTCCCGTTCGCGCTCCTCTCCTTCGTCGCCGGGTCGGTCGCGGCGGTGTCGGGCTTCGGCATCGGCAGCCTGATGACGCCGTTCCTCGCGCCCGCGCTCGGCATGCGGCTGGCCGTCTCCGCGGTCTCCCTCCCCCACCTGCTGGCGACCGCCCTGCGCTGTTGGACCATGCGCGCCCACGTCGACCGCCGCGTCCTTCTCGAGTTCGGCCTGGCCAGCGGGGCCGGCGGCCTCGCGGGCGCCCTGCTGCAGGGCCGGCTCGCCGACCCGTTCCTCACGCGGCTCCTCGGCGCCCTGCTCGTGCTCGCGGGGGCGTTCGGCCTCACCGGACTCAACGCGCGCCTGCGCGTCAGCGGCGCGCCGGGCGTCGCGCTCGGCGTCCTGTCCGGCTTCTTCGGCGGCCTCGTCGGCAACCAAGGCGGCATCCGTTCGGCCGCCCTGCTCGGCGCGGCCGTGCCCAAAGACGCGTTGGTCGCCACGGCGACCGCGGTCGCCCTCATCGTGGACGGCTGCCGCATGCCGTTTTATCTCTGGTCCGACGGCGCGCGCCTCGCCGCGCACGCCCCCCTCGTCGCCGTCGGCTGCGCCGGCGCGCTCGCCGGGACGCTGGCCGGCAAGCGCCTTCTGTCCGGCATCCCCGAGCGGCTCTACACCCGCGTCCTCTCCCTGCTCCTGCTCGCCCTGGGCCTGCACCTCGTCCGCTGAGCCGCGGGCCGAAACGGCGCCGACAAAGTGTCTGACCCCTTTGTTAACATCGTCTCGTGCTGCACGCGTGCCAGGCGGGGTTCGAGACGTTCGCGGTCAAGGAGCTCAACACGAGCGTCCTGGAGCGCGGCGCGGGCTGGGTGCGCGGGCCTGAGCTCGACGCCGGCGACCGGTGTTTCCCCCACTATTCGCTCAAGGCCGAGACCGTCCTCGCCGGCGCGACCGTGCGCGCGTCCGCTCAGGCGCTCGTGGACTACTTCCTGGCGTCCAGCCGCGGCGAGAGCTACGACGCGCCTTGGCCCCTGCTCGTCGAGGGCGGCGGCGAGGAGGGCGCGGTCAAGCGCGCCAACACCGTCGAGGAGCTCTTCCTGGAGCTGGCCAAGAAACGCGTGTCGCGCGTGGTGAAGCTGGCCGTCGCCGGGCGCCCCGCGCCCGGCGCGCGCCGCGGCCTTTTCGCCTTCTTCACCGGGCTCGACCGCTTCGTCGTCGCGCGCGAAGGCCTCTTCGGCGGCCAGCGCCGCATGGCCGACGACCCGCGGGCGCCCAGCCGCTCCTACCTCAAGGCCGAGGAGGCCTATGCCGCGCTCGGCGACGGGCCGAAGGCCGGGGAGCTCGTCGTGGACCTGGGCGCGGCGCCCGGCGGCTGGAGCTACAGCGCGGCCAAACGGGGCGCCAAGGTCGTCGCCGTGGACAACGGCCCCCTCAAGGGCGGCGCGCTGGGTCACCCCCTCATCGAGCACCGCGCGGAGGACGCGTTCAAGTTCGAGCCCCCGAAGGCTGACTGGTTGTTCTGCGACATGATCGAGGACCCCGAGCGAGTGCTCGACCTGACGCGCCGCTGGCTCGAGGCCGGCCGCTGCCGCCGTCTCGTGGTGAACCTGAAGTTCGGCCGCCACGACCCGCTCCCCCTCATCCGCAAGGCCAAGGCGTTGCCTGTCGACGGCGTGAAGGTGCGCCATCTCTACCACGACCGAGAAGAGGTGACCGTCCTCGCATGAGAACCGCGCTGCTCGCCGTCCTGCTCCTGTCGGGCGCCGTCGCGTCCGCGACCCAGTTCGCCCTGCCGCTGCACGCCCCTCCGCGCCTGCGCGCGCGCCCCGGGGAGCCCGGCCTGCGCCTGGGCCTGGGTTGGACCGCCGTCCGCGGGCCCGACCTCGCGCTCGAGGGGCCGGGCGGCGGCTGGGAGCTCGCGGCGATGAGCGAGGGCGGGCTGGGCGGCCACCTCCACGCCGACGCCTTCGCGCTCTCCGGTCAGGCGGCGCCCCTGCAGGGCTCGCGCCGCGCCACCGGGATGACGGGCACCATGGAAGGCGACGCCTCCTGGTCTCCGGACGGCCCCGACGGCGCCGTGCGCGTCTACGCCGGCGGCGCGGTCAACCTCACGATGCTCTCCTTCACCGGCGCGGGCCGCGTGACGGTCGGCGGCGGCGGGCTCGTCGTGGAACCCGACACGGCCGTCTCGCTCGTCGCGGGCCTGCCCTTCGGCGTCGCTCTGCGGCGCCGCCTGGGCGAGGATTGGTCGCTCGACGCCGCGCTCAGCGGCGCGGCGTGGCTCGGCGGCAAGACCTTCTTCACCTACGGTCCGGCGGGACCCCTGAGCCGGGGAAGCACCCGCAAGGTGGACCCCAACCTCGGCGGCGGCGCGCGGCTGCTGCTGGAGCACCTCCCGTCTCGGTTGGCGCTGGAGGGCGGCGTGTCGGCGGCCGCGGCGGCGGGCAACAACGACGGTCACGCCTTCGCGTGGGCCCAACTGGCCCTGCACCTCTTCTAGCGGCGGGCGTCGGCCGGGCGGCTCAGCGGCGAGAGCGCGGTGGTCCGGATGTCCGGGTGTTTCTCGGCGAAGTAGCCCACGGACCACTCGGTCGGGAAGAAGATGACGGCGCGCCCGGCCGCGTCCTTGCCGGCCTGCGCGCCGGAAGGCAACACGTCGAGGTCGGCGAGCAGCTTCTTCTCGTCCTCGGCGTCCACCCAGCGCACCGAGTGCCAAGCCAGCGGCTCCATCCTCAGCTCCACGCCGTACTCCGACTGGAGGCGGAACTTGAACACCTCGAACTGCAGCGGGCCGACGGCGGCGAGGATGGGCCCGGTCGGAGACTCGAAGGTCTGCACCACGCCCTCGAGCATGAGCTGCTCCAGGCCCTTGCGGTAGGACTTGGCCTTGGTCGGGTCGGTGTTGAGGGCGCGCGCCCAGCACTCGGGCGGGAAACGCGGCAGCTCCTCGTAGACGTGGGCCGGGTCGGAGGAGAGCGTGTCTCCGATGGCGAAGTCCGCGTGGCCGACGAGGCCCAGGATGTCGCCCGCGTACGCCTCCTCCACGATCTCGCGGTCGCGGCCGAAGATGCGGTGGGAGTTGGCCAGGCGGATGCGTTTGCCCGTGCGCGAGTGCGTGACCTGCATGTCGCGCTCGAACTTGCCCGAGCACACGCGCACGAAGGCAACGCGGTCGCGATGGCGCGGGTCCATGTTGCCCTGCACCTTGAAGATGAAGCCGGAGAAGGACGGCGAGCGCGGGTCCACGGGCCCGGCCAGCGAGAGCCGCGGGCCCGGCGGCGGGGCGTGGCGGATGAAGCCGTCGAGCAGGAGCTGGACCCCGAAGTTGTTGGACGCCGAGCCGAAGAAGGTCGGGCTCTGGTCGCCCTTGGCCACGCGCGCGGCGTCGAAAGGCGCGGCCACGCCGTCGAGGATCTCGATCTCCTCCATGAAGCGCGCGTAGTCGTCGGCGCGCATGCGCTCCTTGATGGCGGGGTCGGAGGGGTCGCGCACCTCCAGCGGCGCCATGAACGCGCCGCCGGGCGTGCGCTCGAAGAGGTGCACGCGCTTCTCCACCCGGTCGTAGACGCCGGTGAAGTCCTGGCCCATGCCCAGCGGCCAGTTCATCGGGAAGGGGTGCAGGCCGAGCACCTTCTCGATCTCGTCCAGGAGGTCGAGCGGCTCGCGGCCCGGGCGGTCGAGCTTGTTGACGAAGGTGAAGATGGGCACGCCCCGTCGCCGGCAGACCTCGAAGAGCTTGCGCGTCTGCGCCTCGATGCCCTTGGCCGCGTCCAGGACCATGACGGCGGCGTCCACCGCGGTCAGGACGCGGTAGGTGTCCTCGGAGAAGTCGCGGTGGCCGGGCGTGTCGAGCAGGTTGAGGCGATGGCCGTCGTAATCGAACTGGAGGACGGTGGAGGAGATGGAGATGCCGCGCTGCTTCTCGAGCTCCATCCAGTCCGAGGTGGTGGCCCGCTCGTTCTTGCGCGAGCGCACGGCCCCGGCCTCCAGCAGCGCGCCGCCGTAGAGCAGCAGCTTCTCGGTCAGCGTGGTCTTGCCCGCGTCGGGGTGCGAGATGATGGCGAAGGTGCGGCGGCGCGAGACCTGGTCCACGACGGACATTCTACGATTTCAGGCGGCGTCGCGGACGCCGCGCCTCACAGGCCGACGGACCAGTGCTTCTCGGGCAGCCAGGTCGTCACCGCCGGGTCCTCGCTGTCCACGCGGCCGGCGGCGACCTGTTCGCGCACGCGGCGGTAGACCTCGGCGGCCGAGCCGCCGCGCGCGCCGATGTCGCGGCCGATGCGGTTGTTGTGGCGGTCCATGCGCGAGTTGCGCGTGCGGCCCGACTCGGTGGCGTCGGTGACGGCGTCCACCGCGCGCGGCGAGACGAAGCGGGCCACGAACGCCGACGCCAGCGTGTGACGGAACGCGTCCTGCGGGCCGCCGCGCATGCCCGGCAGCCCGGTGCGCATCGCCGTGAGGTAGAAGGGCGAGAGCAGCAGCAGCCAGCCGAAGGAGATGCCCGCGGCCGCGAAGCCGAGCAGCGCCGCGCCGTGGAGGACGAAGCGGCCGCCTTTCAGGGACTTCTTGAGGCGCGTCCTCATCGCCGCTTGCCCAGCACGCCGTGCAGGACCAGGGCGAGCGCCAAGGCGGCGCCGGCGCGCAGGAAGGCCTCGCGCGGCGCCTGGCTGAGCAGCAGGAGGCAGGCGGCGACCCCCGCGTAGGGCGTGAAAGCCGGCGCCCGGAACACGCCGGGCCCCGCCGGGGCGCGACGCAGGCGGATGAGGCTCAGGTGCGAGGCGAGGAAGGCGATCATGAGCAGAACCGCCGTGGTCTTGGCGAGCACGGCGACGCCCTGCTCCCCGGCGGTGAGCACGAGCGCCGCGGTGACGCCCGCCGCGACGAGGATGGCGACCCACGGCGTGCGGCGCCCCTCGTGCACGCTCGCCAGGACCGCGGGCGCCAGGCCCTGGTCGCCCAGTCCGTAGAGCAGGCGCGAGGCCATGATGAAGTTGGCCAGGCCGGTGTTGGCGATGGCGAACAACGCCACGCCCGCGAAGCACCAGTCGGGCAGCGGGAAACCCGCCAGGCGCACCACCTCGAGCAGCGGGCGCGAGGTCGCCGCGGCCTGAGCGGGGGTCATGGCCCACAACACGACGCACACCACGACGAGATAGACGACGGTCGAGACCGCGACCGACGCGAGGATGGCGCGCGGGATGTCGCGCACGGGGTCCTTGGCCTCCTCGGCGAGGTTGGCCAGGTCCTCGAAGCCGATGAAGGCGTAGAAGGCCAAGGTCGCTCCGGCGAGCACGGCGAGCGGGCCCGCGTCCGGCTCGAGCGCCGCGACGAGCTCGGCGGCGGGGCGCCGGAACGCGTAGGACAAGCCCACGGCGATGACGAGCAGGAGTCCCGAGACCTCCATGACGGTGAAGGCGTTGTTGGCGGCCACCGACTCGCGCACGCCGATGAAGGCGATCAAGGCCATCAGCGCGATGAGCGCCAACGCGGCCGCCAACGGCGGCAGGTCCACGAAGGAGCGCAGGTAGCCGTGGCAGGCCAGCGACACCGTCGCGGCCGAGGTCACGCCGCTGGCCAGCACGAAGAAGCCGACGAGGTGCGGCATCAGCGAGCCGCCGAAAGCCTCGGCGGCGAACGCCGCCGCGCCCGCGGAGCGCGGCACGCGCGCGCACAGCTCCGCGTAGGCCAGTCCCGTCACCGCGGCCAGCGCGGCCGAGACGAGGAACGACGCCCAGGCCGCGGACCCCGCCTCCGCGGCCACCTTCCCCACGAGCGCGTAGATGCCCGCGCCGAGCACGTCGCCGACGCCGTAGAAGACGAGCGCGGCCGGGCCCAGGCGACGGGCGAGCGCGGGATGACCGCTCACGGCCGCGTCCCCGGCTTCCACTGGAAGCGCTTCAGCGGTATGCGGCCCTTGGCGTCGAAAGCCACGCCTTCGCGCTCGAGCAGGGCGCGCTGCTTCGCCTCGTTGAAGGCCAGCGAGCGGGCGCTGACCTCGCCCTTCGCGTTGACCACGCGCTGCCACGGCAGGCCGTGCCCTTCGGGCAGCGCGAACAGGGCGTAGCCCGCCTGGCGGGCGTGACGCGGCATGCCGGCCAGGCGCGCGACCTGGCCGTAGGTCGCCACCTTGCCGCGCGGTATGCGCGCCACGACGGCGTAGATGCGCTCGTAGGCGCTGCTCACGGGGTGATTATGCCGAAATACGCATGAAGTAGAATAGGCGCGTGATCCCGGTCTGCGCCGCCGTCATCCTCAAATCCGGCATGGTGCTGCTGTGCCGACGCGCGCCGGGACGCGCGCACGCCGGGCTCTGGGAGTTCCCCGGCGGGCGCGTCGAGGACGGCGAGACGCCGCAGGCCGCTCTCGCGCGCGAGCTCAAGGAGGAGCTCGGCATCGACGCGGTCGTGGGCGAGGAGGCGGGCCGAAACCGGCACGCCTACGACTTCGGCGAGATCGACCTGCGCGCGTATTTCGTGAAGTCCTACTCCGGCGCGCTCACGCTCAAGGACCACGACGCCTTCAAGTGGGTGGAGTCGCGAAAGCTGCTCGAATACGAGCTCGCGCCCGCCGACGTCCCCATCGCGACGGCGCTCGCCGCCCATCGCCGGCGCGACCGCTACACGGGCACCCATCCCAAGAGCTTCGCCGAGAAATACAAGGAGCAGGCCGCCGACCCCGAGGCGTTGGCCAAAGCCAAGGCGCGCGGCTCGACGCCGGCGGGCACCCACCTCCCGATCATGCTGGCCGAGGTGCTCGACGCGTTGGGCCCGCTGCCCGGGGCGACCGTGCTCGACTGCACGCTCGGCTGGGGCGGGCACGCGGGCGAGGCGGTCCGCCGCGGTGCGACGGTCATCGGCCTGGACCGCGACGGCGAGGAGCTGGCGCGCACCGAGAAGCGCCTGCGCGACGCCGGCGCGCCCGTGACCGCGGTCAAAAGCGACTACGCCGGCGCTCTCGCGGCGCTGCGCGCGCTGGGACGCGGGCCGGTGGACGCCCTCTTCGCCGACCTGGGCGTCTCCTCGATGCAGCTCGACCGCCCCGAGCGCGGGATGTCCTTCAAGAACGACGGCCCCCTCGACATGCGCATGGACCGCTCCGCTGGGCCCACCGCGGCCGACTGGCTCGCGGCCGCGTCCGAGGCCCAGGTCGAGGAGGCCCTGCGTCTCTACGGCGACGAGCCCGACGCCGCGAAGATCGCCGCCGCGCTCGCCGGGTACAAGCGCCAGGGCCGCCTGCCCAAGACGACCCGAGAGCTCGTCGCCGCCGTGGGCTTCGCCAAGGGCCTGGGCCCCGGCCCCTTCAAGAAAAAAGACGCGTTCTCCGCCCACCCGGCGGTGCGGACCTTCCAGGCCCTGCGCATCGCGGTCAACGCCGAGCGCGAGTCGCTGGCGCGCCTGCTCGCCGACCTGCCGGCCTTGGTGCGCCCGGGCGGGCGCGCCGCGTTTTTGACCTTCCACTCGGGCGAGGAGCGCCTCGTGGAGGCCGCCCTCCGCGCCCAGGCCGCAGCCGGCGCCTGGACCGCGCCGCCGCCCGCGCCGGCCAAACCCTCGCCCGAGGAGACGCGCGAGAATCCCCGCTCCCGCTCCGCCCGCCTCTGGCGCGTCGTCCGCGCGTGACCGGATTGGCCTGGCGCCGCCCGTCACGGGTTGTTCTATTGAGAAGCCATGCGTAGACCCCGCGGGTTCACCCTCATCGAGCTGATGATCGTGGTCGCCATCATCGGCATCCTCGCGGCCATCGCCATCCCCAAGTTCGCCGACCTCATCCGCAAGTCCTCCGAGGGCAAGCTCAAAGGGACGATGGGCTCGGTGCGCTCCGCTCTCTCCATCTATTACGCGGACATGGAGGGCTCCTACCCCAGCGACATGTATTCGCTGACCATCAACGGCAAATACCTGGCGGCGATCCCGCAGGTCAAGGCGCCCGACTACCACCCCACGACCTCGGTCGTCCGCCACAACCAGAACGTCAACGCGTTCGGCTGCGGCTCGGGCTACATCCTCGACACCGGCGAGTGGATCTACTGGAGCGACAACGGCAGCTTGTGCGGCTCCTCGCCGCCTCCGGGCAGCCAGCGCGCCCGCACGAACGGCGAGTTCTGGCTCGCCTGCTCCCACACCGACACCAAGGGCTCGGTGTGGACGAACTACTGAGCCGAGCGCCGGGTTACCGGCCGCGCAGCGGCATCAAGGCGCGCAGGCGCGGCTCGCGCAGCCAGATGCCGGCCCACACCCAGACGCCGACGACGACCGGCATCACGACCGGTTCCTGCGCGCGCAGGTGCGTCGCCACGGCCCCGCCCAGGTAGCCCGTCAGAGCCGCCGCGCCCAGCACCGAGGTCCGCGGGACGAGGTAGAGGACCAGGCAGAGCAGCTCCAGCCAGCCGATGGTCTTCACCGTCTCCGGCGGCCAGCCGTATTTGGCCATCCCCGCGGTCACCTGCGGGTCGCCGGTGAAGATCATGTACACGCCCAGCAGGAACAGCGGCGCGGTCAGCGCGGTCATGACGCGTCCCGCCCAGACCAGCTTGTCGGCCTTCACGGGGCCTCCGCGAGGGCCTTCAAGTCGGCCAGGCCCTTCTCGAACTCGCCGCCGACCATCTTGTCCATGTCCATGAACAGGAACATGACCTTGGACACGAAGGGCATGGGACCCTCGATGGACCACGCCACCTCGCACCCCCCGTCCTTGGGCGCGACCGCGTACGCGGCCGTGTTCTCGGCCTTCATCGGCCTCAGGAAACGCAGGTCCATGACGACCTTCGCGTTCGGCACGACCTCGGTTATCTCGAGGCGGCCGGCCCCCACCTCGTTGTTGCCCTCCCACTCGTAAACGGCGCCCTTGCCCTTCGTCGCGCCGCTGAAGGTCTTCTTCAGGGCGGGGTCCTTCTTCTCCCAGGGCGACCACTCGGTCGTCTTCTTGGGGTCCTCGAGGTACGGGAACACCTTCTCGGGCGCGGCCTTGATGAAGACGCGCCGCTCGACGCGGAACGAATCCGGCCGGCTCGCGGCGAACAGCAGCACGGCGACGATGACGACGGCGATGACGGCCCCCGCTTTGATGAGCATCACTCCCCCTCCTTCAGATGCGCCTCGAGGCGCTCGAAACTCCCGTTCCAACCGCCCTTCATGCCTTCCATGCCCTTCGTGAAGGCGTCGGTCTCGGCCGCGGTCGGGTCCATCGGCTTCCAGTAAAGGCTGACGAGGGTCTTAGCCCCGAAGTCCTGGAAGTGCACCGTCGTCAGCGTCCGTTTGGGCCAGGCCGGCGCCAGCGGGTGCGCGCCCAGACCGCGGTCCTTGTCCGAGAACTGCTGTATGTAGACGAGCCGCTCCGGCTCGGCGACCTCCTGATAGGTCAGCAGCCCCCACATCTCCACGCCGCCGTATCGTATGGAATAATGGAAGCTGCCGCCCACCCGGAGGTCGAGCTTCGCGTGGCCCGGCTCCGCCCCCTTGGGGCCCATCCAGGCGCCCAACTCCTTCTCCGTGGTCCACGCGCGCCAGACGCGCTCGCGCGGGGCGTCGATGAGGCGGAAGACGACGAACTGACCGGTGCACTGCGCGTCCAGGCGCGCCAGCGTCTGCTGGCCGCCCTCGACGGCCCGGAACTCCTTGACCACGCGCTCGCGCATCGCGGCGGTCGCCAGCACCGTGCGCATCGTGATCTCGGTCTTGTCGCCCACGGGCTTGAAGGTGATCTCCGAGCGCATGCCGATGCCCCGCGCCTCGTCCTCCTTGCTGCCGCCGTTGACGAGCACGATGCGCTTCATCGGCTCGATCTCCTTGTAAGTCGCGTAGTTCGCGAAGCGCGTCCCATCCGGGCCGACCATGACGTGTCTCCAATGCCCGCCGGGCTTGAACTCGCGCGACTCGGTCTCGTCGGAGAAGCCGTGGGGTCCCCACCACTTCACGATCTCGTCGTTGTCCGTCCAGGCCCGCCACACGCGCGCCACCGGCGCGTCGATGACGCGGGTGACGACGACCTCCCGGTCGGATTCCGGCTCCACGGCTCGCTTCATGGCGCTCATGACGCCTCCATAATCTTCCGACTCGGCGAAGACGACGAGCTGGTCCATGGTCAGGTTCCAGCCTTCCTTCGCGCCCGCGATGGCGTGTTCGGCGATGGGCGAGAGCGCCGAGAAGGTCTGCCGCGCGCGCACCCTCGTCTTGCCCCCCTCCTCGGTGAAGGTGACGACGGTGACGATGGAGCCCTTGGGCATGTCCGGGAACTCGCTGTTCCAGGCGAGCTTGGCCGGCGGGTCGACCTCCAGATAGACGCCCGAGAACGGGAAATCCTCGCCGTCGGGGCCGCGCATGGCCATCTCATAGCGCCCGCCGACGCGGAAGTCCATGCTCTTGACCGCGAGCCGGAAGGGCTCGGGCGCGAACCACCGCTTCATCTGCTCCGGCTCGCTCCAGGCCCGGAACACGCGCTCCCGCGGGGCGTCGATGAGGCGGTCCAACTCGATCTCGAACGGCGGCTTGGCGGTCGTCATGTCAGGGATTCTCCTTCAAATAGCGCTCGAGCGCGTCGAGCCTTTCGTTCCAGAACTTCCGGTGGGCCTCCAGCCACTCCTGGGCCTCCTTCAGCCGCCTCTCCTCCAGGCGGCAGCGGTGCGTGCGCCCCAGCTTCTTGCGCGTGAGCAGCCCCGCGTCCTCCAGGATCCGCATGTGTTTGGTGATGGCGGGCGCCGACACCTTGAAGGGTTTGGCCAGCTCGGCGACGCTCGCCTCGCCGGTGGAGAGGCGCGCGAGGATGCCGCGGCGGATGGGATGGGCCAACGCGCCGAAGGCGAGGTCGAGCCGGCGCTGGTTATAGTTAACCATATAGTTAACTATAACTGCACGCGAGCCGCGCGTCAAGACCTACGGCGTCCGCGAGGACTACTTCCCGGCGGGTGCGGGCTGCGGCGCGGGAGCGGCGTCCGGGACCACGGCGGGAGCGCCGTCGATGTCGCGGCCCAACGCCTCGTCCATGTGCCCCTTGCCGCCGTGAGACGCCCAGGCGCGGCAGCTCTTCGACAGCTTCTTGGCGTTCGCCTTCAGGCAGGCGCCTTGGCGCCCTTCGCCGGGCTTGACGCCTTTGCAGAACTTCTCGAGGTCGGCGTGGCAGGCCTTCACGCCTTTGCTGGCGCCGCCGGGGACCGTGCGCGCCTTGTCCTCCTTCGCCTCGTGTCCGGGTTTCCCCTCCGGGGCGGGTTTGGCGGCGTCTTTGGCGTGCGCGGACGCGGCGAACAGCAGGACGACGGTGAGCGTGCGTATCATGGCGGACCTCCGGCGGAGCGTTGACGGCGGACGCAATCTAGCAAATCCCATCCGCCTCCACCGAGGCTTGCAACGCTCATGCCGCCTCCCGTCAGGCGGCGGGGCGCGCGGCGGGCGCGAAGGCGAACAACTCGCGCAGGGACGCGGGCACGCGCGCGAGCTCGCGGCGGCCGATGAGCGGGCTCGGCTCGGCGTCGGCGAGGTTCGGGTCGCGGTACCAGGAGCGCGTGTAGACGAGCATGAGCAAGGGCCGGACCTCGCGCGAGTGGTTGGGCAGGCCGCGGTGGAAGGTGCGGTAGTCGTACAGATAGGAGCGCCCGAACGGCCCGGTCATGCGGACCTCCGGGAAACGACGGCTCACCTCGCGCTCGGAGGGCAGCGGCCAGCGCAGCGCGACGCGGTGCGAGCCCGGCCACAAGGCGGTGGGGCCGTTCTCCTCGTCCACGGCGCACAGCGGGGTCGCCAGCGCGAGCGCGAACGGCGGCAGCGCGGAGAGGTCACCCCCGAACCCCCTGCGCGCGCCGCCCACGGCCCGGTCGAAGCGGATGGGGCCGTCGATGTGCTGGTGCTGGCGGCCGCAGCCGGGCAGGGCCACGATGGCCTCCAGGCTGCTGAGGCGGTAATCGGCCCCGAGCAGGGCCGGCAGAGCGTCTCGCAACGCGGGATGGGCGTAGAGACGCGGGTCGAGCAACGGCCCCTCGAACGGCAGCAGGCTGGTGCAGCGTCCGGCGATGTCGCGCACCAGGCCGCGGCGGCGCAGCGCCCCGCTCTCGTGACGGCGCACGACGAGGGCGCGGACCTTCTCCAGCAGGGGCGCCGGGAACAGGTTCTCGAACACGACGAGGCCGTCGCGCCGAAGCGCGGCGACGACCTTGCGCGTGGTCCGCGCGGAGGGCGCGCGCGACTCCGCTTTCGACAAGCGGACGGATGCCACCTTCGCGGCGCGGGTCATGCGCGCATTATACGACTTGCCGGGCGCGCCGACGCCTCAATGGCGCACCAGCTCGAGCGAGCCGCTGCCGTGCAGGACGGGCTCTTGGTCGCGGTTCTGACGGCGAGCCGCGTCCTGGACCTTGGGCTTGAGGTAGTCATGCAGGCCGCGCGCCGTGACAGTCCCGCCCGGACCGCGCGCCGCGCCGCCCAGGCCCTTGAGGAAGTAGTAGGTGAAGGTCCCGTGGCCCTGCTCTTCCAGGGTGCTCGTGATCTGCTCGCCCGAAGCCGCCGCGAAGACGGTCAACTGCGGCGGCACGGACGCGTCCTCGACGCGCGCCACCAAGGGCCGGGCGCCCTTGGCCAATACCGAGCGCCCGCCCGCGCCGGAGAAACACGCGTCGAGCGCCACCACGACCTCGCGCGCCCGCAGCTCGCCGAGCTTGCGGTAGAGGCGCTCGATGGGGTAGCCGGTGTTCTCGAGGAAGTTGGGGTCGCCGTCGTAGGGGAGCAGGTACGCGCGTCCAGTCTGCGGGTCCGGCGCGCCGTGGCCCGAGAAGTAGAACACGACGCGGCTGCCCTCCTCCGCGTTCCTGGGCAGCCAGGTCTCGACGAACTTCTCGATGCCTTTGTAGCCGGCCTTCTCGCCGGTCAGGTGCACGACGTTGCGGCTCGGGAAGCCCAACGCGAGCAGGTGCTCCTTGACCGCCTCGCCGTCGCGGTCGGCGAACTGCGCCTCAGGGATGTCGGAGTAGCGGCCGATGCCCACGACCACGGCGAAGTCCCGGGGCCGCTCCGCGAAGCGGTAGGCGGGCCGGTCCACGTCGGAGCTCGGGGCCGGCTTCGGCGCGTCGCCCGGCTTGCCGCCGGCCGCGCCCGCGACCGCGGCCTGCACGATGGTCGCCAGGTCCTCGCGCGAGAAGGCCGGGGCGGGCCGCGCCGCGGCGACCTCCTCGGGCGTGGGTCCCAGCTCGGCGCGCAGCTTCATCGCCCGCAGAGCGCGCGCGAAGTCCTCCGCGGCGGCGCGGTCTCCGTAGAACATGGCGAGGTCGCCGCACGCCGCGCCGAGCGGGACCTCGTAGGTCAGGTAGGCCGCCCGCCCCGCTCCCCCGGTCTTGTATTGGACCAGCGTCGAGCCGTCGAGGTCCGCGTAGGCGCACGCCAGCTTCGTGGCCACGGTCTGTTGGGACACGAGGCTGAGGTAGCGGTCGAACAGGAGAGCGACGCCCTCCTCGCCCACCTCGGCCTTCCACGCGTTCATGGTCGCCGCGACGAAGCCCCGCTTCTCGAGCAGGCCGCGCTTGAACGCCGCCTGCAGCGCCTTCTTGGCGGCCGGATACGACAGGCGCGGGGTGTCGCCGGGCACCTCGTGCCGGGCGACGACCGTCGCGCAGCCGGAGAGCGAGGAAGCAAGGAGGACGGCGGCGAAAAGGGCGCGCATGACTCACTCCTTGCAACGGAAGGGCCGGAGGGGGCGCGCGGGCGCGTCAGCGCCCGGAGGGACGGGCGACCGCCGCGACGGGCGCGCGGCGCGCGAGCAGGACGGAGGCCGCCAACAACAGCAGGCCCGCGCCGAGCAGCAGGAGGACGGACACGGGCTCGCCGGCGCCCAACGACGCAGTGCCGCGCTCGGACGCGAAGGCGGTGATGGACAGGTTCATCGTGCTCTCAGGGTAACAGACGCGCGCGTTTTCCGCCAGTCCCCCCTCGTGACGCCGAAGACGAACTCGTCGCGGACCTCGTCGCCTCGCTTCAGGTAGCCGCGCAGGCGGCCCTCCTTGCGCAGGCCCGCCTTGAGCAGGACGCGAGCCGACGCCGGGTTGCGCACCCAGGCGGTCGCCTGGACGCGGTGCGCGCCGTGCTCTCGGAACGCCAGATCCACCACGAAGCGCACGACCTCGGTGGCGTAGCCTCGGCCCCAGTGCTCCGGGAGCAGGTAGTAGCCCAGCTCGCCGACGCCGGGGTGCGGCCAGCGCAGGTTCAAGGACCCCACCCAACGCCCGTCGCCGCGCAGGAACAGCGAGACCGCCAGCAGCCGCCGGCCGCGCATCAGCGCGCGCGCCTCGCGCACGCGCGCGCGAGCCTGCGCCAGGGTCCACGGCGCCGCGATGCCCACGGGCACGGCGACCCGGGGGTCGCGGCTGCACGCCGCGAAACGCGGAGCGTCCGCCAGGACGACCGGCCTGAGCAGGAGGCGTCTAGTCGAGAGCGTCGTCACTCGCCGCCCGCTCGTCAGCCCCTGAGGGCCGCGTCGAGGGCTTCCTCGAACGCGGCGACGAAGGCGCCCGCGGTCGGGTAGTCGGCGCGCCGCCCGCTCCAACGGCCCGCCATGACGCGGAAGGACACCGAGCCGTCGTCGAGCTCGACGCGCACGCGATGGCCCCGGATGAGGCAGGAAGGCGGCTGGCGCGGCTCGTTGGCTTCGAGCTGCAGGTCGCCCTCGCCGAAGTGATGGCGCCGCAGGATGACGAGCGCCGTCTCGCGCAACCGGGGCTCGAGGCGTTCGACCGCGGCGCTCATCCGGCCTTCTTCACGAAACACGCCTTCAGATAGACGGTGACGCCGTCCATCTTGCAGGTGATCTCATGGTCGCCGTCCACCAGGCGGATGGGCTTGGACTTCGTCCCGACCTTGAGGGTCTGCGACGAGCCCTTGAGCGGCAGGTCCTTGATGAGGGTCACGAGGTCGCCGTCGGCGAGCGTGTTGCCGTTGGCGTCCTTCACGACGCGCGGCCCGGACGCCGCCTCGGCCTCGGGCGCGCGCTCCCACTCATGGCCGCAGGTGGCGCACTCCCAACGCGTCGGCGACTCCAGGACGTCGTCCATCTCGCACACCGGGCAGGTCGTCTTGTCCATGGTGACGCATCGTACAAAACCGGGAAGCCCCTCATCCGCGGACGCATGTCGACATTCCGGGATAAGGGGTCCCGCCCGATGATAAGATTACCGCATGGACGCCTCCGGTCTCTCCAAAGAAGAGCTCGTCCGGCACATCGAGTCGATGAACGCCGAGATGATCGAGCTGCAGGCCGCGCTGCGCGAGGCCAAGGGTCAGTCCGATTGGATGGGCGACGCGATGAAGGCGCGCACGCGCGTCCTCAACGAGCGCATGAAGGAGCTCGACTGCGTCTATCACGCCGTGCGGATCCTGCGCGACCCCGATCTCCGGCTCGAGCAGAGGATCGGGCGGATCGTCGACCTGCTCCCCAAGGCCTGGCTGCGTCCCGACATCGCGTGCGCGAGGGCCGTGCTCGGCGAGCGCGAGTTCCGCACGGGCCGATTCGCGCCGGGCCCCTGGGCGCTGAAGACCCCCATCACGGTCAAAGGCCAGGAGGTCGGGTCGCTCGAGGTCGTCTATCTGAGCGCGTCCCCCGCCATGGACGAGGGCCCGTTCCTGCGGGAGGAAAGGGAGCTCCTGAGGGTCGTCGCGGAATGCCTGGGGGCGGCCTACGAACTGGACGCCGCCTGACTCATGCGGAGCGCGTCGGCCGCGCCGTCAACGCAGCGCCCAGGAGCCGTCTCCCAGCAGCTGCGGCGTCTGGTCCCGGTTGAGACGCCGCGCCTCGTCCTGCACGCGCGGGATCAGGTAGTCGGCGAGCGCCTTCGGCGTCGTTTTGCCCGCGTCGAGCCCCTGGAGCAGGAAGTAGGTGAAAGCGCCATGGCCCTTGTCGTCGAGCGAGCCGGAGATCTCGTCGGATGCGGACGCCGCGAGCACGGTGACCTTCGCCGGGACCGCGCCGGTCACGATCTTGGCGACGAGCGGCCGCGCGCCGGAAGCCAGCACCGAGCGCCCGCCCGCGCCGGAGAAACACGAGTCCAGCACCACGAGCACCTGCCTCGCGGGAAGCTCGCCGAGCTTCCTGTATAACTGGGCGACGGGGTAAGCGGTCGATTCGAGGAAGTTGGGATCGCCGTCCCAGGGCACGAGATAGGCTTGGCCCGACTTCACGTCGGGCGCGCCGTGCCCCGAGAAGTAGAAGTACACCCGGCTGTCCGCCTTGGCCAAACGCGGCAGCCACTGCTCCAGATTCTTCACCAGCGACGCCCGGCCGGCTTTGGAGCCCTTCAACAGGGCGATGTTGCGCTCCGGCACGCCGAGGGCGCGGACGTGCGCCTTGAAGGCGTCCGCGTCACGCTCGCCGTACGGGGCTTTGGACGCGATGTCGGAATAGGACTCGATGCCGACGATGACCGCCAGGTCGTTCGCGCGTTCGGGACTCAAGTAGCGGGGAGCGGAGTCGGCCGGCCCGGGACCGGGCGCGGGAGCGTCGGCGCCCTTGACCGCGCGGGCGATGCGTTCGATGTCGGAGGCGCTGAGGCCCTGCTGGACGGATACGGGCGCGGGCGTGGTCTCGGCCCGGGTCGCGGCGACGCCGAACGCCGTGCCGCGCACGGAACCGGGCGCCGTCTGGGCGAGCGACGCTTCGACGGCGCGCGGCGGCAGGCCGGCCTTCGCCCGCTGCGACTGGACGAGGCGGTCCGCGGGGGTCCCCGCCGAGACGGCCCGCGCGAACATCGCGACGACGGAGCGGAAGTGCCCGGAGGCCTTCGCCAGTTGTTCCCCCGTGTAGGCGGAATGGAGCGTGCCCCTGTCGGCGCTCAACGGCGACGGGTAGCGCGCTTCGAGGTCGCAGAGCCGCCCCTTCTCCGAGGATGGCGCGATGACGGCTGCGGCGAAACGCTGCCGGTACAAGTCGAGCAACCGCCGTTGAACGCCCCCGCGAAGGCCGGTGGACGCCGGCGTGTCGATCACGCAAACGCCGAGCGCGACGAGGCCGGACGACTCGGCGAGGGCGGCTTCGCTGTAACTCACGGCGGGGGCGTCGCCGACCGTGAGGGTCGGGGCGGTCACGCAGCCGGAAAGCCCAAAGGCCGAGGCGAAGGCGAGGAGCAATCCGGAGACCGCGGCTGCTTTCTTCATCCGGCGCATTCTAACTAATGTAAGGTCCCCACCGCCGAGAAGAATCGCCCGACGACACGACTTCAAAGGAACTCAGCGCCAACGCCGCGCACATCCGATTCATGCTCCCATCATATCGCCAATGCCGTTCCATCTGATATAACAAAACCCGGATGAGAGCCCTCGCGCGCTCGCGCTCATGAAATCGGTCGTCTGCTCACTGCTCCAGCGAAGCTCATGCCGATAGAAGACGACGACCGCCGCGCAGGCCTGTCTCGGATCGTCCGCGAGTTGACCGCAGGCGGCTCCCTGAGCGACATCCGGGTCTGCGAGTTGAGGCAGCGAGACACGGACGCGTTCTACGTCTATCTCGAGCATCGCAACGGGAAAGAGGTCCGGATCGCCTGCCCCACGGATGAGGCTCCGGCCGCTCTCGCGTGCATCAGGGGATGGCTCGCGCGGCCGGAGACTTTCCCGCCGCCCCCGCCGCGGATGTCATCGAACGCCGCCTGGGCCATCGTGTGGGCGACATTCGCCGTCGCGTCCGTTTACGCGGCGTGGGCAGGGGTACGAGATTTCTCCAGCGTGGTCGGTTGGGCCTACACGGACCATTTCTTCGGGGGCTTCGCGCTCTCGCTCGTCGTCTTCATCGCGTTCTGGCACACCGTCGCCATCAATCCGATGGGGTGTCTCAACCTGCTGCTCGCCACCCCGCTTCTGATCTTCATGACGATGGTCTTCACTTCGGCGGGGATGACGGTGAACGCGCGGCTCGGCCGCCAAGAAGTCATCGCGGTGCGCGGACGGGTCATCGCGATGGATGACGCCTCGTTCACGGCCTACCTGAGCGGCGGGAAGGGACGCCGCATGAACGCCGTCCCCATCTCGCGCTGGCGACTCACCGTGCAGAACGAGGCGGACGGGACGACCCACCTCATCGAGGTGCCGGGCTGGGTCGCGTCGCGCGAGAAGCTGGCCGTCGGCTTCACATGGGAAGACCGGTTCTACCGAGGCGCCCTGGGGTGGCGCTATCGCAGAGGGAACTGGACGGCAGGCTGGGACGGATTCAACTTCGTGCCGCGCGCCACCCCTCCCTACTGACGGCGTCGGCCGGGCCTCGGCTTGACGGGAGACGAGGGGCATGGCATCCTTCCGTCATGCCACTCAAATGCGCGCGCTGCGGCTATGACAACAACGACGACGCGCTCGTCTGCAATCTTTGCACGGAGCTCTTGAGCAAGAAACCGACGCCGGCCGTCTTCATCCGACGCGGCGAGGCCCGCTTCGGGCGACATGCGCCGCTGCCCGCCGGGCTCGCCGCGAAGCTCGCCGGCATCGCCGATGCGAAGGGCCGGTTGCGGGTCGTCTTCCTGTTCACCATGTCGGTGAACGGGGCCGAGCCCAAGAGCGCCTTCGGCTTCGGCGGCGACGCGCACGACGCGATGCGGGAGGCCAACGAGTTCCTGCGCGAGGCCGACCCCCACATGCCCGCCGACGTCATCAGCGCCGACCTCCAATGCCTGCCGCTCTCGCGGCAGGACTACGACGAGTTCAGGCGCATCTCGATAGTCCTGCTCGACCGTTGAAGGAATCCGGGAAGAGGGAAACCCTCCTTTCGAGGGCTTCTTCGGTTCTGATACTGATGCCAAGGTGACGCTGGCACAAGCCCCCCCGTACTTTCGTACTGTCTACTGACCTGCTTGGAATTCCGACACGGAGAACTACCATGCCAAACGCCCAACAACTCGAAGCGATCAAATCCCGGGCCGGCTTCATCGCCGCCCTGGACCAAAGCGGCGGAAGCACGCCCAAGGCCTTGAAACTCTACGGCATCCCGGAGACCGCTTACTCGGGGGACCAGCAGATGATGGACAAGATCCACGAGATGCGCACGCGCATCATCGTGAGCCCCAGCTTCGGTTCTGACCGCATCCTCGGCGCGATCCTCTTCGAGGCGACGATGGACCGCGCGGTCGGCGGCAAGCCGACGGCCCAGTTCCTCTGGGAAGACAAGAAGGTCGTTCCCTTCTTGAAGGTGGACAAAGGTTTGGCCGACGAGAAGGACGGCGTGCAGTTGATGAAGCCCATGCCCGACCTGGACAAGCTGCTCGACCGCGCGGTCAAGTGCGGCATTTTCGGGACCAAGATGCGTTCGGTCATCAAATCGGCCAACCCCGCGGGCATCGAAGCGGTGGTGGCGCAGCAGTTCGAGATCGGCAAGCAGATCCTCGCCAAGGGCCTGGTCCCCATCATCGAGCCCGAGGTCGACATCAAGAGCCCGAACAAGGCCGAATGCGAGAAGCTGCTCAAACAGAGCATCCTGTCGCATCTCGGCAAGCTCAAGCCCGACCAGAAAGTCATGCTGAAGCTGACCTTGCCCAGCACGGCGGATTTCTACTTGGACGTGATCAAGCATCCCAACGTCCTGCGCGTCGTGGCTCTCTCCGGCGGCTATTCTCGGAAGGAAGCCAACGACCTGTTGGCGAAGAACCACGGGATGACGGCGAGTTTCTCCCGCGCGCTGACGGAAGGCTTGACCGCGCAGCAGACGGACGCGGAATTCAACAAGGTCCTCGACGAATCGATCGGCAGCATCTTCGCCGCCTCGAAGACCTAGGTCGCATTTCAATCCGGACAGGCCGCGTTCGGCCGCGCGCGGCACGACATGCAAGAGAGCCCTTCGGCCTAGCGGCCGAAGGGCTCTCTTCTGCAAATTGGCTGTCCGTCGTGGACGCCATCAGAACCTGGGTGAAAGGTATCGCAAACTGCGATACCTCGAGCGTCACGGCCGGAACCCGATCCGTTTCGCCCTTTCCTTGGGCGGCTCCATCAGTCGGCGGACGGCAGCGAAGACGGACTTGAACTGGGAATCGTAGCGCCGCTCCAAGGAATCCAGCCGCTGCGCTAACTCACGGTTACCGGCGATCATCTCGCGAAGCCTTACGAATGCCCGGACGACTTGAACGCTCGCTTGAACCGCGGTATCCGTGTTCAAGACGGAGGCGAGCATCAGAGCGCCATGTTCCGTGAAGGCGTTCGGCGGATGCCGCGAGAAACGGAGGGCCTGGAGGTGGTTGCAATTTGCAACCACCTCGGATTTCTCATCTTGGCTCAAAGCAAACATGAAGTCAGCAGGGAATCTGTCGAGGTTCCTCCGCACCTGTTGGTTGAGGCGCTTCGTAGAAACGCCGTAGACTCGTGCCAAGTCGGCGTCCAGCATGACCCGCTGGCCTCGGATCAGAAAAATCAAGCGGCCGACGTTTTGGGGGAGCATCTATATTCCATACGATTGAGCCCCCTCGAAAGTTCCATCCGCAAACAAGAAGCCCTCCCGGTGAAGGAGGGCTTCGTTTTGGATTGCGATTCTTTTCAAACTGGCTGCCCGAAACCGACAATATCAGAACCTGGCTGAGCGCTCAGCGTAAAGACCACGCCCCGTCCCCCTGGAGTTGCGGCGTCTGATCGCGATTGAGCCGCCGCGCCTCGTTTTGGACGCGCGGGATGAGATGGTCGGCAAGCGCCTTGGGCGTCGTCTTCCCCGCGTTGAGGCCTTCGAGCAGGAAATAGGTGAACGCGCCGTGCCCCCGCGAGTCGAGAGAGCCGGAGATCTGCCCGGACTCCGAGGCGGAGAGTACGGTGAGCTTGGCCGGAGGCGCGCCCTTGGACGCCTTGGTCACGAGCGGCCGCGCGCCGGAGGCGAGCACCGAGCGGCCGCCCGCCCCGGAGAAGCACGAATCCATCGCAACGAGCACTCGCGCGGCGGACAACTCGCCGAGCTTCTTGTAGAGGCGCGCGACGGGATACGCCGTGTTTGTCAGGAAGTTCGGGTCGCCGTCCCACGGGACCAAGTAGGCCTGGCCGGACTTCACGTCGGGCGCTCCGTGGCCGGAGAAATAGAAGTACACGCGGCTGTCAGCCTTCGCGAGTTGCGGCAGCCAGGTCTCCACATATTTCTCGATTGACGACTTGGACGCCTTCGAGCCCTTGAGCAGGACGACGTTCCGCTCCGGGACGCCGAGGGCGCGCAAGTGGGACTTCACCGCCTCCGCGTCGCGCTCCGCGTAGGGCGCCTTCGTCTCGATGTCGGAGTAGCCCTCGACGCCGACCACGACGGCGAGATCGTTCGGACGCTCGGCGGCATGATAGCTCGGCTCGACCGGCGCCGGCAGCGTCTGGGCCTCGGCGAGCGCCGCCGGCGGCGCGGCGGGCGAGGCCGCCGGGGCGGGGGCGGCGCCGGAGATCACGGCTTCTAGCTCGCGCTTCTTACGATTGATCCGCCCAGCCGCTTCGGCCAGCAGGCGTCTGATCTCCTGCATGCCGTCCTGTCCGTCCCGTCCGTGCTCGCCCGCCATGTCCAATGCGTTCCGCTTGTCCTTGGAGTAGCGCTGGCGCGTCATCGTGGGATCTGCGCCATTCTCCAGCAGCAGGCGCACCACCTCGACGTTCGGCGCTGGGTTCGCGACCGCGTGGTGGATGGCCGTAAAGCCAACGGCATCGTCCAGGTTCGGATTGGCTCCTTTCTCGAGCAGCAAACGCACGACCTCGACGTGGCCGTTGTGTGCGGCGACCCCCAGAGCGTAGTAGCGCGAGTTATCGAAGCCGTAGGCCTTGTTCACCGGCGCGCCTTCGGCTATGAGCTTGGCGACTTTCTCGACGTCCCCTTTCTTTGCGGCGCTGTAAAGGCTGGCCGTGGACAAAGACGGAGCGAGGAGCAGGACCGCGGCTATGGCCATTCTCATCATTCGGTGATCATATGTTATTACTGCCCGGGCAGCTTGTCCGGGCCAAGTATTTGGATCACCGCGGGTTCCACGGCGCCGGGAAAAGAAAAAAGCCCCGCGTTGGCGGGGCTTTCTTTTGCGTCAAGATTGGCTGCGGGACTAGGATTCGAACCTAGAAAGGCAGATTCAGAGTCTGCTGTGATACCGTTTCACCATCCCGCAATACGACGGTATTTTACCAGATTTGGGGCGTGTGTTAAGCGGGGCGCCCGTCCCTTCCGTCAAAAGCCGGCGGCTTCGCCGACGGCTTGGTCGGGCGGGCACCAGACGGCGATGCTTTCCTTTATGAGGCCGGCGTCGGCGGAGCCGCTGTTGGCGTGGCGGATGCGGATCTTGGTGGCGTCGAGACCGGAGGGCAGGTCGTCGCCCGGGTCGATGTAGACGGAGAACTCCTTGGTCACCGTCTGCCCCGGGCGGAGGTCCTTGACGGTCCAGGACTGGCGCGGGCCGATCTCCTGGCCCAAAGAGCCGTCGGTCTCGAGCACCTTGTTGTCGGCCTCGATGAGGACGTTGAAGGGCTTGGCGCCTTTCTCCGCCGTGTTGGCCAGCGTCACCTTGAAGCGCATGGTCTGTCCGACGAAGTAGAGCGGGAAGACGCCGCGGTACTTCTCGACGTAGATCTTCGGCTCGAAGTAGGACCACCAGCCGGCGATGTAGGTGGTGCCGCGGTGATCGGTCACGGTGTGGCCGGCGTTGCCGAGGAACTCGACGCTCGCGCTGATCTTCGGGGCCTCGCCGGAGTGCACGCCGGCGGCGCGGGCGCAGACGCTGAGCAACAGGGCGGCGACGGCGAGACCATGGCGCATGGGCACCCTCCTGGACGGCGTCCCCAGTTTAGCCCCGGGCCCGCCCGGGTTCAAGACCCAGACGCGACCAGCTCGAGGTACTGGCCGGCGGCCATGCTCAGGCCGCGCTCGCACGACAGCACCGCGCTGAGGTAGGGACGCCCGTCGGCATGGACCGCCTCGACGATCTGGCCGTGACGGCGGAAGACGGCCTCGGCGGCCGCCTGCCGGGCGGCGACGGCGCGGCCCTGGCGCTTGAGTCCGTTGAGCGCCATGAGGCCCAGGTGCAGCCAGCGCGAGAGGTGGTAGCCGCCCGTCAGGCGGGTGAGCAGCGGGACGTCGGCGTCGCTGCGGCCCGCCGCGCAGGTCATGGGGATGGGGTCGAGCAGGCCCGAGCGCTCGAGCCAGTCCGCCAGCGCCTCGCGGCGCGGCGCGTCGAGCAGCCCCAGGTACAACGCGACGACGGCGGCGTCGGCGCTCGGCGTCTCGGCGCCGTGGGAATCGGTGAAGAAGCCGTCGCGCCAGCGGCGCTCGACGAGGGCCTTCTCGAAGGCGGCGGGGTCGTGGCGCGCGCGCAGGCCCAACTCGGGCGCCCGGCGCAGCATCATCAGCGCGCACAGGTTGTTGTAGGTGGAGGACGGCCGGCGCACCGTGTCCACCCAGTCGCCGGTCACGCGCGGCGCGATGAGGCCGTCCTCGAAGTGCGTCGCCTCGTAGCCGTCGAGCAGGGACTGCAGGGCGCGGCGGCGCGCTTCATCGGGCGCGCGGCCGGTCCGCGCGAGGCGTTCGGCGTGGCAGAACACCAGCCAGGGCAGGCCGTCGCCGCGCGGCCAGGGCATGTCGAAGCCGCGGCCGGGACGGAAGCAGGTGGTCACGCGGCCTTGGCGCGCGGACTCGTCGGTCATGAAATCCATGAGGCCGCCGAGGTACTCCGCGTCGAGCGCGTCCCACGCCCCGCGCAAGGTCTTGCCGAAGTCGGCGGCCCACATGAAGCGGAAGTGGCCCGCGCCCGCCCACAACACGCCGCGCGCGTTGGCGCGCAAGGACGCGCGGGCCATGTCCGCGGGCTCGCCGGGCAGGCGCGGCCAGCCGAGCAGGATGGTGCGCCAGGAGTCCGCGGCGTTGAGGCCGAGCGCGTAGAGCGTCTCGGGCAGGACCTCGTACGGGCCGACTTTCATCGATGGGCGGCGCGGCGGGCGCCTTCGAGCAGCAGCCAGGCGGTCCAGACGGCGAGAAGCGGCAGTCCCAGCGGATGGAAGGAGACGGACTGCGTCCAGGCGCCGCGCATCGCGGCCACGACGGCGCGGCCCATGCCGCAGCCCGGGCACTCATGGCCCGTGGCCAACTTGAAGGGACACAGCGTCAGCCCCTCGCCCGCGCCGGTCGCCGCCTGGAGGGCGCACAACCCCCAGGCGGCGGCGGCGACGGCGACGAAAGGCACGGGACGCTTCACGGTATCAGCTTGTTGAGCTCGTGCTGGTAGACGGCGTCGGCCACGATGGTCAAGCCGAAGATGGACAGCGCGAGGCCGATGACGGGCAGGTTCGGGTTGGCGTCGAGGCCCTGGGTCTTCAGCCAGGAGTAGAGCTCCGCGCCCATCTTGTACTCGTAATAAATATGGAAGAGGCCGCAGGTGACGATGGAGAGCAGCAGCCAGGGCACGAACTTGAACTCCTCGCGGCCGAGAAGCTCGTTCATCGCCAGGAACTGCCGGTAGTTCCAGTAGACGTTGTAGAGGCCGCAGGTCACGATGGAGAGGATGAGTCCCAGCGCGATCTCGACGCGGTGGTCCGCCGACAGGGGTTTCTCGCTCATGGCCGCAGTATAGCCGAATCAGCGGCCGGCGGCGACGCCTTTCTCGATGGCGGCCCAGGCCTGGTGCTCGTCCTCCGCGAAGGCGAACAACGACAGGTCGCCGGGGGAGATCAGACCGAGGCGCGCGAACTCGTCGAAGTCCAGGACCTGGTCCCAGTACTCCTTCTCGCCCATGAGCACGATGGGCACGCGGGGCATCTTCTTCGTCTGCATGAGCGTCAGCACCTCGAAGAGCTCGTCCATCGTGCCGAAGCCGCCGGGGAAGTAGGTCAGCGCCATCGCGCCGTGGCGCAGGGCGATCTTGCGGGTGGCGAAGTTCTCGAACTCGAACTCCAGGCCCGGGGTGATGTGGGCGTTGGCGCTCTGCTCGTGCTCGAGGATGATGTTGTAGCCGACGCTCGGCCCGCCCGCCGCGAAGGCGCCCTTGTTGGCGGCCTCCATGATGCCGGGTCCGCCGCCCGTGACCACCGCCACGAGCCCGAGCCCCTTGCGGGCGACGAGCGCGCCGAAACGCTGGGCCAGGAGGTAGTACTTCGACATCGCCAGGTCGCGTTTGGCGGCGTCGACCCGCTTGGCGGCCGCGGCGTCGCGGGGATAGGCGCCGGCCGCGGCCTGCGCCTCGGCGAGCGCGGCGGCCGCGGCCTCCGGCGTCTTGATGCGCGCCGAGCCGTACACCGTGACGGTCGCACGCACGCCTTTCTCGCGCAGGCGGCGCGCGGGCTCGGTGATCTCGCGCACGACGACGGCCGAGTCGGGGACGCGAGCCTGCGCGACCGAGTCAGGGACGAGGGTGATCTTCAGCGCGGCGCGGACCTTGTCCGCGACCTGATGGACCAGCGCCGCGGAGTGCGAGAGGCGGAAGCGGTCCCAGACGGCGTACGCCTCGCGGTCGCGGCCGTGGCTGACCATCTTCGAGATCTTGCGGAACACGCGCTCGGCGTCGAGCTGCTCGCGGGCCTCCGTCAGGCGCGTGTCCACGCCGGCGTCGGCCTGATGCTCCAACTGGGCCAGGCGGGAACGCGCGCCCTCCAGCCGTCCGGCCTTGGTGAGCAGCTGCACCCGGTGCACCTCGCGCGTCGGCGCGTCGCGGCGCCCTTCGACCCGGCCGAACGGCCGGGTCGCCTCGTCGAGGCGGAAGACGCCGTCGGCGCCGCGGCTGAACGCTTTGAGCTCGGAACCCGCGAAGACGTAGACGCGCGCGACCGCGACCGAGCGCGTCTGCGCCGTGAACTCGGCGAGTTTGGCCCGGACCAGCTCCACGGGCACGGCGTCGCGGTGCATCATGTCCACCACGACCGCGCCCAGCCCCAGGCCGTGGCGCTGCGCGTGTTTGGAGACCTGCTCGTTGGCGGCCGTCAGCGTGGTCAACAGGTCGCCCTGGGGATGGAAGCTCTTGAGCTCGGTGACGACGCCGCCGACCACGAGGTCCGGGGTCTTGCCCTCTTCGCGCACCAGCACCTGGAGGTCCTTCGTCCACAATTGGATCTTCTTGATGGCCGCGGACTCGTGCGGCGCGAGCTCCGGGTGCCGGTCGGCGTTGGCGGGGTTCTTGGACAGGTCCACGGCGGCGAACGAGCCGCCCAGCGCGTCGCGATAGACGAAGATGTCGAAGGGGAGCATGCGCTGCAGCGAGGCGCGCAGGGCCTCGCGCAAGCCGTCGGAGTTGGACCCGCTGGGGATCCAGCGCGCGATATCCGGAGGGCCGCGCACGGAATGCACCTCGACCTCGCGCACGCCGACGGGGATGGACGGGCGGCCGTCCGGCGCGACGACGCCCGGGGCCTCCTCGCGCGCCCGCGCCCCGGAGTAGATCCGGTCCGCGGCCTCCTGGCCGCGTCCCGCCAGGATGTGCGCGGCGAAGTCCTTGATGGAGTGGAAGACGAGCGGCTGGGGCTTGGACGCGGGCGCGTCCGCCGCCACGCCGGCTGCCCCCCCGGCGGGAAGCAGCGGGGCCGGGGCGGGCGCGGCGAGCAGGGAGGCGGGCAGCAACGGCGTCCGCCGGTCGGGCGCCCCCGCGGAGAGGAGCGAGACGCCGCCGAGCGCGGCCGCGTCCGGGACGAAGGCCGGAGTGGCGCGCAGGGAGCCCGTCAGAGAGAGGCCGGCGCTCCCCGCGACCAGCGGCGTGGGATTGAGGCGAGCGGTCACCCCGACGGGCGCGACTCGGCCGACGGCCGCGGCCGAGGGGCCGGCGCTCAGGAGCAGCGCCGTGAGCAGGCGCAAGGTCCTCATCCCCGCCAGGATAGTCCCTTTATAGGGAGGGCGGTTGGGCCAAGGGTCCCACTCCGCGCCCGGCAAAGGTCCCCCCCGCCGGCTGTGACCGGATGGCGCTTGACGGACCGTTCACTTAAACTTACACTAATGACGATGGCGAAGATCCTCATCGTCGATGACGACGCGGACGTGTTGGAGCTGCTCAAGTTCCATCTCGACCGGACCGGGCACGAGGCCTTCACGGCCAGGGGCGGCGCCGACGCGCTGGAGCGGGCGGCCTACGACCGCCCGGACCTCGTCCTGCTCGACCTGCGCAGGCCCATCGTCGACGGCGTGCGGGTGCTGCAGATCCTGCGCGACAACCCACTGACCCGCCGCGTCGGCGTGGTCATCATGAGCGCGGGACCGCTCAACGAGCTGCGCCCGCGCCTGGCCGCCGACGAGCTCGTGCGCTGCCTGGAGAAGCCGCTCGACTTCGGACAGCTGTCCGTCGTCATCGCCGAGCTCATCGCCGCGGGCTCCACCTCCCGCGCTTGACGGGGCCGGACGGCCCCGCTACACTCTGACCCCATGGCAAAGGTCCTGGTCGTCGAAGACGACGCCGCCATCGCCGAGCTCCTGCGCATGCACTTCGCGGAGCGGGGGCACCAGGTGCTCGTCGCCCAGGACGGGCTGGCCGGGCCGATGCTCGCCGCGCGCGAGAAGCCCGAACTCGTCATCCTCGACTTCAACATGCCCGCGGCCAACGGCGGCAAGGTGCTCGAGCGCCTGCGCGGCAGCACCTTCACCGCGGCGACCCCGGTCATCTTCGTGACCGCCAGCCCGGTGGCCGAAATAATGTCCCAGGTGCCCGACGACCCCCGCGTGCGCTTCATGCAGAAGCCCGTGGACTTCGCGCTGCTCACGCGCCTGACGGCCGAGCTCATGGGCGGGGCGCCCGCCCCCGCGGAGCCGGGCGCCCC
Source organism: Elusimicrobiota bacterium (assembly GCA_033875325.1). Taxonomy (GTDB): domain Bacteria; phylum Elusimicrobiota; class Elusimicrobia; order UBA1565; family UBA9628; genus GWA2-66-18. Next base: position 28,058 of record JANRKA010000140.1, on the reverse strand, counting down.
GCCGCCCCCCGCCGCCGACGGCCCGCTCAGCCTGGATTAGGGCCTCGCCGCCTCGACGCCCCTCCGATGAATTTGTTACCATTATCTCCGTCGTAATCCCCCGACGGAGGTGTGAGATGGCCTTCTTCATCGGTCGCGACCGCGAGGCCCGCAGGGCCTACGGATTCGACGAGATCGCGCTGGTCCCGGGCGACGTGACGGTCAACCCGGACGAAGTCGACACCACCCTCCAGCTCGGGCACGTCAAGCTCGAGATCCCCTTCCTGGCTTCCGCGATGGACGGCGTCGTGGACACCGAGTTCGCCATCGCCATGGGCAAGCTCGGCGGCCTGGGCGTGCTCAACCTCGACGGCATCAACACCCGCTACGAGAAGCCCCGCGAGATCGTCATGCAGATCGCCGGCGCGACCCCCGACGATGCCACGCGCCTGGTGCAGGACCTCTACCGCCCCGCGGTCAAGGAAGAGCTCATCGCCGAGCGCATCAAGCAAATCAAGAAGGCGAAGGTCCCCTGCGCCGTCTCCACCATCCCGCAGAACGCCGAGAAATACGGCCGCATCGCGATGGAGGCCGGCGCCGACATCTTCGTCGTGCAGTCCACCGTGACGACGGTCCGCCACAAGGCGACCAAATACAAGCCCTTCGACGTGGCGGCCTTCTGCAAGAAGATGAAGATCCCCGTCATCACGGGCAACTGCGTGAGCTACGGCGTGGCCACCGAGCTGATGGAGGCCGGCGTCAGCGGCCTGCTCATCGGCGTCGGCCCGGGCGCGGCCTGCACCTCGCGCGGCGTGTTGGGCATCGGCGTCCCGCAGGTGACCGCCACCGTGGACTGCGCCGCGGCCCGCGACACCTACTGGAAGCGCACGGGACGCTACGTGCCCATCATCACCGACGGCGGCATGTCCACCGGCGGCGACATCTGCAAGGCCATCGCGGCGGGCTCCGACGGCGTCATGGTCGGTTCCGCCTTCGCGCGCGCCAAGGAAGCGCCCGGCCAGGGCTTCCACTGGGGCATGGCGACCCCGCACGCCAACCTCCCGCGCGGCACGCGCATCCAGGTCGGCATCACCGGCACGCTGGAAGAGATCCTCTTCGGGCCGTCGCGCCTCGACGACGGCTCCCAGAACCTCGTCGGCGCTTTGCGCACCTGCATGGGCACCGTCGGCGCCTCCACCATCAAGGAGATGCAGACCACCGAGATCGTCATCGCCCCCGCCATCAAGACCGAGGGCAAGATCTTCCAGAAGGCCCAGCGCATCGGGATGGGCAAATAATGACGGTCGCCGCTTCCGCCGCCGAGAAGATCCTCATCCTCGACTTCGGGAGCCAGTACACCCAGCTCATCGCGCGCCGCCTGCGGGAGCTCGAGGTGTATTGCGAGATACTCCCCTACAAGGCGACCAAGAAGCAGATCGCGGACGCTCGCCCGGCGGGCATCATCCTCTCGGGAGGGCCCGACTCCGTGCACCGCGCGGGCTCGCCGCGCCCCGACGCCTTCGTCTTCGAGGCGGGCGTGCCGGTGCTGGGCATCTGCTACGGCATGCAGCTGCTGGTGGCCATGCACGGCGGCAAGGTCTCGCCGTCCAAGAAGCGCGAGTACGGCCACGCCGACCTCGAGGTGCTGGCCGACTCGCCGCTGTTCGCCGACCTCCCGAGCCACCTCAAGGTCTGGATGAGCCACGGCGACTCCGCCGAGCGGCTCGACAACGGCTTCCGGGTCATCGCGCGCACGCCCTCAGCCCCCTTCGCCGCCATCTCCGACGAGGGACACCGCTGGTACGGCATCCAGTTCCACCCCGAGGTCGTGCACACGCCCCTGGGCTCGAAGGTCCTCGAGAACTTCGCGCGGCGCATCTGCCGCTTCGACAAGCGCTGGACCATGTCCTCCTTGCTCGAGACCCAGGTCGCGGCCATCCGCGCCCAGGTCGGCGAGACGGGCAAGGTCGTGTGCGCGCTCTCCGGCGGCGTGGACAGCTCCGTGGCCGCAGCTCTCATATCCCGCGCCATCGGCTCGCGCCTCTACTGCGTCTTCGTGGACACCGGCCTGCTGCGCCACGGCGACCGCGAGCGCGCCGAGAAGGTGCTCGGCCAGGAGCTGCGCCTCAACCTCAAGGTCGTGGACGCCTCCAAACTCTTCCTCGGCCGCCTCAAGGGCGTGGCCGACCCCGAGAAGAAGCGCAAGATCATCGGCAAGACCTTCATCGAGGTCTTCGACGCCGAAGCCAAGAAGCTCAAAGGCGTGGAGTTCCTGGCGCAAGGCACGCTTTACCCCGACGTCATCGAGTCCGTCTCGGTGCACGGCCCGTCCGTGGTCATCAAGAGCCATCACAACGTGGGCGGCCTGCCCAAGAAGATGAAGCTCAAGCTCGTCGAGCCCCTGCGCATGCTCTTCAAGGACGAGGTCCGGCGCCTGGGCAAGGAGATGGGCATCTCTGCCGAATTGTTGGGCGCCCACCCTTTCCCCGGCCCCGGCCTGGCCATCCGCGTGCTCGGCGCGGTCACGCCCGAGCTGCTCAAGACGCTCAAGGCCGCCGACCTCATCATGCGCGAGGAGCTCAAGGCCTCGGGCTGGTACGACAAGGTCTGGCAGGCCTTCGTGGTCATCCTCCCGTCCGTGCGCTCGGTCGGCGTCATGGGCGACGAGCGCACCTACGAGAACACGGCGGTCGTGCGCTCCGTGGACTCCCGGGACGGCATGACCGCCGACTGGTCGCGCCTGCCCCACGACCTGCTCCAGAAGATCTCCAGCCGCATCGTGTCCGAGGTCAAAGGCATCAACCGCGTCGCCTACGACGTCTCCTCCAAGCCTCCCGCCACCATCGAATGGGAATGATGACCACCGCGCCCGCGTCGAAGGACATCGCCGGACTCAAGCTCCTGCGCCGGGGCAAGGTCCGCGACGTCTACGACCTGGGCGACAAGCTCCTCATCGTCGCGTCGGACCGGCTCTCGGCCTTCGACGTCATCTTGCCCACGCCGATTCCCGACAAGGGGAAAATCCTGACGTCCGCCGCTTTGTTCTGGTTCGACCTGACCAAAGACGTCGTGCCCAACCATCTCATCACCGCCGACTTCGACGCCATCGTGGCGGCGCTCCCGACCGGGACCAAGCTCGACAAGGATTTCTTCGACGGCAGGATGATGCTCGTCTGGAAGGCCGAACGCGTGGATGCGGAGTGCGTCGCGCGGGCCTATCTGGCCGGGTCGGGCTGGAAAGAATATAAAGCGACCGGCATGGTCGGCGGGCACGTCCTTCCCGCGGGTCTCACGGAAGCCTCCAAGCTGCCGTCGCCCATCTTCACCCCGGCCACGAAGGCCGACGAAGGCCACGACGAGAATATCTCCCGTGAAAAGCTCGGCCAAATGATCGGCCAAAGTCTTGCCGTGCAGCTCGAAAAGCTCACCCTCCAAGTCTTCGACGTGGCGTCGAAGCACTTGGCGCAGCGCGACCTTCTTCTGGCGGATACCAAGTTCGAATTCGGGTTCATTCAAGGCAAATTGACTCTCATCGACGAGATCCTCACCCCCGATTCCTCCCGCGTCTGGGAGAAGGCCGCCTGGAAGCCCGGCAAGACCCCCGACGGCTTCGACAAGCAGTTCGTGCGCGACTGGTTGGAGAAGTCGGGCTGGAACAAGCAGCCCCCCGCCCCGGCCCTGCCCGACTCCGTGGTCGAAGGCACTCTCGCGCGCTACCGCGATTTCCTGCGGAAGGTGACCCGGTGAGCGTCAGGGTCCAGCCGTCGCACACCCACTTCGTCGAGGTCCGCCTCAAGCCCGAATACGCCGACGCCGAGGGCGCCGCGGCGCTCGCGCTGCTGCGCGGCCAGGGCCTGACCTCCATCCGCGAGGTGCGCGTCTCGCGCCTTTACGAGTTGAAGGGTCCCGTCACCGCCAACCACGCCTCCTCGGCCGCCCGCGACCTGCTGGGCGACCCGGTCACGCACGAGTCGCGCCTGGTCTCCCCCGCCGCCTCCCCGCTCAACGGCATGAACTTCTGGCGCGTCGAGGTCTGGCTCAAGCCCACCGTCACCGACCCCGTCGGCGAGACCGTGCGCGAGGCCTTCGCCGAGATGGGCCTGCCCCGGCCCGACACGGCGCGCTGCGCCCTCGTCTACCGCCTCAACGGCCGCGCCACCAAGCCCCAGATCGAGAAGGCCGTCGCCAAGTCCCTGGCCAACCCCCTCATCCACCGCGTGGTGGTCAGCGAGTCCCACCCATGAGCGCGCCCACCGCCGACGCCGCCGAATTCGCCATCCTCGGCAAGGACGCCAAGGCCCTGCGCGCCCTCGGCGCCGAGCGCCACCTGTCCCTGTCCGACCTCGAATGGTCCGCCATCCAGGCCCACTTCAAGTCCCTGCGCCGCGAGCCGACCTTGGCCGAGGTCGAGACCCTCGCCCAGACCTGGTCCGAGCACTGCAAACACAAGACCTTCACGAGCCCCATCCGTTTCACCGAGGGCAGGAAGACCCGCCTCATCAAGAACCTGTTCGCCGAGACCATCGTCGCCGCCACCGAGTCCGTCAAGAAGAGCTGGTGCCTCTCGCTCTTCGAGGACAACGCCGGCGTCGTCGCCTTCGGCAAGAAGTGGGCGCTGGCCTTCAAGGCCGAGACCCACAACCACCCGTCCGCCCTCGAGCCCTACGGCGGCTCCGAGACCGGCGTCGGCGGCGTGGTGCGCGACGTCCTGGGCTGCGGCCTGGGCGCCAAGCCCGTGCTCAACACCGACACTTTCTGCGTCGGCCGCCCCGACTACGCCGGCGCGCTGCCCGAGGGCGCCCACCACCCGGCGCGCACTTTGCGCGGCGTCATCGCCGGCGTGCGCGACTACGGCAACCGCATGGGCATCCCCACCGCGGGCGGCGGGTTGTGGTTCGACGACGACTACCGCCTCAACCCGCTCGTGTTCTGCGGCACCGTCGGCGTGTTGCCCCAGTGGGCCGTCAAGAAGGAGGTCAAGCCCGGCGACCTCATCGTGGCGGTCGGCGGGCGCACCGGCCGCGACGGCCTGCACGGGGCCACCTTCTCCTCGGCCGACCTGGGCGCGGACGCGCCCTCCTCCGCGGTGCAGATCGGGCACGCCATCCAGGAGAAACGCGTCCTCGACGCGCTCCTGGCCGCGCGCGACCGGCGGCTGTACCGCTCGGTGACCGATTGCGGCGCCGGCGGCTTCTCCTCGGCCGTGGGCGAGCTCGGCGCCAAGTGCGGCGCCCGCGTGCGCCTGGAGGACGCGCCGCTGAAGGTCGCGGACCTCGACAGCTGGGAGATCTGGCTGTCCGAGTCCCAGGAGCGCATGGTCCTCGCCGTGCCGCCCAAGAACCTCAAGGCCCTCCAGGCCGTCTTCGCCGCCGAGCACTGCGAGCTCGCCGTCATCGGCGAGTTCACGCGCACCGGCCGCCTGCTGGTGACGCACCACGAGCGCACGGTGGTGGACCTGGACATGAAGTTCCTGCACAAGGGCCTGCCTCGCGCGCAGCGCGACGCCGTGTGGCAGGCGCCCGGCTCCTCCAAGCCGTCCGGCGGCGCGACCCTCAAGCTCGCCGACGCGCTCAAGAAGATGGTCGGGCACCTCAACGTCTGCTCGCGCGAGTGGGTCATCCGCCAGTACGACCACGAGGTCCAGGGCGGCACGGTCATCAAGCCCCTGCAGGGCGTGCGCCACGACGGCCCCGGCGACGCCTGCGTCATCTGGCCCCACGCGGCCACCGGAGACATGAAGGACCCCATGGGCTTCTCGGTCGCGCACGGCATGAACCCCGAATACGGCCGGCTCGACCCCTACTGGATGGCGCTGGCCTGCGCCGACGAGGCCCTGCGCAACCTCACCTGCGTGGGCGCCGACCCGGGCCGCGCCGCGCTGCTCGACAACTTCTGCTGGGCCAGCCCCGAGGACCCCCGGCAGCTCGGCGCCCTCGTGCGCGCCGCCGAAGGCTGCCGCGACGCCGCGAAAGGCTACGGCGCCCCCTTCATCTCGGGCAAGGACTCCCTGTTCAACCAGTCCAAAGACGAGAAGGGCAAGGACCTCCCCATCCCCGGGACCTTGCTCGTCTCCGCCATCGCCCCCGTGCCCGACACGACCAAGGCCGTCACCATGGACTTCAAGGGCCCGGGCAACGCGCTCTACCTCATCGGCCGCACCAACGACGAGCTCGGCGGCTCGCTCTACCACAAGGTCCTCGGCCGCGCCGGCGGCGAGGTGCCCAAGGTGACCTCGCCGGCGACCGCGCTCGACGGCTTCAAGTCCCTGCACGCCGCCATCAACCGCGGCCTGGTGCAGTCGGCGCACGACCTTTCCGAAGGCGGCCTGGCGCTCGCCGCCGCGGAGATGGGCTTCACCGGGGAGTTCGGCTGCCTGCTCGACCTCGACGAGCTGCCCCGCGACCCGCGCATCTACACGCACGACGTGCTGCTCTTCAGCGAGAGCCCCAGCCGCATCCTCGTCGAGGTCCGCCCGGAGGACGAATCCGCGTTCCTGCGCCACTTCGGCAAAGGCGCCAAGTCCGCGCCCGTGCGCCGCGTCGGCTCGACCATGGCCAACCCCATCCTGAAGGTCGTCGGGCTCGACGGCTCCGTCCTCCTGGAGGAGCCCCTCAAGGAGCTCAAGGAAGCCTGGCAGAAGACCCTGCCCGGGATGCTCGAATGAAGGCCCCCAAGATCCTCGTCCTGCGCGCCGCGGGCACCAACTGCGAGCTCGAGACCGCCAACGCGTTCAAGCTCGTCGGCGGCGCGCCCGAGCTGGTCCACATCTCGGAGCTGAAGTCCGGCAAGAAGCGGCTCATGGACTTCGGCGTGCTCGCCATCCCCGGCGGCTTCTCCTACGGCGACGACGTGGGCGCCGGCCGCGTGCTCGCCAACCAGGTGCGGCACACCTTGACCGACCTGCGCCAGTTCGTGCGCCTGGGCCGCCCGGTCATCGGCATCTGCAACGGCTTCCAGGTCCTGGTCAAGGCGGGCATCCTGCCGCACTCCAACGCCTGCGACCAGAACGCCAGCTTCACCTTCAACGACTCCGGCAAGTTCGAGGCGCGCTGGGTGCACCTGCGCCTCAACACCCAGTCCTCCTGCCTGTTCTTCAAGGGCCTTCCCGAGATGATCGAGCTGCCCGTGGCCCACGGCGAGGGCAAACTCGTCCTTAAGAGCCCGCGCCACCTGGAAGACCTCAAGAAGACCAAGTCCATCGCCCTCCAGTACGTCACCGAGGACGGCAAGCTCATGGGCTACCCGCACAACCCCAACGGCTCCATCTTCAACATCGCGGGCCTTTCCAACCCGGAAGGCAACGTCCTGGGACTCATGCCCCACCCCGAGCGCTTCATCGCGGTCAACCACCACCCGAACTGGACCCGCCAGACCTACCGCAAGGCCGCGGTGGGCCTCGAGATGTTCCGCAACGCCGTCGTCCACGCGCGCTGATGCGCCGCCTGCTCCCCATCGCCGTCGTCGTCCTCTCCGGTTGCATCGCCACTTTGCCGGCCGTCACGACCCCCGAGCCCGCCGCGCTCGAGGCGGCCAAGAACGCCTCCGCCGAGGCGCGCGCCGGACAGGCTCCTCTGCGCTTCGCCGTCTTCTACGTCTCCAACCCGGGCCGGTTCGGCGAGCGCGTGGCCGCCGCGCTGCGAGCCCGCGGCGTGGACGCGACGGCCGTCGTCGACGAGGGCCTGGCTTCGGGATACGACGTCCTGCTGCGCCTGACCTACTCCAACAAACCGACCGGCGTCGTGACCGTCGCCTCCACGACCGCGACGCGCCGCAAGCTCATCACCATCCAGGACCCGTTCTGGACGCTCAACAGCTTCGACGACAATCTGTCGCGCACCTTGAAGGCCGCCTTCGAGCCAGGCTCCGACCTCTACGCCGTGGCGCGCGGCGAGAAGCCCGCCGCAACGGCCGCCTCCCCCGCCGCCCCCGCCGCCCTGGGCTCCGAGCAGATCGCCGCCATCGTGAAGGCCACGCTGGAGAGCGCGAAGGCCGCCTCCCCCGCGCCGGCCAAACCCGCCGCCGAGCCGGTCTCGGACGCGGACAAGCCCCGCTACAAGCTCGCCGCCCGCCCCGATGATTTCGCCGTCGTCATCGGCATCGACGGCTACTCCGACCTGCCCTCGGCGCCCTACGCGGAGCGCGACGCATCGGCCGTGAAGTCGCACCTGTTGGCATTGGGCTACCCGGAGCGCAATATCGCGCTGCTGTTGGGCGCCAAGGCGGGCCGGGCTTCGGTCGCCAAGCTGCTCGAGACTTGGCTCGCCAAGAACGCCAACGAGCGCTCCACCGTCTTCGTGTATTACTCCGGGCACGGCGCGCCCGACCCCGAGACGGGCGACGCCTACCTCGTGCCCTGGGACGGAGACCCCCAGTTCCTCAAAGACACGGCATACCCCATCAAGCGACTCTACGCCAAGCTCTCCGACCTCAAGGTCAAACGCGCCATCGTGGCGCTGGACGCCTGCTTCTCGGGCTCGGGCGGGCGCTCGGTGCTCGCCAAGGGACTGCGACCGCTGGTGGCCAAGGTCAGCCTCGCGCAGGACTCCGCCAAGGTCGTGGCGCTGACCGCCGCCGACGGCGGCCAGGTCACGGGCGCTCTCGACGAGCAGGGCCACGGCCTCTTCACCTACTACTTTCTGAAAGGCTTGAACGGAGCGGCCAAAGGCGCCGGCGACCGCCCGACGCTCCGCGCCCTGCACCAGTACCTCACGCCCTTGGTGCAGGACGGCGCGCGCAGGCAGAACCGCGACCAGACGCCGCAGCTCTACCCGCCCCAGAGCCCGCTCGCCGACCTCGCGCTCTGACGCGCCGGCGCGTCAGGGCAGGCGCTCGACGACCGCCCGCCCCGCCCGCGGCTCCGGGGCCCCCGGCTCGTCTCGACGCGACACCTCCCGGCGGCGCAGGTCGATGGCGACGACGCCCCCGACGACCCGCGCGCGGCGCAGCGCCTCGGACGCGGCGAGAGGGAAATACAGCGCCACGTCGCGACGCACCGCCTCCCATTCCTCCTCGCTCATGCGCGAGAGGTCGAGCACGATGTCATGGGACTCCAGATACGCCCGCTCGAACCACACCGGGCCGTGGCTCACCGTCGGCGCCTCGACGGCCGCCGCCGCCGCGGGGGCGGGCGCGGGCGCAGCCGGGGCCGGCGCGTTCGGCGCCGCGGTCTCCGGCGGCCGGAACGCGCGCGCCGGCGCCGGCAGGCGGAAGGTCCCCATGGCGCCGCTGACCACGGTGGTGACCAGGAAGGACCGGTACTGACGCACGACGGGATAGTTCTCGTCCTCGGGACCGTAGCCCTGCCGGGGCAGCAGGCAGTTGGCGCCCGCGTCGGCCGCGGCCTGCTTGGCGACGTGCTCCGCGGAGCGCTCCCAGGGGCCGACGAGGACGACCTCCACGTCGGCGACCTCCGTGACCTCGCGCAAGGCCAGCGTGACGAAGCAGTCGCCGACGCCGACCATGCCGGCCACCAGCGGCGGGAGTTTCTTGTCCGTCACGCGGCGGACCTCCACGCGCGGCGGCAGGGGCTGCGCCCGGGCGGCCTCCGGCCACGGCAGCGCGGCGGCGCAGGCGAGCAGCGCCGCCCTCATGACGGCGTCCACAACGACCGCTTCCGCATGTCGATGACGATGCGGGCTCCCGCGCGCCGATGGCGCAGCAGCGCCGCGTGCTCCGCGCGCGGGAAATGCTCCCGGACGACCCGCTCGAGGTCGCGCCAGGCCCGCGGCGAGAGCGCGGACAGGTCCAGGCCCAGGCGGTGAGAGAGGACGAAATCGCGGTCCATCCACAACCACTCGAGGGTTCCGGGGACGCGGCGAGGCGCGGCCGCGAGGGGGCCGGGCACGGGCGACGGGGGCGGCGCGGGGCTCACCGGGACGCGCGGCTCGGGCGCGACGAACGGCGGCGGCCGCCGGCGCGCGCCTTCGACGCTCTCCCGGTCGCGCGTGAACGACGGCACGCCGTCGTAGCGGTTCAGGCGCACCGCGAGGTACACGCGCTCCGCGCCGATGAAGGTGTCCCCGCCGAACGAGCGGACCGGCAGGAGGTAGTTGGCGCCGATCGCCGCGGCCTGCTCCTTGGCCGACTCCTCGGGGGTGAAGAACCACTCGCCGCGCACGACCACGGTGATCTCGGCCAGGTCCTGCCGCCGCACGCCGCCGTCGCGCTGCAGCCGCTCCTGAAGGGAGAGGAGCCCGGAGAGGTCGCCCGAGGCCACCTCGTCGGGCGGCACCCGCGGATGGCGCTCCTGCGCGAGGAACCGCGTCGAGACCGTCGGCGGGACCCAGATGGGCTGGGCGCGTGCGAGGACGGCGAGCGGCAGCAGGACGAGGCACGGCAAGACGGCACGGCAGGACGCGGCGGATGGCGGCATGGCATGGCTCCGATGACGAGAGGACTGCGGTTCTCGCGCCGCCCGCGCGGCCGCTCGGGCCGGGCAGGCGTGTGTCGGGAGCGACGGGGCTTAGGCGGCCGGGACGGGAGGGGCCCGGCTGCCCGCATGCGCGTGCAAGCGCCGCGCGGAGCGGCGGTCGGCGCGCGGTGCGAACCCGGCCCACTCGGAGCGCGGAGCGACGGACGGGCCGGGCGCGGGCGCCGGGTGGCGCAGGAGGCGGGAAGAGGCGCGGCGGCGCGTGAGGGCGGTCTTCTCAGGCGCCGCGCGCGTGTCGTCGGCGCCCAGCGTCGCGCCCCGCCCGGCGCGGCCGTGCGCGCGCGACAGACTCGGCCGGGAGCCCTGCGCGGCGGCCCGCTCGGGCGCGGGGCGCCCGGAGGCGCCCAACGAGGCCGCGAGACAGATGCTCCACAACGCGAGCACGAGCCGCATGAGGGCATTATCCGAATCTCGTGGCCGAGTCCGCAAGCGCGGCGGCCGTCGCGCTTTTACCGTCCCGTGCCGAACGCTTACCGGTAATTTTCTTGACCTTCGGCTCTTGCGGGGTTATATACCGGGCATCAACGGGGGTCAACCGATGAAACTCACGCTCCACGCCGCGCTCGCCGCCGCCGTCGCCCTGCTCGCCGCGCCCGCCGCCGCCCAGGAGGACGCCTGGGGCGGGGACGAGCCCGCGGTCTACTCCGTGCCGCAGCCCGTGACCGTCGCGCCGCAGAGCGCTCCGAAGACCAAGAAGCAGAAGAAGGCCGACAAGAAGGCCTGGAAGAACGGCGGGGAGGCCCTCGCGCTCCAATCGGCGCAGATGACCGGCCCCAACCACGGCACCGCCGGGACCAGCGAGCCCGCCTATCAACCCGTGGTCGATCCGAAGGCCGCGAAGAAAGCGGCCAAGCAGGCCAAGAAGGCGCAGAAGAAGGAGGCGAAGGCCGAGAAACAGGCCGACAAAGAGGAGAAGAAGCAGGCGAAGGTCGCCAAGAAGGCAGAGAAGCAGGCCGCCAAGGACGAGAAGAAAGAGGAGAAGGTCGCCAAAAAAGCCGCCAAGCAGGAAGAGAAGGCCGCGAAGAAGGCGGAGAAGGCCGTCGCCAAGGCCGACAAGAAGCAGGAGAAGTCCCTCAAGAAGGAAGAGAAGGCCCTGAACAAGACGGCCAAGAAGTCCTCCAAGTCCCTGAAGAAGGAATCCAAGGAATCCTGGAAGCGGCTTCGCCGCAGCGACGACGACGCCGAGCTGGCCGAACTGTCCGCGAGCCTCGTCGAGCGCCTGGAGGCGTGCGGCGGCGACGCGGCCTGCGAGGGCCGGGTGAACCGCGAGCTCTACCTGCTCGACGTCAAGCGCCGCTGCATCAACGCCTCCGGCTCCAAGTGCGACAACGCGGTCCGCTTCGTGCGCAAGTGCGACGAGAAGCTGGAGAAGAGGACCAAGGACACCCAGCGGCTCGAAAACTCCTTGTATAACTGCGGCCCGGAGTCCTACGCTATCAAGAACTCCAAGTGCAGCAAGGACAAGCGCGAGTTGGACGGCCTGGTCACCTGGCTCCAGAACAAGGAGCGGGAGTGCGGCGCCATCATCGGCGCCTACGGCGCCACGCCGCTGTGCGCCCTGCAGCCGACGGGCCGGGGCGGGCTGGTCTACGAATGCGTGGACTCCGCGCCCTCGGGTCAGGAGACCGCCTCGGTCGACTGAGCGCCGTCCTCGCCGTGTTCCTGGCGGCCGCGGCCCCTGCCGCGGCCGCCGACGCGTCCGCCCCCCTCCTGCACTTCGACGGCGCCGTCGCGGCGCGTTACCTCTGGCAGCCGTCGCTGCGCCGCGAGGCCTTCGAGTACCTCTATTTCGTCGGAGCGCGCGTCAACGCGCTGCAGACGGACGGGGCGGGACTGGCCCTGCAGAGCCGCTTCGCGACCTTCGACACCCGCCGCTACATCAAGGGTTTCGCCGCCACCGGCGCGGGCACCGTCGCCGCGGAGCCCGTGTTCAACTTCAACCGCCTCTACCTCGAGGGTTTCCTCAAGGGAGACGGCGCGCGCGCCGGCCTGCAGGCCGGCGTGGTGGGCCTGGAGCTGCCGACGGTGCAGCTGCCCTTGGTCAGCATGCAGGTCGGCGCGCTGGCGGGCCTGCGCGCGGACCTCTCCGCCGGGGACTGGGCCTTCGGCGGCGTCGCGGGCAACCTGCGCACCGACCAGACCCACGAGGTGACCTACAAGATCGAGGGCTTGCGCGAGCGTTGGAACTACGCGCGGGGCTGGGTGGACCGGCGCTCGCCCGCCGGCAAGACCCGCCTGGGCGTGGAGGGGCACGACACGCGCGTCAAAGGCGTGGACAGCCGCGACTCGGCGTTTTTCCTCGAGCAGGAGACCCCTCTCCTCGACGGGCGCCTCGTGCCGCGCGTCTACGCGCGCTACCAGCAGGACCAGGACCTGTTCAGCGAGGTCGTGGCCTCTCTGGAGGCCCGGCCCTGGGGGCGTTGGCTCTCGGTGCGTCCCGGCTACTTCTACTACGACCGGAGCCGGCGCGCCGTGCACCCGCCGAACTCCAACTTCTTCGCGCCGGGCCGCGACCAGAACAACCTCTTCCTCCACCTCGAGTCGGCCCTGCCGCGCGCCTCCGACAGCCTCTACGCCGCGGTGACCACGGGCGCCAAACGCTTCATGGCCCAGCAGGGCACGCGTTTCGAGACCGGCCTGTTCCTGCGCTTCAAGAAGTTCCCGTACCTGCCCTGAGCGTCTCGCCGGCGTCTAGGTCTTTCGGCCCCATGGTCCCTAGGCCCTTAGGCCTTGTCCGGGCCCTTCAAAGGCACTATCCTGGCGGCATGAACCCCTCGCGAGTGATGTCGACGCTGTGCGCCGTCGCGCTGCTGTCGCCGTCCGTGCCCGCGCGCGCCGGGCGCCCCGACGCCGGCCGCATCGGCGAGCTCCTCCAGACGGAGGCCGCCTCGCTGGGCGTCCAGGCCCCCGTCGGCCCGGCCGACGCGCCCGCGGGAGCGCCCGTCCCGCCCCCGCCCGGCAACGATGTCGAGACGGTCGAGACCCTGCTCAACTTCTCCTACGGCGACATCGTGCTGCGTCCTGAGCGCGTCGGCACCATCGTGCGCGGCCGCGGCCGCCGCCGCCGCACCGTGCGCACCGGCGTCACCGAGGCCGACCGCGTCAACCAAAAGCAGATCCGCAAGATCGTCATCCACGCCTCCGGCGGCGCCGGCGCCTGCGAGGGCACGGTCAACCACCTCCTCCAGGCGACGACCGCGGCGCACTTCATGGTCTGCCGCAACGGCCGCGTGTACCAGATGGTGGACCCCGCCAACATCGGCAACCATGTCCGCAACGACGCCGTGGACCAGGAGTCCGTCGGCATCGAGACAGAGTCGGCGTACCTGACCGCGCCCATCTTCCGCAAGCCGGACTGGTCCGCGGACCTCTATTGGCCGCTGTACGCCTCGCTGGCCGGCACCATCCGCGCCGTGGCCAAGGAAGCCGGGATGACGCGCAGCCGCGCCACCATCATCACCCACGACGAGGCCGACCAGGGCATCGCCGGAGCGCACGAGGACCCCGGACCTTACTTCGAGACCGCCACCTACCCCGAGTTCGACCGGCGTTACCCGGGCGAAGGCGTCACCCCGCGCGAGTGGCTCATGCGCCTGGTGCTCGACGACACCGCCCCCGAGGTCATCCCGGTGCTCACCCCGGGCATGCCCGGTCGCTACGAGGTGCGCGACACCCAGAACCTGGGTCTCTCCAACGTGCGCCTGTGGCTGCTCGACGCGGTCACCGGCTCCCCCAGCGTGAAGACCTACGAGTGGATGGCGCCGACCGCCGGCATGCCGCCCGGGGCGGTCTCGGTGCCCGCGCCGACCACGGCCGGGAAATACCGCATCGTCGCGCGCGACCTCGTGGGCAACATCACCGGGGCCGAGTTCCGCATCGAGGCCTCCGCCGCGGGCGGCGGCCTCATCGCCTCGAACTTCTCGCGCCTGGACCTCAGCTCCCCGCGCGCGCTGGCGGCGGTGGAGACCGGCTCCTTCCAGGCCTCGCCCATCCGGCTCGCGGTCTACGACGGCGGCGCCGCGGTCGGCGCGCCCTAGCGGCGGCAAAAGTTATACTGTAGGGGTCATGTGCGGCATCTTCGCCGTCGCCGGACGCCCTGACGCCGCCGAGCTCACCCAGCTCGGCCTTTTCGCCCTGCAGCACCGCGGACAGGAGTCCGCGGGCATGGTCACCGTGGACAAAGGCGAGTTGGTCGCCAAGGTCGGCATGGGCCTGGTCTCCGAGGTCTTCGCCGAGGGCACGGCGGCCCTTCCCGGACGGACCGCCATCGGCCACGTGCGTTACGCCACCACCGGGGCCAGCCACCTCAAAAACGCCCAGCCGCTCGTCTTCAAGACCGGCCACGGCCCGATGGCCATCGGCCACAACGGCAACCTCACCAACGCCATCCAGCTCAAGACCAAGCTCGAGAGCCGCGGCGCCATCTTCCAGTCCACGACCGACTCCGAGGTCATCGTCCACCTCGTCGCCCGCCAGGAGGGCGCCGTCGAGGACGCCGTCATCGCGAGCCTGCGCCAGCTCGAGGGCGCCTACTCGCTGCTCTTCCTGACCCCCGAGAAGCTCATCGCGGTGCGCGACCCCTACGGCTTCCGCCCGCTCGTGCTCGGCCGCCTGGGCGGGGCCCACGTCTTCGCCTCCGAGACCACCGCCCTCAACCTCATCGGCGCCGAGTTCGTGCGCGAGCTCGAGCCCGGAGAGATGGCCATCGTCGAGGGCCCCAAGCTCAAGACCCTCAAGCCCTTCGGTCCCGCGCCGCAGGCCGCGCGCTGCGTCTTCGAGTCCGTGTATTTCGCCCGCCCCGACTCGCTCCTGTTCGGCCGCGGCGTGCAGGCCGTGCGCCGCGACCTCGGCCGCGCGTTGGCCCGCGAGATGGAGGGTCTGAAGGCCGACATCGTCGTGCCCGTGCCCGACTCCGGCATCCCGGCGGCGTTGGGCTACTCCGATGAGAGCGGCATCCCTTTCGAGCTGGGCCTCATGCGCTCGCACTACGTCAGCCGCACCTTCATCAAGCCCACCCAGGAGCTGCGCGAGAAGTCCGCGATGCTCAAGCTCGCGCCCGTGCCCGAGGTGCTGCGCGGCAAACGCGTCGTGCTCGTGGACGACTCCATCGTGCGCGGCACCACCTCCAAACGCATCTGCAAGAGCCTGCGCGAAGCCGGCGCGCGCGAGATCCACATGGCCATCTCGTCGCCGCCCATCGTCTCCCCCTGCTACTACGGCATCGACACGCCGCGCGGAGGCGAGCTCATCGCCAACGTGAAGTCGGCGGAGGAGATCAAGCGTTTCCTCGGCGTGGACAGCCTCTACCACCTGAGCCTCCCCGGCATGCTGCGCGCCGCCGGCAAAGGCGACGAGTCCGGCTGGTGCACCGCCTGCTTCACCCGCCGCTACCCCACCCCCATCCCCGACTACCAGGTCACCGAGGCCGTCAAGTAACGAAAGGGACTGTCCCTTTCGTTACACGGGGGGACTTGCGCTCCCCGGCCTTCCCGGCTACATTAAGGAAGCCATGCCGGCCATGCCCCTCTATTGGAACCGCTGCCAGGGCGACGCCTGGGGCGAGTTCTACTCGGTGGACCTCGACGACAAGCACTTCGACGGCCTGGAGGGCGTGTTCGTCGTCTGGCAGGGCGGCGCGCCCCCGGTCCCCGTGTGCGTCGGGTCCGGCGCCCTGCGCGAGGTGATGAAGGAGCGGCGGGTCTCGCCCGAGGTGCAGCCCTTCCGCGACAAGACCCTCTACGTCTCCTGGGCCAAGGTCGAGAAGGTGGCGCGGCCCGGCGTGGAGCGTTACCTCTACGACGCGCTCAAGCCGCGCGTGGGCAACGGCGGGCCGCAGGCGACGCCCGTCGAGGTGAACCTCCCGGGTCGCGGCGACCCCGGCAAGCCCGACGTGGCCGCTGCGCCCCCGCGCATGATCTACGAGGACCTCCTGCGCGCCGACGCCGGCGCGCTCGAGGCCGCCGCCAAGCCGCCGCCCCCCCCTCCTCCCCCGCCGCCCGCGCCGGCCCCGGTCCCGGCGCCGGCCGTGGCCACGGCGACCCCGCCGCCCCAGAAGCTGCCCGAGGCGCCGCCCGCGCCCAAACCGGCAGAGCCGCCGAAACCCGCCGTCGCGCCCCTGCTCACGCTCGCTCTGCAGAAGCAGTTCCTCGAGGTCGTCGCCCGGCACAAGCAGGCCGCGCCGAAGGCCGGCCTGTTCGGCGGCGGCGGCAAGGCCGACCCCGAGGCCGAGAAGATGGTCCTCGACGTGGTCCAGCTCATCATGAGCTCCGCCGTGAAGATGAAGGCGTCCGACATCCACCTCGAGCCGCTCGAGCAGCACCTGCGCGTGCGTTTCCGGCTCGACGGCGTGCTCGAGGAGGTCATGCAGGCCCCGCACAGCCTGAACATGCGCATCGTCTCGCAGATCCGCGTGAGCTGCGGCCTCGACCCGGAGAAAGGCGTGGGCACGGGAAAACCCGAGGACGGCCGCATGCAGGTCAACGTCGAGGGCATGGAAGCGGACCTGCGCCTGTCCACCTTCCCGACCCCGCATGGCGACAAGGCGGTGCTGCGGCTCATCCCGCGCTCGAGCAAGGTGCCGGCGCTCGGCGAGCTCGGCCTGCTGCCGAGGTCCGTGGACCTCATCCGCTCCCTCATCGTCCGCCCGCAGGGCATGATCATCGTCACGGGCCCGACCGGCTCGGGCAAGTCCACTACTCTTTACACCGCCCTGCAGACCCTCAACGAGCCTTCGCGCAACATCGTGACGCTCGAGGACCCCATCGAGAAGAAGGTGCCCGGCATCTCCCAGGGCATGATCCACCCCAAGTCCGGCTTCGGCTTCGCCGAGGGATTGCGCGCCATCCTGCGCCAGGACCCCAACATCATCATGGTCGGCGAGATCCGCGACCTGGAGACCGCCGAGATCGCGATGAGCGCCTCGCTCACCGGCCACATGGTCTTCACGACGCTGCACACCGTCTCCGCGCTGGGCGCCATCACGCGCCTCGTGGACATGGGCCTGGAGCCGTTCCTCATCGCCTCCGCGCTCACCGCCGTGTTCGCCCAACGCCTGGCGCGCCGCGTCTGCCCCGATTGCGCCCAGCCTCATCAGCCCACGGCCGAGGAGGTCGCCGACCTGGAGGACCGCGCCCGCCGCGCGGGAGTGCCCGTGCCCGCGGGCCTGTTCACCAGCCTGAAGAAAGGCGCGGGCTGCGAGAAGTGCCGCCGCACCGGCTACCAGGGCCGCCTCCTTCTCTTCGAGATCGCCACCGTCGGCCCGGCCCTGCGCCAGCTCATCCTGCGCAAGGCGACGCTCGACGAGATGCGCGCGGCCGCGTTGAAGGAGGGCTTCGAGCCGCTGTTCCTCGACGGCATGCGCAAGGCCGCCGACGGCATCACCTCCCTGGCCGAGATCGTCCGCGTCGTGGACGTGTCGGACTGACGACGGACTGAAGTCGCGCTTCACATCCGAGCCGCGCCGCGGCCCCGGCGCTTCAGTAGCCAAAGACCCGGTCCCCGAGGGTCAACATGGCGGACGCGGCCTCCACCCTGCGGCCCATGCGCGCGGCGCTCCGCGCGGCTAGACTCTCTCCGTGACCAGAACCACCCGCGCCGCCGCCCTCCTGCTCAGCCTGCTCTGCGCGTCGGCCTCCCCCGGCCTGGCGCCCTACCAAGCCGCCGCCGCCATGCTGCGCGGCGCTCCGCGAGCGATCCCGGCCGCCGGCGTCTCGAGCGGGTTCTCCGCGGGAGCGCTCCAGCAAGCGCGCTTGCTGCCGCCGGCGACGGTCTCCCTCGCCGGCGGCCCGGCGTCGCTGCTCCCCGTCACCGCCCTTCCCACGGGCGCCGCGGCCCCTTCCATCTCCGCTCCCGTCGAGCCGCTCCGTCTCGCCGCGCCGGACGCTCCGGCGACCGCCGCGACCGAGGCTCGCCTCACGCCGGCCGACCCGGCGCGGACGCAGCCCGTCGCGGGAGCCCAGCTCGAGGCCGCCGCGGCTCCTTTGGAGGAGCGTGAGGCCCCGGAAGAGCGCCTCGCGCGGGTCTATGACGCCGGCCGCGGCGCCGCCGTCCGCTCCATCACGGGGGCGGTCCTGGGCTCCATCTCCCCCGCCTCGCCCACGCTCGCCCGCCCGGCCGCGCGCGCTCGCGCCGGCCGCCGAGCCCCGCCTCGCGCGATGGCCGCCGCTCCCCGCTACACGCTCGACGGGCCCGTGCGCCCGTTCCTCTTCGCCGCCGTCCTCGGCGTCTCCCTCGTCTCCACTTATTTCTTCGGCGTCGAGGCCGGCGCCGCCGTCCTGCTCATCGGCGGCCCCTGCGCGACCTTCCGCGCCCTGGCCGACGGCGAGGCCACCCGCCTCGGCTTCGCCACCGCGCAGGAGCGCGACGCCGCGCTGGGCGAGATGCAGCGCATCCTGCGCGAGTTCGGCCGCGACGCGGCCAAGGCCAACGGCGACCCCGCGGTCAAGTCGCGCGTCGACGGCGAGATCGTCGCCCGTTCCGCCCTGCAGGGCGTCACGCGCGCCTTCGAGGAGTTCCTCGCCGAGGCCCGCGCCCGGGACCTCGACACCGCGGCCGGTCGCGAGCGTTTCCGCGCCCAGGTGGCGGCGGCCGTCGCCGCCAACCTCAAGGTCTACGGCTTCGCCGCCGACGACGACGCCTTCATCCGCGACTTCCTCGAGAAGAGCGGCCTGGCGGACCGCCTCCTGGAATGGGAGGCCAAACACCGCTTCGTGGAATCCGTCCTCGAACAGGTCCGGGCGGAGCGGGCCGCCGGCGGAGTCCGCCGCCGCGCCGAAGACGCGCAGGCGCCGAACTCGCAGCCGGCGCAGCAGACCCGGAAGCTGTCCGGCTTCGCCGCTTTGGGAATCGTCGGCGCGGGCGCGTTGGCCATGGCGCAGGACTCGTTCCTCGGCCTGCCCCTGGCGGCCTTGGGCCTGAGCCTGCCGTTCGTGCTGGCGGCCGTGGACTCCGCGGGCGCGGGCATCTGGCAGGCGCAGGACCGCCGCGACGGCCGCGCCGCCCCTGCCGCGGAACAGGGCGGGCCCGCGCCGGCCTTGCCCGACACCGCCATGGTGCATCATCTCCAACTCGCCGGGCTCACGCCGCGCGAGATCGCCGGCCTGCTCGACCTTCTCGTGGACCTCTCCGAGACCGAGCCCGCGCCGCTGGAGGACCGCCACGAGGAATCCCGGCGCGTCATCGAGGCCCTCTCGCGGCCCGCCGGGCGCGCCCGCAGCGTCCTGCTCACCGGCGAACCCGGCACCGGCAAACGCGCGCTCGTGGAGACCTTGGCCCGCGACATGGCCCAGGGCCGCTACAAGGGGCTGGAGGACACCCGCATCTACGAGCTCGACGCCTCCCTGATGGTCGGCGGCGACGCCGAGGGACTGGCGGCGACCTTGCGCGGCCTCTCCCGCCGGTTGGGCGGCAAGGTCATCTTCTTCGTGGACGGCCCGGACCACCTGCGCAACCAGTCGCACGACGCGCACAACTTCTTCAAGATCGCCGCCCGCGCGGCCGCCGCCGGCGAATTGAACTTCATCGTCTCGGCCACGCCGTCCGAGCGGCGCCGGTTGGAGAGCGCCGGACGCCTGCCGTTTGAGCCCGTCGAGTTGACGGCCCCAGGCGCGGAGCGCGCCGCCGCCATGCTCGAGTCTCATTCCGGCGACCTCGCGGCGCGCTACGGGCTGACGGCCGCGCCCGGCCTCTTCGCCGCCGCCGCGCGCCTCGCGGCGCGTTACCTCTCCGGCGAGTCGCTTCCCGGCTCGGCGCTGAGGGCGCTGGAGCGCGTGTACGCCGCCCGCGCCGTCCCGGCGCGGCTCAACCGCCTCGAGACCGAGACGCGCCGCCGGTTGGAGCGGCTGTCGCGCCGCGCCCTGCGCCTGCAGGCCGGGACCGACGACGCGGCGACCGCCGCGCGCCTGCGCAACGCGGCGGCCGACGACCTCGACGCCCTTTTCGCCCTGCGCGAGGAGGCCGAGGCCCTGGCCGCGCCCGCGGCGGACGAACTCGTCGTGCGCGAGGGCGACCTCGCCGAGTTCGTCGCGCGCGAGTCGGGCGTGCCGGCCGCGCGCGTGCTGCAGAGCGAGACGGAGAAGCTTCTCGGCCTGGAGGACAAGCTCAAGGCGCGCGTCATCCACCAGGACGAGGCCGTCACCGCCTTCGCCCAGGCGGTGCGCAAGGCCCGCGCCGGACTCAAGGACCCCGCCAAGCCCGTGGGTTCCTTCCTCTTCCTCGGCCCCACCGGCGTCGGCAAGACCGAGGTGACCAAGGCGTTGGCCGAGGTCCTGTTGGACTCCGAGAGCAACATGATCCGCCTCGACATGTCCGAATACATGGAGCCGCACTCGGTCGCCCGCCTCATCGGCGCGCCTCCCGGCTATGTCGGCTACGACGCCGGCGGCCAGCTCACCGAGGCCGTGCGCGCCCGCCCCTACTCCATCGTGCTGCTCGACGAGGTGGAGAAGGCTCACTCCGAGGTGATGAACATCCTCCTGCAGGCGCTCGACGACGGCCGCCTCACGGACGGCAAGGGCAACACCGTGGACTTCTCCAACGTCATCTTCGTGATGACCTCCAACCTCGGCTCCCAGCACATCTCGCGCTCGCTGGAGGCCGGCGCGGACCGCGAGGCCATCCGCGGCGAGGTCATGGGCGCCGTGCGCGGCCACTTCCGCCCCGAGTTCCTCAACCGCCTCTCCGACATCGTGCTCTTCAACCCGTTGGGCCGCGAGCAGGCCGCGCCCATCGTGGACATCCACCTCAAGAAGGTGCGGCGCTGGCTGGCCGACCAGGACATCGAGCTGGCGCCGGTGCCGGCCGCCGTCGTGGGCGCCATCGCGCAGGCCGGCTTCGACCCGCTCTACGGCGGCCGCCCGTTGGCGCGCGCCGTGGACCGCATGGTCCTCACGCCCCTCTCCGAGCTGCTCATCGCCGAGCACCCCGGCGAGGACGAGGCGGCGCGCCCCCGCCGCCGCGTGAGCCTCGGCCACGACGGCGAGCGCATCACGATGTCGGTCGAGGCCCTGCCCGCCGAGGCCGTGGCCGAGCGCGCGCCCCAGCGCCAGGCCGCCGCCGAGCTCTGGAAGGAGCTGCTCGAGCGTCCCGCCGCGGACCTGGGCGTGGCCTCGCTGGAGGCGCTGCTTTTCGGCGCCCCGGAGACGGCGCTGCCCAAGACCCCTCACGGCATCTTCCACCCCATGGCGGCCCCCCGCGGCGGCGAGACCGTCTCCTCGCGGCGCGCGGACGACGACGACCCCGACGCCAAGGACGCCGCCCAGGACGAGGCGCTCGCGGGCGTCCTGACCGCCGCGCGCGTGCCCGCCGCGGCCGTGGAAGCCGTGACGCGCTGGTTCCACAAGGTCGTGCGCTGCGCCAAGTCCACCAACGACACCCGCCCGGAGGGCCACGAGACCGTGGAGATGCGCCTGGTCAAGGGCGCGGGCTACCACGAGGTCCTCGTGCGCGGCCTGCCCCTGACGCGCGCCGAGCTGCTGCTCAACGCGCGCATCTTCGAGAACCACTACTCGCGCGACTCCTCCAGCGAGGACCAGAGCTGGGAGTGGGCCGACGAGCTGCTCACGCGCGGCGAATACGGCCGCGCCGAGCTCTTCGAGATCAAGCGCCTGCTGAGCGCCGTGCCGGGCGCCGAGTTCGGCTACCACTCCGACCGCGAGGGCCTGACCTTCTGGCTGCGCCTGCCGGACGGCCCCGCCGCCGCTTCGGCCGCCCCCTCCCCCGCCGCGCCCTCCCCGGCCCCGGCCGCGCCGGCGCACCCGACGGCTTCCCCGGCGGCGCGTTTCCTGGCCGCCGCGGGACGCGACGCCGAGGTCTTGGCGCCGCTGCACCGCGTCGTGACCGGCCTGCTCTCCGCCTCGGACGAGAACTCCGCGTATTGGGGCTTCCGCTACGCGCGCGCCGCGCTGGGCCGCGAGGGCTTCGAGCCGCTGCGCTCGCTGCTGCCGGCCCAGGAGTACATGACCCCGGCGCAGCGCGCGCTCTACCAGTCGCCGACCAGCGGCCTCGCGGAGTATTATGACGCGCCCCACGACCGCGCCCTGGAGACCGAGCTCGTCCGGCAGTTCCTGACCTCGCGCAGCGTCACGCCTTTCCATTACGCCGCCCAGCTCTCGCGCGCGCCCATGAGCGCCGACGCGAGCCGCCGCATCCGCGCGCGCCTGGCCGGCGTGCACGGCCGCGCCGCGCTCGTCCAAGCCGGCGTCATCGTGGCGCGGAGCTTGCCCTTCCTCGTCCTGGCCTCCCTGGTCATCTGGCCGTTGGGCTGGTGGGTGCATCCCGCGGGCCTGGCCATCACCTGGCACTGGGGCTTCAGCACCTTGGCCGTGGCCGCCCACCTGACCGCGACTTTGTTCTCCTTCCCCGGCTTCTTCTCCCTGGCGACCTGGCTCGACGAGGATTTCGGGCCCGACATGAGCCGCGACGTGGGCGCCCGCGCGAGCGGGCTCGCGGAGCTGGCGGCGCGGCTGCAGGCCTCCGACCGCCCGGCGTTGGCCCGCCTCATGGGCCGCTACCTGCGCGCCGGCTCCGTGCGCGAGATCTCCAGCGACGAGGGCCGCCAACGCCGTCTCGACGCCGCGCGCGCGGCCGTCGCGCTCGGCCTCAGCGGCCGGGCCGCCCGGGCGGCGGCGCGGTCCGCGCTGAGCCGCGCGCGCAGCGAGGGCAACGGCACGAGTTACTCCGCGCGCGCCAACCTGTCCGCGCCTTTCGTCTTGTGGCCGCTGCTCGACGCCGCGCAGCGGCGCGCCGCCGTGGACATGCTGCTGGCGCGGGAGGGCTCGGCGGTCCCCGCCGACGCCTGGACGACGGCGCTTCCGCGCTTCACGGAGCACGCCCGGACGCTCGATGAGGCGAGCCGGCGCGACCTGCTGCGTCGCCTCATGACGCGCCTCGACGCGGTGCAGGACGGCGCGGCCATGGCGGCGGCGGCCGCGTTCGTCGCCGAGATGACCGCGGGCCCGGCGCTGCCGAGCGCGCCGCGGGGCGAGGGCATGCCGCCCGAGGAGCGGGCGCGCCTCTTCCAGGAAGTGTTCCGCCGCCAGCGCTACGCGTCCACCGCGCCCGAGAGGCCGGCGGCGTTCTTCGCGGCCATGCGCGCCATCGCGCCCGCCCCCGAGCTGCTGCCGCAGCTCGTCGAGCACATTCTGAACTCCCCCCGCGCCAAAGGCCCGGCGCTGGGCCGGCTGCTCGCGCAGCCCGAGCTCGCGCCCGAGGCGCGCGCGTCGGCCCTGGAGCAGCTCTCGGCCGCGGCCCGCGGCCAAGTGGACCGCGACGACGCTTGGGAGGCGCTCATCGCCTACGCCGGCGTCGACGCCGCCGACCCGGCGGACCGCGCCCTCGCCATCTCGTCCCAGATAGGCGCCCTGGCCGGCTCCAACAACGCCGGCATGCGCGCCACCCGCTACGCGCAAGCCGGCCAGGCGATGGCGGCCCTGCGCGCCAGCCTGGACCGGCGCTCGCCCCCGCGCGGGCCGATGGACCAAGACCTCTAGACCGCGCCGGACTTGGTATCATCGGGACCGTGAAAGTCCTGCTGCTGGGCTCCGGGGGCCGCGAACACGCGTTGGCCTGGAAACTCGCCCAAAGCCCGCGGCTGACCAAGCTGTGGGCCGCGCCGGGCTCCGATGCCATCGCGGCTCACGCCGAGCGCGCCGCGCTCGACGTCCTCGCGCCCGACGCGGTCGCCGCCTTCTGCCGCGAGCGCGGCGTCGAACTGCTCGTCGTGGGCCCGGAGGCTCCGCTCGCCGCCGGCGTCGCCGACGCGGTCCGCGCCGCCGGCGTCGCGGTGTTCGGACCCGGCAAGGATGGCGCCCGCCTCGAGTCCTCCAAGGCCCACGCCAAGGACTTCATGGCCCGCCACGGCCTGCCGACGGCGGCTTCGCGCACGGCGGCTTCGCCCGAGCAGGCCAAGGCCGCGGCGCGCGCCTTCGCCGGCAAGTGCGCGGTGAAGGCCGACGGGCTCGCGGGCGGCAAGGGCGTCGTCGTGTGCGACGGCGTCGCGGAGGCGGACGCGGCCATCGAGCTTCTCGCGGCCGGCGCCGCCGGCCGCGTGCTCGTCGTCGAGGAGAAACTCTCCGGTCCCGAGGTCTCCGTGCTCGCGCTGCTCGACGGGACGCGTTGGTCGGCGCTCGCGCCCAGCCAGGACCACAAACGCCTGCTCGACGGCGACCGCGGCCCCAACACCGGCGGCATGGGCGCCTACGCGCCCGCCCCCGTGGACGCGGCTGACTGGAAGAAGATCGAAGCCGTCCTCGACGGGGCGGTCGCGGGGCTCCAAAAAGACGGCGTGGACTACCGCGGCGTGCTCTACGCGGGCCTCATGATGACGGACGCCGGCCCCAAGCTGCTCGAGTTCAACGCGCGTTTCGGCGACCCCGAGACCCAGGAGGTCCTGCCGCTGCTCGACGCGGACCTTCTGGAGCTCCTGCACGCCTGCGCGACCGGCCGCGGGCCCTCGGGCCGCCTGCCGCAGAAGCCGGGCGCGGCCGTGGGCGTCGTGCTCGCCGCCGAGGGCTACCCCGAGAAGCCGGTGCCGGGCGCGGCCATCGACTTGTCCGGCGTCGACTCGACGCCGGAGGTGCTCTTGTTCCATGCCGGCACGAGCAAGGACGGGACCGCCTGGAAGGCGACGGGAGGACGCGTGCTGACGGTCGTCGGACTGGGCCCGGACCTTCCCGCCGCGCGCGCGCGGGCTTACCAAGCGGTGAAGGCCGTGAAGGCGCCGGACCTGCGGCACCGCACGGACGTGGCGGCGAAAGTCATGGGGAGGGCTCTGTCATGAAGAAGAAGGCTCTGGTCGGCGTCATCATGGGTTCGACCTCGGACTGGAAGACGATGAAGGCCGCGGCGGACATGCTCGACGCGCTGGGCGTGCCCTACGAAAAGGAAGTCGTCTCCGCGCACCGCACGCCCGACAAGCTCTTCCGCTACGCCGAGACCGCCGCGGCTCGCGGCCTGCGCGTCATCGTCGCCGGCGCCGGAGGGGCCGCGCACCTGCCCGGCATGACCGCGTCCAAGACCCGCCTGCCCGTGTTGGGCGTGCCCGTCGAGTCGCGCGCGCTCAAGGGCCTCGACTCCCTGCTCTCCATCGCCCAGATGCCCAAAGGCGTCGCGGTGGGCGCGCTGGCCGTCGGCGAGGCCGGCGCGGCCAACGCGGGCCTGCTCGCCGCCCAGATCCTGGCGCTCGCCGACCCGGCGCTCGCCCGCCGCGTCGAGGCCTTCCGCCGGAAGCAGACGCGCGCGGTGCTCAAGGCCCGGCTCTGAAGACGCTCGGCATCTTCGGCGGCGGCCAGCTCGGCCGGCTCATCGCGCAGGCGGCCAAGCCGTTGGGCTGGCGGACGGCGGCCCTGGACTCGGACCCGGACGCGCCCGCGTTGAAGGTCGTGGACCATCCCGTCGTCGCGCCGCTCGACGACCCGGCGTCGGCGGCCAAACTCGCCGCCGTGAGCGACCTGCTCACCGTGGAGTGGGAGAACGTGCCGGTCGCCGTCCTCGAGGCGGCGGCGAAGCTCAAGCCCGTGCATCCCGCGCCCTCGGTGCTGGGCATCATCCAGGACCGGCTCACCCAGCGCGACTTCCTCAAGAAACACGGCCTGCCGCAGACGGAATACGGCGAGGCCGCCGCTTCGCCTTCGCCGTGGCCGTACGCGGTCGTGCTCAAGCGGCGGCGGCTGGGCTACGACGGCAAGGGGCAATGCGTCGTGGACACGCCCGCCGACCTGCCCAAGGCCGCCGGGCTGCTGCAGGCCCCGTGCATCTGGGAGAAGAAGGTCGCCTTCGCCAAGGAAGTCTCGGTCATCATCGCCCGCGGCCAAGACGGCGAGACGCGCTGCTTCCCCGTCGCCGAGAACGAGCATCGCGGCGGCGTCCTGCACGCGACTTACGCGCCCGCGCGCGTGCCCGAAGCCGTCGCCGCGCGCGCACGCGACTTGGCCCGGAAGGCCGCCGAGGCCCTCGGCCACACGGGCGTCATGGGCGTGGAGATGTTCCTCCTTCCCTCGGGCGAGCTCCTTGTCAACGAGCTCGCGCCCCGCGTGCACAACAGCGGGCACTACACCCTCGACGCCTGCGCGACCTCCCAGTTCGAGCAGCACGCGCGCGCCGTGTGCGGCCTGCCGCTGGGCCCCGTCGAGCAGAAGGCGCCCGCCGTCATGGTCAACCTGCTCGGCGACCTCTGGGCCGGCGGCGAGCCGCGCTGGGACACGCTGGAGAAGGTCTCCGGCCTGACCTTGCACCTCTACGGCAAGTCCTCCGCGCGCCCCGGCCGCAAGATGGGCCACTACACCGTGACCGGACCCGGCGCCGAGGCCGAGCTCGCGGCCGCCGACGCGCGCCTGGCGGCCCTGCGCCGGTGAGCCTCTCCCGCGACGCGGCCGTGGGCGCGGCCTGCGCGCTCGGCGGCTTCGTCATCTGGGGCCTCAGCCCGCTGTACTGGCGCCTGCTCGACGCCGTGCCCCCGGCCGAAACCGTCATGCACCGCATCGTCTGGTCGGCGGCCGCCATGCTCGCGCTGCTCGCGGCGCGTGGCCGTCTCGGCGAGCTGCGGCGCGCCCTGACGACGCGGCGCTTGCTCCTCGCGCTCCTGGCGACCACCGCGCTCATCGGCTGCAACTGGTACCTCTACGTGAAGGCCGTCGCGGACCGCCGCGTGCTCGACGCGAGCCTGGGCTACTTCATCAACCCCTTGCTGAACGTGGCGTTGGGGATGTTGGTGCTCAAGGAGCGGCTGCGCCCGCCCCAGGGGCTGGCGGTCGCGCTCGCGGCGGCCGGCGTCCTGCTCGAGGCGCGCCTCCACGGCAGCCTGCCTTGGCTGTCGCTCGCGTTGGCCGCGACCTTCTCGCTCTACGCGCTGCTGCGCAAGCTGGAGCCGGTGGATTCCCTCGTCGCGGTGGGAGCGGAGACCTGTCTCCTGGGCCTGCCCTGCCTGCTGGCGCTGGCCGTCCTGGGCGCGCGCGGCCATGGCCGCTTCGGCCCCTCGGAGCCCGGACTCTCCCTCCTCTTGATGGGCAGCGTGGTCGTCACGGCGCTCCCGTTGGCGCTGTTCTCCGAGGGGGCGCGACGGCTGAACCTCAAGACCGTCGGTTTCCTGCAGTTCTCCTCCCCCAGCGTGAAGTTCGGCGTGGCCGTGCTCGCTTTCGGCGAGCCGCTCGCCGGACGCCTGCCCGCCTTCGGGCTCATCTGGGCCGCGGTGGCGCTCTACACCCTCGACGCGGCGCTGTCGCGGCGCTCGACCGAACGACCCGTCGCCGCCTAGGCCTCTTGTCGGCCCGCGGAGGGCCCGTAGGTCCCGCACGGGGTCCGGAAGGCGGTTGATATGATGGCCGCATGGCACCCCGAAGATTGACCCAGATCAACGCCGTCACCATCGCGCTGTCGCTGCTGCTCGCCGTCCCCGGCTCGCACGCCTGGGCCGCCGTCGCGAGCGTGACGCGGCCGGTCGCCTCGGGCGGCGCCATGTCCGGAGCCGCGGGAGCGGTCCGCGTCTCCGCGCGACCGGCCGTCCTGACGCCGTCCCTGCTCGCCTCTCCCCTCGCGGGACGGTCGCCGCTTCTCGCCGCCCCGCGCGCCGTCGCGCCCGCCATGACGCCGGACGCCGCCGCGCTCCCGGCCGCCGCCGACGCGCCCCGCGCGCCACCCTGTTCCGCCACCGCCTGAA
>JANRKA010000139.1:0-18590 GCA_033875325.1 Elusimicrobiota bacterium | reverse complement strand
GGCGACGCGGTCGCCGGCGGGCGCGAGGCGGGCGGCCGCGATGGAGGCGGAGGCGGCGGGCGGCGCCCGCGACGAGACGGCGGACGGCGCGTCGGAGGCCGCGCCGAACGACTCGACGGAGCGCGTCGCGAAGGCTCGTTTGAGCGCGGCGAAAGCGGAGGCGATGCGGGAGGCGTCGGCCACCGCGGACGCGCGGGGCTCGGCCTTGAACTCAACGCCGGAGACGGGCGAGTCGGACGGGGCCGCGGCGGTCTCGGGCGCGAGCGGCGCGGCGGCCTTCGCGTCGTCGGACGCCGGCGCGGCGCGGCCCGGGCGCGGCGTCGCGGCGGGGGTCAACGCGCCGGGCGTGTCCACGACGGGTTCGGGCGCGTTGCGCTCGACCGCCGGGGCGGGAGCCTTCTCGGCGTCGAGGCGGGGCGTGAGGCCCGCGGCCGGCGCCGTGAGGTTGAGCGAGGGCGCGACGAGGCTCGACGGAGAAGCGGCGGTGCGGGTGAGGACGGCGCGGCCGCCGAGGGCGGCGGCGCCGGGGGCCGCGCTGATGGGGGCCGACGCGGCGGGCACGCGCGTGATGACGCCGGCGAGAGCCTCGAACGGGAGCGCGGCGTGGACGAGAGCGGCGCACAGGACGACGGCGAGGGCGCGGGACAGCCGTTCGGGGAGGTTCATGCCCCTATGTTAGGGGTTTGCGCCCCCGTCCGCGATGGTCCATGGACCCCCCCGCGGGCCGCCAATGGGCCCAGGACGAGGTGGGACTCTAGCGCCGGTAGGCCGCGTGGACGAGTTCCGCGGCGATGAACAGCGGCGCGTCGTATTCGGATTCCTGGTCCTGCCGAGCGGTGCGGGGGCAGGCGCGCACGTCCAGGAAGGTGCCCGGCGCCGGCAGGCCGGCGGGGCAGCCCGCCGACCGCGGGAGCAGCCGGCTCCTCGGCACGGCCAATACGAGCAGGTGGCCGGGGCTGCCCGTGAAGCCCAGGGCCGCCCGGGGGCTGGCGGAGAAGGAGACCAACGGGTCCAAGGGACGCCGCGTCCCGTCCGCCTCCACGAGTTTGACGTATTCCTCCATGACGTGGGTCGTGACCATCAGCGCGCCCGGGGAGAAGCCGCGGATGCCTTGCCCGCCGCCGCCCGGCCGCGGCAGCGAGGACAGCCGGAAGGTCGCGGTCGTGCCGACGCGGTAGCCGTACCACGCGCGGCGCCCGAAATCGTAGAGGTAGCGCAGCGAGGTCTCGAGGGCGAAGTCGTGCGCGGCCAGCGAGGCGTAGAGCCGCTCCAGCGCCTCGGGCAGGTTGTCGGCGCGGCACTCGGCCCCGCACAGCCCGCTGGTCGCGACGTCCCAACGCAGGATGGGCGCGATGGCGAAGGTCGGGTGGTCGCCGCGTTCTCCGCGGAAGAGCAGGACGGTGTCCCCCGGCCCCGGCAGGAAGCAGTCGGGGTCCCGCTCCCGGTACCAGCCGCACGCCGCGTCCCAGGCCGCCGTGAGGCGCGCCGGCTCGTCGGGGTCCGCGACGGCCTCCTTGGCGCGCACGACGCGCGCGGTCTCGGCGATGGCGGCGGCCTCGAAGCGGGGCGGGTCCGCCGCGGCGGTCGCCGCGCCCGCGAGCAGGCAGGACAGGGCCAGGAGCGTTCTCACGCCGTCAGCGTACCCGGCGCGGCGCCGCGCGCACACGGCCTTCGGTCCCCCCGCCGGGCGGCATCGCGTCCAGAAGCCGCGCTTCCGGCCGGCGCGCCGGATGTGAACGGACGCTTCCCGCGCTTGATTTCCCGGCGCGGGACCTCTATACTCAGGGCCGATGGACGAGCCCGAACGCGTCGTCGAGCTGCGCGCCGCCCGGTTCAGCGACCGTCTCGTCGCCTACCTGCTCGACACGGCGCCCTTCGGCGCGGGCGCGGTGCTCACCGGCTTCGTGTGGGGCGGCCCGCTGCGCCGCCCCCTCGGTCCCGACCAGCTCGCGTCCATCTCCGCGGCCTGGATCGTCGCCGCGCTGTTCTACCAGTTCCTCGCCAACGCGGCCGGCGGCGGCGTCGGCAAGCGCCTCATGGGCTTGCGCGTGTTGACCAAGGACGGCGCGCCCGTGGGCCCGCTGCGCGCCCTCGGCCGCGCGTTGGCCTGGGCGCTGAGCACGCCGCTGTGCAACTTCGGCTTCCTCGTTGCCCTGCTGCGCGCGGACAACCGGACCTTGCACGACCTGCTCGCGGGCACCGTGGTGGTGGAAGCCTACCCCAAGGGCCGCGGCGAGGGCGCGTTGTTGTTCGTCGCGGCGCTCACGGCGGCCCTGGGGCTTTTCGGGCTCAACGCCTGGATGACCTGGCTCAAGCCCACGCCCGACGACCTGCTGGCCCAGGGCCGCGCGCGGGAGGGTCTCGACGTGTTGGCGCGCATCCAGGAGGCGCACAAGGCGGCGCACGGCAGCTACACCAACGACCTCTCCGAGCTCGCGCAGGCCAGCGGCGACGCGGCCCAGTTCGACGCCGCGCTCACCGAGCTCTTCGACCGCACCAGCCTGCGCATCGAGGCCGGCAACGTCGGCTATCGGATGGCGGCGCGGGCCAAGGACCGGCGCCGCACGCTCGTCACCCTCAACGGGCCCTGACCTCCGCGAGCGCCCAGCTCCCGAAGTCCCGGTCGGAGACGATGGAGCCTTCCTTCGGCAGGGTCCGCAGGTGCGGGCGCTCGAAGGCGCGGTAGGCGACGAAGACCGTTTTGCCCGGCAGCGGCAGCAGCCGCATCTCGTCGTCGTCGCCGAAGCGCGCCTCGTTGGCGGGGTCGCGTTTGGCATAGTGGAACTCGCCGATGAAATAGACCATGCGGTCCACCCGCCGGCCGGAATAGAACGGCAGACCGTGGAAGTAGGTCCCGTAGGTCCAGACCTCGTCGCCGGGTTTGGCGGCGTCTCGCACGGCCAAGGACAACGCGCGGGCGCTGGTGAAGGGCTCGGCGGCGCGCAGCGCGCCCAGGGCCAAGCCCCAGGCGAGGACGCCGCCGGCCAGGAGCGGCAGAGCCGGGGCCGGCGACTTCGCGGCGAGGACCTGGACGGCGCCCAGGACCAGCACCGCGGCCACGGCGACGAGCGCGGCGGGCGCGGCGGCCGGCGGGAGCGTCTTGGACGGCAGCGCCGAGGCGAGCACGGCCAACGCGGCGAGCGCGGACGCGGCGACCAACGTCCAGCCGATGGCCGACAGCGACTTGCGCGCGACCGGCGATAGGCCGTCCTCCAGTCGCCGCGCCGCGAGCACGGCGCAGAACGGGACGACCGGCAGGGCATAGGTCGCCAGCTTCGAGTGCGAGACGGAGAAGAAGAAAGCGACGCCGACGATCCAGCAGGCCAGCGCGAAGTCGCGGGCGTCCCCCCCGAACGGCCGCTTGGCCGCGCGCAGGAACCCGGCGACGGCCGGCACGGTCCACGGCAGCAGGCCCAGCGGCAGGACGACGAGGTAGAACCACCAGCCGGCGCCGCGGTTGTATTTGGGCGTGAGGAAGCGCTGGAAGTGCTGCTCGACGAAGAAGACCTGGAGGAAGTCGGGCTTGGCCTTCGAGACGGCGAAGAGCCACGGCAGGACGATGGCCGCCGCGATGAGCGGTCCGTCGGGGCGCAGCAGCGCGGCCGCCCCGGCGCGCAGCTCGGGGCGCAGGAGAACGAGGCCGACGACCCAGGCCGCGGGGAACAGCACCGAGATGAGGCCTTTGCTCAGGAAAGCGAGTCCCGCGCACGCCCAGGCCGCGGGCGCGGCCCAGCGGCCGTCCTCCGGGCGAAGCATCGCGCGCAGCGAGAAAGCCGTCGTGCCGAACAGGAAGACGCTCACGGGCAGGTCGAGCGTCATGTTGTGCGCGAGGAAAGCCCACAGCAAGGCGCTGGCGGTCGCGGCGCCGGCGAGGCGCCCGACGGCGGGTGAATACAGCCAGGCGCCCAGCCACCAGGCGCCGAGCGCGCCGAGAAGGGCGAGCAAGGCCAGCGGCAGGCGCGCGGCGGCCTCGGACACGCCGAAGACGCGATAGGACGCGGCCGCGAGCCAGTACCACAGCGGCGGCTTCTCGACGTAGTGCAGGCCGTTGAGCGTGGGCACGGTCCAGTCGCCCGACGCGAGCATCTCGGCGGGGACCTGCGCGTAACGCGCGTCGTCCACCTCGAGCAGCGGCGCGCCGAGGTCCCAGAACGGGAGGGTCAGCGCCAGCAGCGCGAGCGCGGCGAAGGCCCGGTTCCTCATGTCTCGAGCACGACCTTGCCGAACTGACCGCGGCTCTCCAGGCGCTCGTGCGCCAGGCGCGCGTCGGCGAGCGCGAAGACCTTGTCGATGACCGGGCGCAGGCGCCCGTCGACCGCGAGCTTCCAGACCTCGCGCATGTCGGCGAGGTTGCCCATCTTGGCGCCGAGTATCTTCAGGCGCTTGGAGAACACCCAGCGCAGGTCGATGGAGGCGTCGTAGCCCGAGGTCGCGCCGCAGGTCACCAGGCGCCCGGACGGTCGCAGGCACTTGAGCGCCTCGCCGATGACGGCCTTGCCCACGTGCTCGAACACGAGGTCGGCCATCGCGCCGCCGGTGAGCCGGCGCACGGCGCGGGCGAGGTCCTCGGGCGGGTGGAGGATGACCTCGTGCGCGCCGAGTTCGCGCGCGCGCTCGACCTTGGACGGGTCGCTCGTGGTGGCGATGACGCGCGCGCCGAGAGCGCGCGCGATCTGGATGGCCATCACGGACACGCCCGCGCCCGCGCCGACGATGAGCACGGTCTGTCCCGTCCGCAGCCCGCCTTCGGTCGTGAGCATGTTCCACGCCGTCAGCGCGGCCAGGGGCAGGGACGCGGCCTCCGTGAAGCTCATGTCCTCGTGCGGCATGGGCAGGAGGTGGCGCTCGGGCACTGCGAGGAACTCGCAGTAGGCGCCCGTGTGCCCGCCGTAGGCGCCGATGATGCCGTAGGCGGGACAGTCCGGCTCGCGGCCCTCGGCGCACGCGGGGCAGGCGCCGCAGGAGCGGCCGGGGTGCACCGCGACGCGGTCTCCGACCTTATGACCGGCGACGCCGGGTCCCAGCGAGGCGACCTCTCCGGCCGCGTCGCTGCCGAGGATGAACGGGAGCTTGACCTTGGCCGCGGGCAGCCCGGCGCGCACCCAGAGGTCCAGGTGGTTGAGCGCGCAGGCGCGCACCCTCAGCAGCACCTCTCCCGGCCCGGGCGCGGGCTCGGGCACCTGGCGCAGTTCCAGGTTCTCGGGTCCTCCGAAAGCCGTGAGCACGACCGCCCTCACCGCGCGATAGTAACAAAAGGGACAGGCACTTTCGTTAATTAACGAAAGTGCCTGTCCCTTTTGTTACTTGCCGAGGGAGGCGTTGAAGGCGGAGGTGAGCATGGTCACCATCTCGTCCTTCTGCTTGAGGGCGTCGAGGAGGCGCTGGCGCTCGGCGTCCCATTGCGAGAAGCGGGCGACGGTCGCGTCGCGCTCCTGGAGGGCGCGGGCCATCTGCTCGGTGACGGCGGCGAGCTTGAGGCGCAGGTCGGAGAGCGCGGAGGCCTCGTCCTGGCGGCGTCCGGTCTCCGCGTCCACGCGCGCCTGCAGCTCGAGGACCTTCTTGTTCCAGGCGGCCTCGGCCTCGGCGCGCGACGCCAGGCCGCCGCGCACTTTCTCGGCCTCGGCGACGAGGGCGCGGGTGAGTTGGTCGCGCTCGGCCGTCGCCGACTCCAGGCGGCGGTCGCGCTCGGCGACGCACCGTTCGAGCTCCGCGACGCGCGCCTGCAGGGCGGCGAGCTCGCCGCGCGCCTGCGCGGCCTTGCTCTCGGCGGCCAGGGCGCGCTCGCGCTCGGCGTCGATCTGCGCGTGCGCGGCCACCAGGCCGTCTCCCAGCGACTTCTCGACGGCGCGGCGCTCGTCGGAGTAGCGGCGCAGGGCGTCGTGGCGGTCCTTCAGGGCGCGGCGCAGGTCCTCCTTCTCCTCCTCGAGGGCGGCGATGACCTGGTCCTTGGCGTGCGGGCGCTCGGCCAGGGC
Organism: Elusimicrobiota bacterium; assembly: GCA_033875325.1. GTDB lineage: Bacteria > Elusimicrobiota > Elusimicrobia > UBA1565 > UBA9628 > GWA2-66-18. The sequence goes on along the minus strand of JANRKA010000139.1, from coordinate 12,618 downwards.
TCGCACCACGCGCTCCAACTGCTCTTGGATGGCGGCGCGGCCCGCGCCGGCGGCGCGCGAGTCGGCGACGGCGGCGTCGAGGCGCTCGGCGAGCGCGGCCAACTGGGCGGCGACCTCGGCCTCGCGAGCGGTGCGGCCGCGCTCCTGCTCGCGGGTGATCTGGTGCGCCTGCTCCTCCCAGAGCCGGGCGGTGGCGGCGCGCTCCCGCGTGAGCTCGAGCAAACGCTCCTGCTGCCTCTGCAGCTCCTGCTCCTGGCGGCGCTCCCATTCGGCGAGCGTGCCGCCGATGCGCGCGGCGAACTCGTCGAGCCGACGCGCGATGTGAGACTCGAAGCGCTCCTCGTCCTGCGGCAGGCGGCGCGCCATCTCCTCGACGCGCGGCAGGACCTGGGGGAGGTCCTTCATCTCCTCGCGCCAACGCATGACCTGCTCGGAGACGTCCTTGACGGTGCGGCGGAACACCGCGAGCTCGGCGCCGAGCGACTCCAGGGCCTGTCCCGGCAGCGCGTCGCGTTTGGCCACCGCGTCCTTGAGCAGGGCGGCGAAGGTGCCGTGCATCTCGTCGAGGCGTTTCTCGAGCGCGTCCACGCGTCCCTGGGCGTGAGACTTGGCCTCGTCGCCGTCGCGCTCGGCCTTCTCGCGGCGCAGCTGGTCGGTGAGCGCCTTGAGGTGGCCGTCCACCTCGGCGCGCAGGGCGTCCTGCTGGGCGAGCATGTTCTGGGCGGTCGCGGCCCGCTCCCGCTCGTTGGCCAGGTCGCGTTCGAGCGCCTCGACGCGTTTCTGGAAGAACTCCATCATGGGGGTCATCCCCCCCGCCTGGGACGCGAAGCCGGGCGCGGGCGGCAGGCCGCCGGGCGCGGCGGCCGCCGGGGGCCGTATCCACTCAGGGCGCGGCGGGGCCGGCGGGATGGGGCGCGGCGGCGGCTTCTTGTCGGGGTCGTCCATGTCTAACGCTCCCGGTAGCGGCGGGAGACCTTGGCTGGCAGGTTGAAGCTGACGGAGAGGCGGTGGGTCTGGGAGCCCAAAGCGCCCAGCGGCACGAAGGCGTAGTCGAAGCTCAGGTCGGAGACGCCGACGCCGAAGCCGAAGCTCAGCCCCGAGGCGAAGCCCAGGGACTCGGCGGTCAGGCTGTTGAAGCCGCCGCGCAGCGCGATCTTGGCCACGCGCTCGCTCTCCAGCGTCCATTCCGCGCCCGCCGCGCCGTGAGGGGCGTTGTTGATGGGCGCCAGCACCTCCGCGGTGAGCAGCAGCGGCTTGACCGGGCGCACGCCGCCGCCGATGCGCAGGCGGGTGGGCATGGAGTCTCGGACCTTGTCGAACTTGGTGCCCATGCCGAGGTTCTGCACGGCGACGCCCACGTCATAGGTCTGGGCCGCGCTGTAGAAGCGGGCCTGCACGCCGTAGTCGCTGCCCCAGCCCGTCGCGACGGCGCCGATGTCGGTGCGGATGGCCTTGACCGCCGCGCCGACGGCCACGTCCATCTCGGCGTCGGAGAGGTCGTAGATGGCCTGGCCCCACGCGAGCTCGGCGACGTAGGAGCGCGGGGTGAAGGTGCCGCGGGTCAGGCCGTTGATGTCGGTGCGGTCGATGGCGCCGCCGTCGAGGTAGCGCACCCCGCCGCCCACGACGGAGGAGTCGTTGACGCGCGCGGCGGCCGCCATCGCGTTGTAGGTGATGTCGGCCAGGTAGCGGGAGTGCATGAAGGTCGCGGAGAAACGCGGCACCTGGGAGAGGCCCGCGGGGTTCCAGTAGATGGAGGAGGCGTCGTTGCTCGCCGCGGTGAAGGCTCCGCCCATGGCGATGCCGCGCGCGCTCGTGTCCATGAGCAGGAATTCGGAGCCGGTCGTGCCCGCCGCCGCCCGGCTGAAGTCCGAGGTCGCCGCCGCCGCGAGGGCGGGGCAGGCGAGCAGGGCGGCGAGGAGGAGTCGCTTCATCGGATGACCGACAGCTTCAGGACCTTCTTGCTCGAGCCGTGCTCGACCATCACGAGGTACAGCCCGCTGGCGACGGAGCGGCCGGAGCCGTTGCTGGCGGCCCAGGTGGCGATGCCCGAGGAGTTGGCGACCATGTCCGCGACGAGCTCGCCGCGCAGCGTGAAGATGCGCACGCGCGAGGCGGCGGGCACGCGGTCGATGGTGACGTAGCTGTCCGTGGCGGCCCGGTAAGGGTTGGGGAAGACGCGCGCGGTGCCCGCGTCGGTGGCGAGCGTCACCTGGCCGAGCTGGAAGATGGAGAAGTGGTTGATCTGCGCGCGCACGCGGTTGGAGGTGGCGGTGGTCTCCAGCGGCACGCAGGTGCCGCTGATGGGCTCGTAGCGGAAGAGGACGAGCCGGTTGACGGGGATGGCGCCGACCTCGGCCGGCGCGTAGCTCATGGTGAGGAAGACGGGCTTGAGCGGCTGCAGCGCCGGGGCGTTGGTGATCTCCACCGCCACGTTGACGCCGTTGGGGCACAACCCGCCGCCGACGGGGTAGGAGGAGATGGTCATCGTCAGGTCGCTGGGGAAGGTCCCGGCGGCCGTGCGCACTTCGATCTCGCGGCCGTTGCCGAGGAAGCCGAAGATCTGCGAGGGAGACAGCGAGCTGATGAGGCCGGCCAGGGCTCCGGCGGGCGCGCCGCCGTTGAAGGTGACGGTGCTCAGCGTGGGCAGGGGCGGCTCGAAGGCGGTGACCGTGCCGAAGGGCGTGCGCGCCTGCACGCGCAGCCAGTAGGTCGTGCTCGTCTGCAGGCCCAGGATGGTCGTGGAAGTGCCGGTGAAGGCCGACGAGAACGGGATGGCCGTCGCGAAGTGCGTGACGAACTGGTCCGTGCTGTAGGTCAGCTCGTATTGGACGTTGGGGCCGTTCTGCTGGGCGTCCCAGGAGACCGTGATGGACACGGGTGTGGTCTCCAGCACCGTGAGGTTGCGCGCGGGCTGGGCGAGCGTGTAGGTCGAGCCCACGAGCCAGGTGCTGTCGAGCTCGTCGCCGTTGACCGCGGCGATGGAGCTGATGTAGAGCGAGCCGGGCAGCAGGCCGCCGAAGGTGCGCGAGATGACGGGGCCGGGGACGGTCTCGTCGACGAGCGGGGTCGTCGAGCCGCTGGTGTCGTAGAGCACCGTGCGGTACTCGGTGTAGGCCGGGTTGTTGTTGATGGTCCAGTTGACCGTGAAGCTGCCGATGGAGATGGCCGAGATGTGCGGCGAGCCGGCCAACGGCGGGTTGGCGAGCGTGAAGTGGGTGGACGACGGCGTCAGCGGCCCTTCGCCCGCGGCCGTGATGGCGCTGACCAGGATGGAGCGCCGGCTGTTGACGGCCAACCCGGTGTCGGCGTAGCCCACGGCCGTGCCCGGCAAGGTCGCGATGAGCACGCCGGTGGTCGCGTTGTAGACGCGGTAGTTGTTCACGCCGCCCGGGGCGCTCCAGCTCCAGGCGATGCTCGTGGGGCTGGTCGGCGTGCCGCTGACCGAGGCGAGGCTCACGCGGGTCAGCGTGGAGACCACGGCGCTGAAACCGCCGACGATGCCGGCGCCGTTGAAGGCGCGGACGCGGAAGTAATAGGTGGTGTTGGGCAGCAGGTTGGAGATGGTGGTCTCGCTGTCGGTCAGGCCCAGGATGTTGGGCACGGGCGTCGAGTAGGAGTTGACGAAGTTGTCCGTGGACTGGCTGACCTCCCAGACGGTCCCCGGCTCGTTGCCGTTGGGGTTCCAGTACAACAGGAGGTCGGTGAAGGTGACCGAGGCGATGGTCACCGAGGTCGCCGTGGAGGTCAAGGTGAAATTGGTCGCGCCGGCGGCCAACGGACCGTCGCCCGTCAGAGTGTAGCCGGCGACGAGGATGGACGCGGTGGTGTTGGGCGCCAGGCCGGTCTGGATGAAGCTGGCCGTCGCCGTCGTCGAGATGAGCACGCCGGTGGTGGCCTGGTAGACGTTGTAGCCGTCCACGCCCGCGACCGCGCCCCAGGTCCAGGACATGGAGGACGAGCCCAAAGGCGTGGAGGCCACGCTCGCGGGCGCCGCGGCCGGCTTGGCCGGGCCGACCTGGATGGCCTTGGGGTTGGAGTAGATGTCGTTGGAACCGACGCGCGCGTGGTACCAACCGTAGGGGATGCCGCGGTTGGTCGCGGGCATGAGGACGGTGACGGAGGAGTTGAGGGTGTCGAGGTTCCCGGCGTTGACGTAGATCTGGGAGGTGAGGTCCACGACGAAACCCGAGTTGGACTGGCTGCCGGGGCCGCCGGAGCCCTCGATGGCCTGCAGGACGAGGCGCGGGAAGCTGAAGGAGGAGTGCGCCGAGGCGCCGCCGCCGCCGGAGGCTTCGGTCCCCCCCCGGAACTGGCTGCCGGTGACGGTGAAAAGCGTGTTGGGCAGCAGCGGCGTCGCGCTCGTCGCGGTGATGCTCGACTGGCGCGGGCTCTGGAACGGGTCGGGCGGGTTGGGCAGGTGGGAGTCGGGGTCGGCGGTGAAATAGGCGCGCTCGACCGTGGTGTAGAAGTCGGTTCCCTGCCCTCCGATGACGCCGTCGCTGCCGCCGATGGCGTAGAGGCGGTTGTTCGACCCCAAAGTCATCGTGTGGTAGGAGCGGGGCCGGACGGAGTCCACCTGGCTGCCGAAGGTGATGCCGCTGGAGATCCAGACGTTGCCGGTGACGTGGAAGTATTCGATCATCTCCGTGAGCACGCCGAAGCGCTGCGAGCCGCCGGAGATGACCACGTCGCCGTTGGGCAGGCCCACCGCGTTGTGGCCGAAACGCGGCTGCTGCAGGATGCCGCCGCGTTCGGCCACCTGCGGCGTCGTGGACCAGCTGTTGCCCGACGGGTCGTAGATGTAGGAGGCGTCCACCTCGCCCAGGCCGTTGTTGCCGCCCGCGACGAGCACGCGGCCGTCGAAGAGCAGGGTCGCCGTGTGGGAGTGCAGGGCCGACGGCATGGACGCCAACGCGCCCCAGGAGCCGGTCGTCGGGTCGAAGGCGTGCACGGAGCTGAGCACGCCGTTGGCGTTGATGCCGCCGGCGAGCATGATGCGCCCGTCCTTGAGGGTCGTCGCGGTGTTGAGGGCGCGCGGCGCGAGCATGGTCGTGGTCTGCCGCCAGGCCATCGCCGTCGAGTAGAAGATCTCGGCGGTGTCGGTGATGACGTCGTTGGCGCCGAAACCGCCGGCCACGAACACGTTGCCGTCCGGGAGGATGGTCGCCACGTGGTTGCTGCGCGAGCTGACCATGACCCCGGCGCGCAGGAACACGCCCGTGTCCGGGTAGTAGATCTCCGAGGTGTTGGTCGACCCCGTGCTCGTCGCGTTGGTGGTGAACCCGCCCGCGATGAGCACGCGCCCGTTGGGCAGCAAGGTCGCCGTGTGCAGGTCGCGCACGTCGTGCATGGGCGCGTTGGTGGGCCGCGCGGTCTCGTCGCCCGGGTTGAAGATCTCGGCGGAGCGCAGCACGTTGGGGCCGTTGGAGCCGCCCGCGACCAGGATGGTCCCGTCGGGCAGGTTGGTCGCGGTGTGGAAGACGCGCGCCGAGTCCATCTCCTCGGAGATGGAGTTCCAGTTCTTGAACCCGGAGTATTCGATGTAGTCGTCGCTGAAGGCGCCGGTGCCCTTGGGCGCGAAGTTCGCGCAGGTCGGGCTCGCGTCGTCGCACTCGCGGCCGCCGACGGTCAACACGTCGTTGTTGGTGAGCAAAGTCGAGGTGCCGCCGAAACGGGCGCGCCCGGTGATGCTGAAGTTCTCGACATCACGCCCCGGGCGCACGCTGGCCCACTGGTTGACCTGCGGGTCGTAGTACTCCGGGCTGCTGAACACCATGCGGCGGATGACCACGGTGGCGATGTCCACCTGGAAGGCCACGTTGCTGTAGTTAATCTGCGAGGCTACATAGCGCAGGCGCCCGGTGATGGAAGTCAGCGAGAGGTTGGCGACGCTTTGCGGGGAGGTGACACTCACCGCGTCGGTTTCTGCGTCCAACTGGCCGGTGAGGTTGGTGATGGTCAGGGGCAAGGTCATCAGGCCGCCGGTCCCATCTCCGTTGAGTGTGACGGTCTGTCCAGAGAAGGTCGCCCAGCCGCCCGTGATGGTCGCCGTGAAAGAGGATTCCTTGACGAACGTGACCCCGCCCGCGGGCGCGACGATGTGGAAGGTGCCGCTGGTGATGGTCGCGCCCACCGTCTGCAGGGGCATGTCCACGATGATGGTCGTCACCAGGCTGCCGCCGGTAATCGTTGCGTTGTTACTGAAGTCGCTTCCGAGCGTCTGATCGAAAGAAAGAGTTGTACCGGTGAGTTCCGCGGCGAGAGGGCCCACATGTGACGCGCCGCCGATGTCCTCGAAGAAGGTTTGCCCGCTGAGGTTCGAGAACTGGTAGACGCCCGAGACGTAGCCGCAGTTGTTCTGCTCGTCGCAGCCGACGCGCGTTCCGGCGAGGTTGATGCGCAGGCCCACTCCGGGATTGGACTCGCTGGCGGCCGGAAAGTAGGTGTGGGCGATTCCCGGGATGTGTACTTGCGGGCTGGAGAGCCAGATCTCGCCGTCCTCGATGACGCCGGCCATCTGGCCGTTGCTCAAGTAGAAGTCGATGCCCAGCGAGGCGGTGCCGCCGGTCACGGTCGTCGTGGAGATGGCGTTGCCGGCGCCGAAGGTGTGGGTGATGACGCTGTTGTCCTCGAAGGCGACGCCGTTGATGTCGGAGGTCAGGTAGGTGGTCGTGATGTTGCCGAGGCCGCCTTCGAGCAGGACCACGTTTTCGGCCGTCAAAGTGGCGGAGTGCATCTGCCGGCGGGTGCCCAGCGAGGGCCCGGGGATGATGCTGTTGGCGACGGGGTCGTAGATCTCGGAGGTGCGCAGGATGCCGAAGCTGGCGCCGTTGACCGTGCTGTTGTCCGCGTTGTGCCCGCCGGCGATGAGGATCTTGCCCTGCCCCATGAGGGTGGCCGTGTGATAGGCGCGGCCCTGGGCCAGCGGCGCCGCGGAGTTGAAGATGCCCAAGACCGGGTCGAAGCGCTCGGTGGTGGCGAGGTAGGTCGGGGTGACGGCCGGGTTCCAGCCGCCGCCGAACCAGACCTTGCCGTCCTTGAGCAGGACCGCGGTGTGGATGGAGCGTCCCTGCTGGAGGCTCGGCGCCGCGATGAAGGTGAAGGCCGCGCCGGCGCAGCCGCTCTGGCTGTTGGAGGTGCAGAAGAAGTTGCACGACGAGTTGATGGTGGGCACGGCGCCGGTGTCGCGTTGGCCGCCGCAGACGAGCACGCGGCCGTCGTTGAGCAGGGTCGCGGTGTGGTTGAACCGCGCGTGCGTCATGTTGTTGGCGACGTTGCTCCAGGTGTTCGTGACGGGGTCGTAGAGCTCCGCGGAGTTGTACACCGTCGCGGCTCCCCCCCAGCCGCCGGTGACGAGGACGCGTCCGTCGGGCAGGATGGTCGCGGTGTGCGACGAGCGGGCGAAGTTCATGTTCCCGGCGTCGATGGCCGAGCCGTCGCGCGCGGTCTGGATGAGCTCGGCCGTGTTGAGCACCGCGCCGGCGCCGTTGATGCCGCCGGCGACGAGGACGTTGCCGTGCGTGAGGAGGGTGGAGGAGTGCGCGTAGCGCGGGGTATAGGCGGCGTGAGCGGTGAGAGGGGCGCACAACAAAGCCCCGAGCCACGCCGTAAGCAGCGATCGCCTCGTCACGAGCGGCAGGGTAACAGGACGATGTTACAGAATCAAGACAGAAGGCCCCCCCTGCCGGGGCCGCCGTGCGAAATCCGTATTAAGGAACGGTCAGGAGGGAGTAGCCCCGCTCGGTGCGGGGGTTCTCCGGGTCCAGGACCTTCTTCTTGTCCACGGCGAAGAAGTACCGGTACTGGCCCGGGTGCAGGTAGACTTCGGCTTCCCAGACCCCGTCGGAGCCCTTCTCCATGGCCTTGCGTCCGCCGCGCACGATGAAGGCGCCGACGAGCTCGACGGCCTTGGCCGACGAGGCCTTGACGCGGAAAGGCACCGGCTTGGCGCGCGGGCGCGCGCCTTCGGCCGGCGTGGACGCGGCGGGTTTCGGGGCGGCCGCGGCCGCCCCGGGGCCGGCGAGTTTGGGCGTCTCGCGCGGCTTGGGCCCGTCGGTGAGAAGGGAGGGTTTCGGCGGGCGCATGCCCGTGGCCGGCGCGGGTTCGGCCTTCGGGGCGGGTTTGGGCGCCTCCTTGGCGACCTCTTTCGGGGGCTCGGGAGGAGCCGCGGCGGGCGTCGGCGCGGGAGCGGGAGCCGGCGCCGGGGTCTCGGCAGGCTTCGGCGCGTCCTTGACGGGGCGGCGGGCGGTCCGCGCGGCGGCCGGCGCCGGGGCGCGCCAGTGCTGGTAGATCTTGGCCGCGACGGCGCCGGCGAAGACCACGACGAACACGGAATCGAGGACGAGCAGGAAGGCCCACAGGCGGTGGGAGCCGCGCGGCGCGGGCGCCGCCTCGGGCGCCGTCTCGGGCGCGGGCTCCGGTTCGGGGGCCGCTTCCTGCGCCTTCTTCTTCAAGCCGAAGAGATCCATCGTGTCGCGATTCTAGCGGTAAAGCTCTGCCGAGCGCAAGAAGCGGCCTTACGCGTAGCGGGCCAGGATGCCGGGCCAGTGCCCCTGCGCCTTCAAGACGGTCTCCGCGACCTCGCGGAACGCCGCCTCCCCCCCGCGGGCCTTGGTGACCCAACGGGCGGCGGCTTTGACCTCCGGGCGCGCGTTGGCCGGGGCCACGCCCAGGCCGACGCGCGTGAGCACGGCGACGTCGGGCAGGTCGTCGCCCATGTAGAGTGTCTGCTCCGCCGTCAGGCCCGTGGCGGAGAGGATCTCGGCCAGCACGGCCGCCTTGTCCAGACGGTGCAGGTGGATGTGGGAGACCTTGAGCATCTTCATGCGCGCCTCGATGCCCTTCGAGGTCCGCCCGCTGATGACGCCCGTGACGAAGCCGCACTCGGCGAGCCACGCCAGCGCGATGGAGTCGTGGGTGTGGATGCCCTTGAACTCGACGACCTCGTCCGTGGACGGGTCCACGAAGTGGTAGATGGGGCCGGCGGTGAGCACGCCGTCCACGTCGGTCAGCACGAGCCGCACCCTCTTGGCGGCCGCGGCCAGGGCCTTCGGGGAGAGCTTCATGCCGGGGCTCCCGCGCGCTCGCCGAGCGCGTTGGCCAGGGCCCGCAGGCTGTCGGGACCCGAGGCGCCCAGCTCCAGGCGCAACACGCGGCGTCCGGCCGCGAGCAGGGCCTCGAAGTCGCCGCGGCCCTGCGCGCGGCACAAGGTCGCGAAGGTGAACGGCTTGCCCGGGACGGGCAGCCGGCCGCGCTCGGGTTCGGTGAGCAGCAGGAACACGCCGCGCGGGGCGCCGCCTTTGTGCAGCTGGCCCGTGGAGTGGAGGTAGCGCGGGCCGTAGGACACGGTGACCGGGGCGCCGCCGGCGCGCTCGCGCAGGCGCGCGCGCAGGTCGTCGAGCAGGCGGCGGTTCTCGTCGGTCTCGGCCACGAAGGCCAGCACCGAGAGGTAGTCTCCGGGCGCCACGCGCGCCAGGTGCGCGGCGAGGACCTCGCGCAGCGGCCGGTCCTGGCCCGCGTCGGCCTTCAGCGCCGCGCCCAGGCCGGGGTCCGCGAAAGCGGCCAGGCCGCCGGCGCGCAAGGTCGCCTTCTCGGGCGGCAGCTGTCCGCCCTCGAGGCGGGCGAGGATGGCGTTGGTCCGGTCCTTGGCCGACTGCACGTCGGGCTGGTCGAAGGGGTTGACCCCCAGCAGGAAACCCGCGGCCGCGGTCGCGACCTCCCAGAGGAAGAACTGCGCGCCGAGGTCGAGCCCGTCGGCGAGCTCCAGGCGCACCACGGGGTGCCCGGCCTCCTCGAGCGCGACGAGCTTCCGCTCGACGGTCTCCTCCTCTCGGCCCTTGAGCGTCAGGCGCACGAACAGCCGGTCGCGGCCGTAGCGCGCCGGAGCCAGCAGTTCCTCGCCCAGCACGGGCACGATGCCCTTGCCGTCCTTGCCCGTGGACTCGGCCACGAGCTGCTCGATCCACAGCCCCAGCGACTCCAGCGCCGGCGGCAGCACGAGCGTCATCTTGTCGCGGCCCGCGCGCGCGTGGCGGCCGAGCGCGGCGCCCAGGCGCAGGCCCGGGTTCTCCCGCGTCGCGGTCTGCGGCGAGCAGGCGCGGGCCATGAGGCGGGCGCGTTCGAGCAAGGTCCCCGTCTCCACCCCGGCCAACGCGGCGGGGGCGAGGCCGAAGAAGGTCAGCGCGGAGAAGCGTCCCCCCACGTCCGGCGGGTTGAGGATCACCTTGCGGAAGCCGCGCTCGCGCGCGAGTTTCTCCAGCGAGGTGCCGGGATCGGTGACGGCGGCGAAGCGGCGGCCGGGTTGGCCGCCCAACCGGGCGACGGCGCTCCAGAAGTGCTCGAAGAGGCAGTTGGGCTCGATGGTGCCGCCGGACTTGCTGGCGACGAGGAACAAAGTCTTGTCGAGGTCGAGCGACTTCTCCAGGGCGGCGAGGGCCTCGGGGTGGGTCGAGTCGAGGATGGAGAGCTCCAGGCGTCCGGGCGCGGCGCCCAGGACGGCACGCAGCACCTCGACGCAGAGGCTGGAGCCGCCCATGCCGAGCACGACGACGCGTTTGAACCCGTCGGCCTTGGCTTCATCGGCGAAGGCGCGCACGGGGGCCAGGCCCGCGGCGGTCGAGGTCGGCGCGTCGAGCCAGCCCAGCGAGCGTTTGATGAGCTTCTGCCCCTCCTTGTCCGCGGTCCAGGTCGAAGGGTCCTTGGCCCAGAGGCGCTCGGCGAAGCGCGCCTTCTCCAGTTCGGCGACACCTTCCTCCACGGCGGCGTTCTCGGCCTCGAGCAAGGCGCGTTTGGCGGCGAGTTTGCCCATCAGGGTCTCGAAGGAGCGCGAGAAGGCGTCGAGGCCCTCGGTCTCCAGCTTGGCCAACACGGCCTCGCGGTCCACGCCGAAGCGCGGCAGGGCGTCCCACGCCTGGGCGGCCTCGGCGACGGCCTCCTCCAGGCTCGGGCGGCACATCCCGTGCGCGCGGAACGCGTCCACGGTGGCGGGCGGCATGGTGTTGACGGTGTCGAGGCCGATGAGCTCCTCGCAGTAGAGCGTGTCCTTGTAGGCCGGGTTCTTGGTCCCGGTGGAGGCCCACAGCAGGCGCTGGGGCTTGGCGCCCTTGGCGGCCAGCGCCTTCCAACGCGGCGAGGCGAGGACGGCCTTGTAGTGCTGATAAGCGAGTTTGGCGTTGGCGATGGCGGCCTTGCCGAGCAGCGCCTTGGCCTCGGGCTCGGGCCGCTTCTCGAGGAGGGCGTCGATGGCGGTGTCCACGCGGCTGACGAAGAAACTCGCCACCGAGGCGACGCGGGAGAGGTCGTGGCCGGCGGCGGCGCGGCGCTCCAGGCCCTTGAGGTAGGCCTCGAGCACGGCGGCGTAGCGGTCCTTGGAGAAGAGCAAGGTCACGTTGACCGACACGCCTTCGGCGGTCGCGTGCTCGAAGGCGGCGAGACCCTCGACGGTGCCCGGTATCTTCACCATCAGGTTGGGGCGCGCGACCAAAGCGGCCAGGCGCACGGCTTCCTGGCCGCTGCCGCGGGCGTCGCGGGCCATGTGCGGGGGCAGCTCCAGGCTGACGAAGCCGTCTCCCCCCTTCGACTCGGCGAAGAGCGGGGCGAGGATGTCGCAGGCCTCGCGGATGTCCTCGACGGCGAGCGCCTCGAAGAGCTCCTGCGGCGTCTGCTTCGGCTTGGAGAGGCGGCGGATGGCGGCGTCGTAGTCGGAGGAGCCGCCGATGGCCTTCTCGAAGATGGCGGGGTTGGAGGTCACGCCGCGCACGCCGTCCTCGGCGATGAGGCGCGCCAGCTCGCCGGAGGCGATGAGGGAGCGGCTGATGTAGTCGTACCACACCGAGACGCCGAAGCGGTGCAGGTCGCGCAGCGGGTTGGTCGTCTTCGTCACTTGGCCCCCTTGGCGTAGTGGCGCTCGATGTCGAGCACCTTGTTCTTGCGGCGCTCGTGGCGCTCCAGGCCCGAGAATTTGGCGTTGAGGAAGGCGGCCAGCACCTCGTAGGCCAGCTCCGAGCCGATGATGCGCCCGCCCAGGCAGAGCACGTTCAGGTCGTCGTCCTCGACGCCCTGGCGGGCGGAGAAGGTGTCGTGGCACATCGCGGCGCGCGCGCCGGGGACCTTGTTGGCCGCCACCGTGGCGCCCACGCCCGAGCCGCACACCACCACGCCGCGCGACGCCTTGCCCTGCGCGACGGCCTCGGCCACGGCGCGGGCGTGGTCGGGGTAGTCGGCGGGCACGGCTTCGGTGTCCACGCCCAGGTTCAGCACCTCGTGGCCGAGCTTGGCCAGGCGTTCGTGCACGAGCTTCTTCAGGGGGTAGCCGGCGTGGTCGCAGCCGAGGGCGATGATCATGCCCGGATTCTACAAAACATCAATGTCCGGTCAGAGGCCGGCGGCGGCGCGTTCGGCGGTGGTGCGCGGACGGGAGAGGCGCGCGCGGCCCAGGCGCGCGAGGACCTCGCGGCGCAGGCCGGCGTCCTTGAACAGCGAGCCGTGCAGCGCCAGCGGCCACGGGCGTTTCAAGCCCGCGGAACGCGCGGCTTCGGCCGCCAGCGCCGCGAGGTGGCCCGCCGCGCGCGAGCGCAGCGCCCGGGCGGCTCCGGGCCGCCGCGCCGCGGCCAGCAC
>JANRKA010000138.1:0-37186 GCA_033875325.1 Elusimicrobiota bacterium | reverse complement strand
GCGCGAATTCGGCTCGGACGTCAGCCCCATCGTGAGGGAGCTCGAAGTCATCCGCGAGCGCGCCGAGCCGTATTCCCGCGACCCGGAGCTGTTCAGCGAGAAGCCGGACGTGGCGGCGGCGGCGCTGCGGCGCCTGGAGCGTGAATACGCGGGCGGCTCGCTGCTCGGCAACCTGTTCTCCATCGGGAAGATGACCTATCAGGTGTTCGCCGAACGGCCGTTGACGGTCAACGTCAGGCGCGTGGGCCAGTCGCGCATCGACAGCGCTCGGTTGCTGAAAGCCACGCTTCAGGACCCGCTGATGGCCGCCAACCTGCGCGCCGAGCTCTTCCTGACCATCCTGCCCGGCTTGTTCTTCCCGCGTTTCTGGGGCGGTCGTTACTCGTGGGCGTACAAGCGCTTCTTCGTGATGCTCAACGGGCCCCATCATAAGACCAACCGCTACCGCCACAACGGCGTGACCAACAAGATCGAGGTCATCCACAACGGCAACTGGTTCGAGAACATGGACGACGCCGGGCGCATGTACGAGGAGTTGAAGCACAAGACCGACGTCACCTTGCCCTACCGCGAGGGCAAATTGTCGACGGTGGTCGACATCGTGCGGGGCAACTTCATCGGCACCTCCGCGACCGCCGGCAAGGTGTGGTACAAATTCCTGCGGGAGCGCATCGATGCCATCGCCGGCAAACCCTCGGGCGACCCGCCGGGTCTGAGCCTGCGCAACGTGCGCGGCTTCAACGCGCAAGCCAAGGCCATCGAGGAGGCGATCGTGGCGGGTCGTCAGCAGTCGCGCGACCGGCTGGTCATCACGAAACTCGACGACATGCCCCGCGAGGTGCGCGCGGACGTGGAAGCCCACCTCGTCCGCAACGGCCTCCAGGGCAAAGAGGCGCCCGTCGTCACCATCAGCGAGTTCCAGTCCGCCACCACGCGGGCCTGGCTGACGGCGCAGCGGGCCAAACAGCCCGAAGCCACCAACCTCGTGACCATCAGCGTGCCCAACCAGCACACGCTGCGCCGCATCGAGAGATATCTCATCAACAACGGCATCGTGACGCGCGAGGAGATCGCCAAGGCGTTCGTCGGCGCCCTGGAGTTGGCGGGGAGGCCGCAGGCCCGCATCGTCGAGCAGAAGAACTTCGAGGGCCTGACGACGGGCCGGGTCCGCGTGCTGCTGCTCGACTCCACCGTCGGCGGGCGCGGTCTCGACCTCAACTTCCGCGGCGACCGCAGCGGGCGCGTGGAGAACCCCTTCAACGGCATCACCAACCACAGCCTGCTCGTCGTCAGCCCCGAGCTCAACTCCCAGGTCCATAACGTCCAGACCTTCGGGCGCATCGACGTCGGCCGCGTCCTGCCCGGCGCCCAGCGTGATTTCACCATGCTGCTGAACATCGAGGCGGCCCAAGGGGAAGCCGCGTTCCGCGCCATGCTCCAGGATTCGTTCTTCGTGAAGCTGGCGGACGACCCGGTGTTCAGGGAATACGCGCGCGCTCGCGGCGAGACGCAGAACTCCTGGGCGCTGTTCGACGACTTCATCCGCAGCCAGGAAGCCCTCCAGACGCCCTCGGGGATCGACACCGCCGTCAGGTACCGCGAGTTGATCCAAAGGACGCTCAGCGACAGGCAGCTGCAGGTGGAGAACGACCTCCACATCTCGGGCAACGTGATCCAGGAGCAGATGTCCCCGGGCCATTATCCCGCGCTGGACATGATCCAGAGGATCGTCAACAAACGCTGAGGCGGGCCGGGCCTCGTTTGTTAACATGAGGCATGGACGCGGGGCTCGTCATCTTGTTCGGCTCCTTGCTGGCCCAGGGGGCCTATCCCATGCCTTGGGCCGTCGCGGCGGTCGCGGCGGTGTCGTGGTGGGCGGCGAGCCGGGCGCCTCTCGCGTCGGGGGCGGCGGCGTGGTGGCTGCCTTGGCTCGGGTGGTCGGTGCTCGCGGCGGCGTCGTCGTCCCAGCCGTGGGCGGCGGTGCCCGTGGTCGCCCGTTGGGGCGCGGCGCTGCTGTTCTTCGCGGCGGCGTCGGCGTCGTGGCGTGAGGGGGAGAGGCGTCGCTGGCTGACCGTGGTGTGGGCCGCGGGCGCGGTGCTCGCGGTCGCGGGCGCGTGGACGGGCTGGCGCACCGGGCACTACGCGGGCGCGCACGGGCTCATCTTCAGCGGGACGAGCCGCTACTACGGTTATACCGCGTTCGCGGTGCTCGCGGCGGCCGCGGCGGGCCTGGGCGCGGCGACGCATCCGAGCGCGGATAGGCGCCTGCGCGCGGCCGGCTTCGCGGCGGCGGCGCTCGGGACCGTCTACGTGGCAGGCTCGCGCTCGCGGGGGGCTTTGCTGGGGCTGTTGGCCGCCGCGGCGCTCGTCGCCGTCCGCCGGCTGGGAGCGGCCAAAGCCGCGCTGCTGCTCGCGGCGCCGCTGGCCGCGGCGCTGCTCGTGCCGGCCAGCCGCGACCTGCTTCTCAAGAAGGATTCGCGCTACCAGTGGGGGCGGGTGGACCAGTGGCGCGCGGCCGCGGCCGCGGCGATGGACGCGCCGCTGCATGGTTGGGGCCCGGGCAACTACCGGTTGGGCTACCTGCGCCACCCCGTGGCGGCCGAGGGGCCCGTGCGTTACAACCTGGTCAGCGACCACGCCCATTCCGAGCCCCTTCAGGCGGCGGCGGAGACCGGGTGGGCGGGCCTCGTCTTGTGGGCGCTGGGCTTCCTGCTGACTTTGACGCCGTTGCTGCGCCCCGGCCCCGACCCGGCCTCGGCGGGCGCGGCCGCCGCGGCCGCGGGCATGGCCGTCATGTTGTTGGGCGACAACCTGCTCCAGGTCCCGGCGTTGGGCTTCCTTTACTTCTCCGCGCTCGTTTGCGCGGGCGACGCCGCGGTGCCGTGGCGCGTCGTCTTGCCGCGCCGGGCCCTGCTGGCGTCGGGCTTCCTGCTGACGGCGGGCCCGCTGGCGCCCGCGGCGCGCGAGACCGGCGGCGCGGGCCCGGTGGAGGCGCGCGTGTGGCGCGCGGCCCACGCGCTCGCTTTCTACCCGGAGGACGCCGACCTGCGCGCGGAGCTCGCGCTGCTCTACGAAAGCGGCGGCGGCTACGCCGGCGCCGACGAGCAGTGGGCGAGGGCTCAGGCGACGGCGCCTTTCAACGCGGTGTACGCCTTCCGCCGCGGCCTGCTCGCGCAGCGCCGCGGGGACTGGGAGGCCGCGCAGCGCCAGCACGCGCGCGCGGCGGAGCTCGAGCCGGCCTTCCGCGACGCGCGGCTGGGCCGCGCCGTGGCGCTCTGGGGAGCGGGCCGGCTCGCGGAAGCCCGCGAGGAACTCGCGGCCGCGAAAACCCTGGCGGATCCGGGGCCGCAAGGTTATGCTTATGCCGACATCGTGGCCGCCCGCGACCCGGGCGCGCTCGCCCGCGTCGAAGCGATGTTGAAGCGCCCGTCGCCCCGCAAGCCGTAACGCCCCGCCATGGACCCCTATCTCTTCCTGCGCGACCTCGCCGTCGTCACCAGCCTCGCGGCCGCGGTTCTGCTCGTCTTCCGCCGCCTGGGCTGGCCGCCGGTGCTCGGCTACCTCGTCGCCGGGCTCATCATCGGCCCGCACACGCCGCCCTACGTGCTCGTGGCCGACCCGCGCAGCCTCGAAGCGCTGGCCGAGATCGGCGTCGTGTTCCTTCTCTTCGCGCTCGGTTCCGAGTTCAACTTCCAGCGGCTCGCGCGCGCCGGCACGAAGGCCCTGGTCTGCGCGGCGCTGGAGGCGGGGGTCATCATCCTGGCGGGCTGGGCTCTCGGCCGCGCGTTGGGTTGGCCGGCCAGGGACGCGCTCGTGCTCGGCGGCGCGGCCGCTCTCGCGAGCACGGCCATCGTGGCCCGCACCTTGCTCGAACGCGCCCACTCCCCGGCGGGTTGGGAGGAACTCGTCGCCGCCGTGCTCATCGCCGAGGACATGATCGCCGTCCTGCTCATCGCCTTCGTGGCCGCGCCGGGCGCCGCCTCGAGCATGGCCGACGCGGCGGCGCTGGCCGGGCGCTTCGCCGGGCTGTGCATGCTCGTGGGGGTGGCCGGCGGCGTGCTCATCCCGCGCCTGCTCGTGTTGGCCGACCGCAGCGGCATGGAGGAGGTTCGCTCCTTATGCCTCATCGGCCTGTGTTTCGGCGTGGCGACTCTGACGCACCTGTTCGGCTTCTCGGCGGCGTTGGGCGCCTTCCTCGCCGGCGCGGTCGCCTCGCTGGGCGGCAACACGGCCAAGCTGCACGAGACGGTCGCCCCGTTTCGCGACGTGTTCGGGGCCGTCTTCTTCGTCTCCATCGGGATGCTCATCGACCCGCGCTGGCTGCAGCAGAACTGGCAGGTCGCGGCGCTCGCGGCCGCGGCGCTGACCGTGGTGCGCCTGGGCGTCAACGTCGGGTCCTTCGTCGCGGTGGGGGCCGGCGCGGTGACCGCGGCGCAGGCGTCTTTGGCGATGCTCCCCATCGGCGAGTTCTCCTTCATCCTCGCGCAGACCGCCAAACGATCGGGCGCCGCGTCCCAGCCCGTGCACGAGCTGGCCGTGGCGTTGTGCCTGACGACGACCTTGCTCTCCTCCTTCGTTCTGCCGCGCGCCGACGAACGCTCCTTGCGCGCGCTCGTCCCGGCCGCCCTGGACCGCGCGCTGGCCGCCTACGGCCGCTTCCTCGCGGGCATCGGCCCGCGCGGGCGCGCCGCCGTAGGCTGGACTTTGGCGAAGCCGTCCTTGCTCCAGCTCGGGGCCAACGCGGTGCTCGTCGCCGGCATCGCTTTGGTGAGCGCGGGCTTCGGGCCGCTCGTGGAGGCCGACCGCCGCTGGCCCGGCCTGTTATGGTTCGTGGTCTCGGCGCTGTCTTTGCCTTCGGTCATCGCCATCGCCCGCAAGGCTCAGGCCGTGGCCCTCATCGGCCTGGAGACGGCCTTCCCCAGCCGCGACGGCCGCGCTCTCATCGAGCGCCGTCCGCGGCTGGGCCGCGTGGTGCCCGTCGCGGCCTCGGCCGCGGCCGTGGCCGGCTACGTCGCGTTGAGCCTGCCGCTGCTGCCCGACGGGACCGCCGGCCTCGGGGCGCTGGCCGCGGCGGCCGCCGCCGCGGTGCTGCTGTGGCGCCGGCTGACCCGGCTGTATTCCCTGGTCCAAGCCGCTCTGCGCGAGAACATGTCCCGCGCCGAGCCGGGCGCGGCCGAACACGCGTTGGCGGCGCTGGCGGAGTCCTCCGACCCCGGCCAGATGCGCCTGGGCGACCTGCTGGTGCGCCAGGACTCGTGGTGCGCGGGCAGGACCTTGGTGGAGACCGAACTGCGCCCGCGCACCGGCGTGATGGCGCTTCGGCTCGTGCGCGCGGGCGGCAAGTCCCTCGTCCCGGGCCCCGACGCGCGCCTCGAAGCGGGGGACCGACTGACCTTGTTCGGCGATTCCGGCGCGCTCGAGGTCGCGCGGCGCCTGCTGCTCTCGGGTCCCGCCGCGTAGCGCCGTCGTCTGATATAATCACGGCGCGACATGGACCACCATCAGGTCTCCCTCCTCAAAGACATCGGCCTGGGCATCGTCTTCGCCGCGGCGGCTTCGCACTTCGCGCGCGTGCTCAAGCAGCCGCTGATCCTGGGCTACGTGCTCGGCGGCGTCCTCCTGGGGAGCCAACTGGGCTTCGGCCTGGTGACCAGCGCCGACAGCGTCCACCTCATCTCCGAGATCGGCCTCATCTTCCTGCTTTTCATCATCGGCCTCGAGATCGACCTGCGCGAGCTGGCCAAGATGGGCCGCACCATGGCCATCCTCGGCATCGTCCAGTTCGTCGGCTGCGTGCTGCTGGGCCTGGCCTTCTTCAAGCCCTTCGACTTCGCGTTGGGCGGCGGCCGTTTCGACCTGTTGTACCTGGCCGTGGGCCTGTCGCTGAGCTCGACGCTCATCGTGGTCAAGCTGCTCGCCGACAAGTTCGAGACCACCACGGTGGCCGGCCGGCTCACCATCGGCATCCTCGTGCTCCAAGACCTCTGGGCCATCGCCTTCATGGCTTTCCAGCCCAACCTGCTCTCGCCCGAGCTCGGCAGCATCCTGCGCTCCGTCGGCCAAGGCGCGGTCCTCGTCGCCGCGGCCTTCATGGCCAGCCGTCACCTGCTCTCGCGCCTGTACAAGGCCGCGGGCAAGAACCCGGAGCTCGTCTTGCTCACCTCGATGGCCTGGTGCTTCCTCATCTGCGGCCTCGCCGAGAAAGCGGGGCTGTCCAAGGAGATGGGCGCGCTCATCGGCGGCATGAGCATCGCGGCGTTCCCCTACGGCGTGGACGTCGTGTCGAAGATCGGCGGCATCCGGGACTTCTTCGTCACCTTGTTCTTCGTGGCGTTGGGCCTGCAGGTGCCCAGACCCACCGCCTCGGTGCTGGCCATGTCCGCGCTGGTGGTGGTGTTCGTGTTCGTCAGCCGGGTGCTCACCGTGGCGCTGACGACGCGTTTCCTGGGCATGGGCCTGCGCACGGGGCTCGTCTCCGCCTCCAACCTCTCCCAGATCAGCGAGTTCTCCCTGGTCATCCTCGCCCTGGGCAAGGGTTACGGCCACGTCGGGGCGGAGCTGCAGACCTTCGTGCTGACGGCCATGCTCGCCACCTCGGTGAGTTCGACCTACCTCATCCTGCTCAACGACCGCATCGCGCGCGGCATCATGAAGGTCCTCACGCGGATCGGCCTCAAGGAGTTGTGCGAGACCGAGACGAAGGGCGCGGTCCACGAGGGCCGCGACATCATCCTGTTGGGCTGCTTCCGCGCCGGCGAGGTGCTCGTCGACGAGATCCACCGCAACGCGCCCGAGATCAAGAAACGCGTCCTGGTCGTGGACTACAACCCGGCCATCCGCGAGAAGCTGGTCGCGCGCGGCTTCCAGTGGGCCTACGGAGACCTGGCGCACCCCGACACGCTCAAACACCTCGGCGTGGAGGGGGCGTCGGTGGTCGTGTGTTCGGTGCCCGACGTGTTCCTCAAGGGCACGAGCAACCAGAAGCTGCTCGGCCATCTCAAGAAACTCGCGCCGCGCGCGCGCTGGATCATGACCGCCGACGAGCCGGCCGGCGCGAAGGCATTGCGCGACGCCGGGGCGCACGAGGCCGTCACCCCGTCGGAGCTCGCGGGCGGCAAGTTCTACGAACTCCTGTGCGGCGCCTCCGCGGCTTGACGATTTAAAGCCTGGCACGCGGCCGCGGGATTATGCTAGAATCTGCCTTCAGCGAGGTATCACCATGGGCCGCCCCAAACGCATCGAATACGCCGGAGCCTGCTACCTGGTCGTGCTCCAGGGCAACAACCGCCAGGACCTGTTCCTCTCCAACCAGGACCGCCGCCAGTTCCTGTCGCTGTTGCGGGCGTACAAGGACCGCTACGGCCTGAAGATCTTCTCCTACAGCCTGCTCGGCAGCTCGGTGAACCTGCTCATCGAGACCTCCATGCCGAACCTCTCGACGGTGATGCAGGGCTTCAACACCCAATACACGAAGTACTTCAACACCGCCCACAACACCAGCGGCCACGTGTTCCAAGGCCGCTACAAGGCCTATCTCGTCGAGAAGGAGACGCACCTGGCCGAGATGACGCGTTACGTCCACCTCGCCTGCGTGCGTGACGCGCTCAAGGACAAGCCGTGGCGCTACCAGTGGTCGTCCTGCGCGGCTTACGTCGAGGCCGAGCACAAGGAGCCGCTCGTGGACTCCGACGTCGTCTTGCGCAAGTTCGGCAACCTGCGCATCAAGCAGTCGGTGCGTTACCTGCAGTACATCAAGGACCGCATGAAGACCGCCGGCGACCAGGTGCTGCCCATCGTGGGCGGCGTGGCCATCGGCTCCGAGGCCTTCCTCAACAAGCTCTCGGCGCACCGTGACGCGCCGGTCGCGCCTCGCGCCGTGCCCGTGGAGGCCGCCCGCAAGATCATCACCGAGGTGGCCCAGCGCCACGGCGTCGGCGAGGACAAGATTCTTTCGCGCGTGCAGTGGCGCGAGGTCTCGGCCGTGCGTCGCGAGGCCGTGCACCGGGTCTGGAAAGAGACCCGCATGGGCGTTTCCGAGCTGGCCCGGCTGTTCCATCGGACCCCCAGCGCCATCTCCCAGCTCATCCGCTCGCTGGAGATGGGCGACCCCAAGGTCAATTAAGGCCCGCTCTCGTCGAGAAACGGCTTTAAACTTAGTTTTATCCCAATTACTTAAAGCCTGACACCAACAGGCCCTAGGTCCCAAAAACCCCTGGGCCGTTTAACGGCGCCTTCCAGGCCCCTTGAGGGGGTGACAGGAGCCCTAAGCGGGGTTATCCTATGAGGAATGAAGGCCAGCGCCCCCCGCGCAGCCCGTAAAATCACGGCGGCCGTCGTCTCGGCCGCTTTGGTCTTCTCGGCCATCACCCCCGCCGTGCCCGCCTTGGCCGCGGGCAACGTCCGCGTGGGCGGGCCCGTCGGCAAGGTCGGACGCGCCGGAGGCGCCGGGGCGGCCGGCACGGCGGGAGTCGGGACCTCTTTCACGGTGCCGACCTTGGCGCCGTTGGCCCTGACGCCGGCTTTCACTCCGGCCAATACCTGGGACGGCCCGAAGGCCCTTCCCGGGGACCGGGCCTACGCGGCCGCCGCGCCCGCCGATGCCCCGCTCGCCCGTCCCGCTCCCATCGTCGCGCCGGCGGCCCCCGCGGCCCCGTCCCGCGTCCTGACGGCGGCCGGTCCGGCGGCGTCGGTGGCCGCCCCCGCGGACGCTCCCGTCACCCTGCTGGGCCGCTTCCTCGAGTCCCTGTCGGGCGCCGCCGACAAACGCCCGTCCGAAAGCACCGCGACCGGCTCCGCCGCGGACGCCAAGCTGCGCGGCGACGCGTTGTTCACGGGCGCGAAGGCCAAACCCGCGCTGGCCGAACCCGTCGCCGGCGCCCGTTCCCAGCCCAAAGCCTTGGCGCGTTGGACCCGCCGCGCGGCCGTCGGCGCGCTCGCCATGGGCTCGAGCGCCGCTCTGGCGCTGGGCCAGTCCGATGGCGGCCGCGCCGCCGCTCAGCCCGCCGCCCCGGCGGCCGCCCCGGCGGCCGCCGCGCCCGTCGCCGCCGACCCGGGCCTGCTCGGCGTCCTCGGCCAGGGCGGCTACCTCATCGGCAACGCGCTCGCCTTCGTTTTCCCGCTGCCCGAGATCTACCGCGCCTTCAAGACCGGCTCGGCCAAGGCGATGCCCGCGTGGCGCGCCGGCATCCTCATCGCCGCCAACCTCGCGTTGGGCCTCATCAGCGCGCCCGTCGCCGGTATGGCGTTCTGGGGCATCCAGAACCTGTTCGGCGCCGCGGCGATGCTCGCGGTGTGGCCCGCCGCCTGGGCCGGCAAACGACTGGGCGCCGACCCGGCCGGACCCGGCTTCAGCGGCAAAGCGGCGGTCGCCACCGGCGTCGGCTCGCTGCTCGTCCTCGGCCTGAGCGCCGCGGCTTATTTCGCCGCGGAAGCGGCGGTGCCCGGCCTGCTCTCGGGCCTGCTCGGCCCCGAGGGCATCGGCCGCCTCACCTTGGGCATCCAGATCGTCACCGGCGGGATGTACCTGCTGCTCTTCGCCCCTGACCTGCTCGCCATGCGTCGCGGCCAGGTGCCCCAGGGCTTCACCCCGGGCTTCTCGCTCGCCTTCATGGTCTCATCGGTCGGGTTCCTCATCTGGACCATCAAGATGGCGCTCGGCGCCCCGTTCGGTTCCTCGGAGATGATCCAGTTCTCGGTGTACGCCGCGCTCAACGCCTTGTACGCGGTGACGGCCGGCATCAGCTGGAACCTCGCCCGCAAGTCCGCCCCGCGCGGCCCGCCTCCCGCCGGCCCCGCTTCCACCTTGCCCGCGCCCAACGACGCGCCCGCCCCGAACAACGGCCCGGTCGAGGAATACGGCCCCATCCACGACGAGTTCCCCGGCCTGCCCCGCAGGCTCTTCGACGCCCCCGAAGCCGCCGAGCCGATGCTGCCCCGCTCCTGGGGCCGCCTGCCCTCCGAGGCCCGCGAGGCTTCGCCCGAAGCGCTCGTCGCCGCCAAGGCCGAAGCGCAGGAGCGCGCTCGCCGCGTGGTGCCCGACGCGCGCCTGGTCAGCGTCGCCATCGACCTCGAAGACCCGCGCTCGCACTGGATCTTCGTGTTCCGCTCCGATGAGAGCCGCCGCGAGATCACGGTCTGGACCAAACGCGTCGGCGTGCGCCGGCTCGGGTTCCGTGCCGCGAAGGCGCCCACGCTGTGGGACACGCGCCTGGAGAGCGTCGGCGGCCTCGATAAGGCGTACGCCGCGCTCAAGGCCGCCGCGCCGCGTTTCCGTCCCGCGCGCGTGGAGGCCGACCCGGCGTGGAACGGCCCCGCGGCCTGGCGCTTCACCGACCGGCGCGGCGTCGCCGTCTCGGTCGGCGCGGACGGCAAGGTCGTGTCGCCCGCCTCGCCGCTGGCCAACGTCGCGGGCGCCGCGGCGCCGAAGAGCTTCGTGAGCCTGCCCGAGGACGCGCGCGGCGCCGACGGCCGCTCGCTGCTCGCGCTCAAGGCCGAGGCGCAGGAGCGCGCCCGCCGCCTGGAGCCGGACGCGCGGCTCGTGCGCGTCGCCATCAACCTCGACGACGCCCGCGCGCATTGGATCTTCGTGTTCCGCTC
This sequence comes from Elusimicrobiota bacterium, assembly GCA_033875325.1. Classification (GTDB taxonomy): domain Bacteria; phylum Elusimicrobiota; class Elusimicrobia; order UBA1565; family UBA9628; genus GWA2-66-18. Next base: position 26,590 of record JANRKA010000138.1, on the reverse strand, counting down.
CGACAAGAGCCGCCGCGAGCTGACGGTCTGGGCCAAACGCGTCAAGACCAAACGCCTCACCCCGCGACAGAGCCGCGTGAAGGTCCCCACGCTGTGGGACACGCGCCTGGAGGCCGCCTCGTCCGTGCGCGAGGCGTACGCGGCGCTGAAGGCCGCCAAACCCTCCCTCAAGCCCATCCGCCTCGAGCTGCTCCCCTCCTGGAAGGGGGACGCGACCTGGCATTTCCTCGACGGCCGCGGCCGGGCTTCCGCCCCGGTCGCCGCCGTCGCCCGACCCGCGCAGGCGCCCGCCCCGCAGGTCCCCGGGGACCGCGCGCCGCCCGAGGCCCCGAGCCTCCCGGTCCCCGGCAAACCGCAGCTCCCGGCCCCCGTTCCCCAGCCGAAGCTGCCCGTGCCCGCGCCGCAGCTGCCCGCGCCGCCGGCCGAGCCGCCCCAGGTCCCGCCCGGCGACGAGCCCCCCGAGCCGCCGAAATCCGAGCCTCCGCAGACCAAACCCGCGCCCGGCCCGCGGGGGCCCATCAAGTGGCTGCACGAGGACTTCCTCGGGTTCCGCAAGGCCCAAGGCGTCCGCCGCGACCCGAAGCTGGGCCGCCTGTCGGCCGACGCCGATGCCGCCGCCGTCATCGACCACATTTCCCGCCAGTTCGGCATCTCGCGAGACCGCCTGGTCGCCTCGGCCGCCCGCCAGGGCATCCACGAGGACGGGCCCGTCGACAAGTGGCTCGCGGTCTACGACAAGCTCCAGGCCGCCAACCGCGCGCAGTTCGAGCGCTACGACCACAAGAAGTACTCCGGCTGGAAGAGTTTCCGCGAGTTGGCCAACAAGACCTATCCGGCGGGTTGGCGCGGCGCGCTGCTGCGCGTCTCCGAGCTGCACAAACATCTCGTCGGCGCGGCGGTGCGCCTGCCCTACCACCTCTTCGACATGTTCTTCTTCGGCTACTTCCGCCGCGCCATCACTTTCGAGTTCTTCCGCACGGGTCAGGACTTCCTCTCCATCGAGGACCCGGACCTGGCCGAGCGCTGGTTCGACGCGGTGATCCGGGACGTGGGCCTCAAAGGCCGCGGCGCGCTCGGCGGCTTGCGCTCCAAGGCGTGGTACCGCCAGCTCGAGCACTGGTTCATCGTCCCGCTGGTCAAGCCGATGACCACCTTCGTGGCCCGGCGCATCACCTTGGCCATCTTCAGCGCCGTCGCCATGGGCCTTCTCGGCGCGCTCTCGCCCGTGCTGCCGCTGTCCTTCGCCATCTCCTCCATCCCGCTCCTCGGCCCGGTCATCGTCGGCCTGCTCAACGGCCTGCCCGTGGCCGTGGCCGCGGTGCCCTTCGTCGGCCCCGTGCTCGCGCCCGTGTTCGCCGCGGCGACCGGCGCCCTGGTCAAGGACCTCGTCTTGGGCCCGCTGCTCAACACCCTCATCCTCGCGAGCCTGCTGACCTTCCCGCGCGCCATGCGCGAGCGCCTGGCGCCCATCAAGGACAGAGACCCGGGCATGCCCGTGCATTGGTTCAACCGCGAGGTGGTGCTCGCCGTGCTGGGCACCTTCGTGTCTTGGACCTTCTGGCGCGCGAACCTGAAGTCTTTCGTCAGCCTGGCCACGGTCGGCGCCGAGATCGAAGTCATCATGACCTACGCCGGTCAGATCGACTCCGCCGTGGACCCCGTCATCGAATCGGTCACCGGCGTCAAGCCGGGCATCATGCACGCCATCGGCGCCGCCATCGAGCGCCCGGACGTCTGGACGGACGAGGAGGGCGTCGAGCACCACAACCTCATCCCGTTCGGAGGCGCCATCACCTGGGGCAACGTGCTCCTTTATAAGCTCCAGACCTTCGTCGGCTTCGACATCGCCGACCACACGATGCGCGCCGCGCTCATGGTCAAGGCGCTGACCGGCCACGAAGGCGCGACGGACGCGGCGCTGATGCGCTCCCCGGCGGCCGGCGTCGTCCACGAGGCCTCGACGCGCGAAGGCCGCGTTTTGCCCTTCGAGCCTGACCTGTGGCGCCAGCCGATGGACGCCGCGATGGCGCGCATCCGCGAGCTGGCCGGCACGGCCGGCGGCCTCGACGCCGAACTCGTCGCCGTGCGCGAGCACCTGCGCGGCCTGCGCGCCGCTCTGGGCGACCACGAGGCGCGCCTGGCGGCTCTGCGCGCCCAGAGCCGCCCGCTGACGCCCGAGGAACGCGCCGAATACGACCGCCTCCTGCGCGAGCTCGACGGCCAGGCCGCCGAGGACTACGTCCGCTCCAAGCTCGCCGAGCGCCGCGACCTGCAGAACCCCGCGCCCGACGAGTTGGCCGAGCTGCGCCGCCTGCGCGCCCTTCAGGAGCGCTACGCCGGCGTGATGGTCCCGCCGCCCGACGAGCCCGCGGGCGCGGGCGACGACCTGGCCGTGCGAGAGGCGTCCCTGCGCGCGATGGCCTCGCGCCTGACCGACTACGCGGAGGGCCGCGTGGAGCGCGGGCCGCTGCCGCCGGTGGACCCGGCCACGCTGGCGCGCATCGAGACCCTCCTGGGGGAGATCGAGGGCCTGCGCAACGACGTGCGCGGCGAGATGACGCAGCGCGACGCCACGCAGCGGCTGCTGCAGGCTCAGGCGCGCGTGCGCCAGCTCGCCCTGCGCGACCGGCGCGACGGCAGCGAGATGCGCGGCTTCCACGAGAACATGGCGCGCCTGGCCACCGTGATGGACCTCGCCCTCTCGCTCAACGAGATCGCCGCCGCGCAGTCGGCCATCCGACAGATGCTCGACCTGCTCGAGGCCAAACGCGCCCGCATCGCCGGGTCGCGCGCGGGCAACCAGGCCGACCAGGCCGCGGCCGACGCCAACCGCGCCCGCGTGGCGGAGTGGCGCTCGCAGATCGACCGGGACATCCTCTCCGACGACCGCACCATCCGGGACATGCAGGAGGCCGAGATCAAGGCGGGGATGACCGCCCAGCGGGTGACGCGCTTCCAGACCGACATGGCGGCCTTCCTGGCCGCGCTCGACGCCGAGGACGGCGGCGCTTCGGGCTCGGCCGCGACGGAGTACCAGCGCCGGCTGTCCCTGCTGCCGCAGGTGCGCGAGTGGCGCCTCAACGGGAACCCCAACGACCCCGACGCCTTCTCGGTGCGCGAGTTCCAGGAGCAGCTGGCCGAGGTCGAGAGCAACATCGCGCGCGCCGAGGAGGGCCTGGCTCAGATCCCGACCGCGCCCGTCGAGTTCGCGGGCGTGCTCATCCCGCTCATCCCGGGACCGGAGGTCCGCGTCACCAACCCGTCGCGCGAGCAGGTCCTCCAGATCCTCGCCGACCGGCGCGTCCATTGGCAGGACCGCATGGCCGACTTCCAGTCGAGCCTCGACTCGGTCACCCGCCTGCTCGACCCCGGCAACACGCGCACCGCGACCGACGAGTTCGGCGACACCCATCCGGAGTCCCTGCCGCGCTGGCGCGCTCAGGAAGCCGCGCGGCTGGACGCCGCGCGCACGGCGCTGGCGGAGAAGACCGCGCGCATGGACGCCTACGCCGCGCAGATCAACCGGGCCGCGGGCTCGAACATCCCGATGCTCTCGGGCCTGTCCATCGAGCAGATGCAGGACGCCATCGCCGCCTACGGCGACGCGCTGCGCGCGGTGAACTTCCCCGACGGCGACACCCTCGAGCTGCACGAGGCGCAGATGAATCTCATCGCGCTCGCGTCGCTGACCCCGCCCGCCGCGCGCGACGTCATCCGCGCGTCGCGCTCGGAGGCGACCATCGAGGCCATCGACGAGGCGACGACCTCCATCCTGCCGGTCACCCAGCAGCGCCTGCAGGGCGTCCTGCAGATGATGCGCGACATCCTCGCGGACGTGGACGCCGACGAGGCCCTCATCCGCTCGGGCGGCTTCGGCGGCCAGGAACTCATCGACCGCAAGACCGCGCTGCTGCGCGACCGCATCCTGCCGCCGCTGCGCGGGGCGCAGTCCATGCTGCGCGACACCCTCATCCCCTACCAGCAGCGCTCGGCTGAGGGCGCGGCGTCCGGCACCAGCGACCTGTGGCGCCTCTTCGACTCGCAGCTGACCTTGGTCACCGAGGCGCGCCGGCTCAACGACCGCACCATCCCCTGGGCGCTCGCCGCGTTCGGCGCGCCGGAGGGGGACACGGGCGCGGCGATGGCCGCCATCGCGGAGTGGCGCCAGCGACTGCAGCGCAACATCGACGGCTACGACGACGCCGAGGGCCATCACAAGGGCATCCGCGAGTACCAGGTCGAGCTGGCCAACCGCCGCGACCCGAACTTCATGGGCACCGAGGAGCTCTACGGAGAGACTCAGCCCTACAGCCTGCCGCGCAAGATCGCCCAGTACACGGCGGAGCGCACCCAGCGCGTCGGCCAGTACAACGCGAGCGCGGCCGAGGTCAACGCCATCCTCGAGCGCCTGCGGACGGTCTCGGGCGGCCGCCACGACCTCTCCGGCTCGCTGCTGCCGGTGGGCGTGACCGACGACGCCGCGGGCGTGGCGCGCATCCAGGCCGTGGTGGACGCCGAGGGCATCCCCAACCTGGCCGACCGCCTGCGCGCCATCGCCGACGAGGCGCAGGCCGCGGAAGCCGGCAGCGCCATCTCCATCGGCGGGACCGGCGGCGACGGCACCGTGCCCACCGGGACCCAGCCGCCCATCACCATCTCGGCCAACCAGCAGATCGCGCTGCTCGCGCTCGACGCCGCGCGCCGCCTGGCGCCGTCGAGCCTGCAGACCCAGGACCAGAGCTCGGTGTCCTTCGCGATGGCCCGCATCCTCTACTCGGACGCGGTCGTTGACGGGGCCACCGAGGCGTTCGAGGAGCAGCTGCCCACCGCCGAGGCCTTCCTCGCCCGCGCCACCCAGGTCCTCGACCGCACCATCGCCGACACCGCGCGCGACGAGGCCTACGTCCAGTCCGGGGGGACGAGCGAGACCGCGGCCGCCGTCCTCGAGCGCAAGGCGCGCGTCTTCACCGAGCTCGACGCGTTCCTGGTGGACACCCTCGCCTTCTTCAACGTGAAGCAGGGCTGGAACCGCGACGGCTACGCGACCGTGGACCGCATCGGCGACTACTACGACTCGCTCAGCGAGATCTACTCCGGAGGCCAGACCGCCAACGACAACGAGGTCGTGGCGCTCGACACGATGCGCGACGCCCTGCTGACCACCTTCAACGACCTCGAGCAGACGCGCCGCGAGGTGACGGGTTGGCTGGCCCAGCTCAACGACCCGCGACAGAGCGCCCTGCGCCGCGTCAGCGAGTCCATCTCCGAGATCCAGGACCGGACGCGGCGGGTGCTGGAGGAGAACGTCCGCTGGCACGACCTGAGCGACGAGGTCACGCGCTCGCAGGACGCCATCCGCGCCTCGCTGACCTTGATCGACGGCCGCCAGGCCGAGCTCGCGCGCATCCTCGAGGACCCGGCCCTGCAGGGCGCCCTGCCGGCCTCCGTCGTGCGCCGCATCGAGGACCTGCGCATGAACCGCACGGGCTACATGATGGGCGACCCGCGCACCCAGGCCCAGGCCCTCGTCGTGCGCAAGAGCGACTTCACGAGCTTCGTGGACACCCTCCTGGGCATGTTCACCTCCGGCGCCCAGGGGCTGGCCAGCCGCGACATCGCGGCCCTGCGGGCGGACCTGCTGCGCGACCCCCGCGCGTTGGCGAGCATCATCCCCGACTCCGCGGTCATGGAGTTCGGCGACGTGGACGGCTTCTACCTGGTCTATCAGTCCCGCTTCTCGGTGCCCAACGGCCTGGAGACCTCGAGCTGGGTGACCTTGGGCAACGTGGCGCGCGTCTGGGGCAACAACGTCAGCGTCACGGGCTACCAGTTCGCCAGCCCGCCCAACGAGGGCAACGCGCCCTACGGCGACAAAGGCGTCGCCGTGCAGGTCGAGTCGCTGCAGGGCCGCAACTGGGTCAACTACCTCAACGTGGACCTGCATCGCTTCGCCCTGGACATCCCGGCCGACTCGCAGGTCCGCACCGGCGTCTCCGAGAGCCGCTTGATGGTCTTCAACGACTTCGCGGTCATGCTCATGGGCGACCGGCTCTACCTCGGCCTGGCGGGCTTCGGCGACGCCTCCATCACCGACCCCGACGCCAACCCCTACTACTACGGCGGCAACGTGAAGGCGTCCCTGCGGCTGACCGAGGTCATGCGCCTCAACGTCGAGCAGCAGGAGCTCTTCGCCCGCGACCCGCGCACCTTCCTCCAGGAGGTCAACCTCGACTTCACCGGCTTCGACCCCGACCTCGACCGGACCTGGCTCATCGAGGCGGCGGGGGAGAACAAGCGTTACTCCCGGACCCAGGTGGGGCCGAGCGTGGACGTCAACCGCCTCTTCAACCTCGACGGGGCGGCGGGCGACACCTTCACGGTGGACCTGTTCTACTCGCGCGTGGCGGGCACCGACGACATCAACCAGCAGGCCGTCGGCGCCTCGGTCATCAACGGCATCTCGCTGCGCAACGACCAGGGTCGCGAGTGGGCGCGCATCGACAACCGCCTCACCGGCGAGGTCGGCGAGAGCTTCAACACCCTCACCGACCGCATCTCGCTGCGCCTGCCCGAGCGCGGCATCACCGTCAGCGCCGAGGGCCGCATCGCGGGGCAGGCCCACAGCTACTACGCCGAGGTCTCCAAGGAGATGAGCTCCCACTCGCGCATCAGCGTGGGCTACGGCGCGCCGGCCATCGGCCTCAACAACCGGCTGAACATCTCCATGAGCTCCTCCTTCACGCTGGGCGAGCTGTGGAGCGCCGTGCTCGGCAACTCCGCCGAGAACCTGCGCGGCGGAGAGACACTCCAGACCTTCAACCGCCAGCTCGACGAGTTCTTCCGCGGCGACGGCCGGCGCTCGCGCGCGGCGGGCGAGCTCGAGCGCGTGTTCGCCCAGGACGTGGCGCGCCGCCTCATCACGCAGGACATCGGCGTGCTCACGCGCGAGATCCAGGACCTGCGCCGCGCCGGCGCGTTCATGGACAACTCCCGCGTGCGCGGCATGGTCGGCTTCGTGTCGAGCCCCGTGTCCGACGACCTGGCCGAGCGCGCGGTCGGCGGCGGGTTCTCGGTCGGCTCCTACACCGAGATGTCGCTGTCGCGCACGCAGCGCGCCCTGCTGGAGTCCAAGACCGAGACGCTGTACCGCGAGGGCCTGCGCCTGCAGGACCGCCTGCTGCAGCTCACGCGCGACTGGCAGGGCTCGGTCGTCGAGCTGGCCCAGGCGCAGTGGGCGCTGAAGATGGCGACCTTCGAGGTCCAGAACGCCGGCAACGCCGCGCTGCGCCGGGAGGCCGAAGCCCGCGTCGCGGCCGCCGAGGACCGTCTGCACCAGGCGCTGCTCGCCTACAACGCGATCTCCGGACGCGACCCGTCGGCGCCGATGCCCTTCAACGACCTGACCGTGGACGACCTCAACGCCCTCCTGGAGAGCATCCGCGCGACCATCGCCTCCCCCGACCGCCTGCGCGAGATCCTCGGCGCGCTGGAGCCCGGCGAGCTGGCGGCCGCCGTCGGGCCGGACCCGTTCAACGCGCTGGACTGGCTGCCCTGGGTGGACCGCCTGGCCGTGGGCTTCGGCGTCCAGTTCCAGGACATGATGGCCAACCAGGCGCTGACCGTCGGCACCTCGCTGCGCATCCCGGTCTACGACCCCCGCTCCGAGGCCGCCGACAACGCCTACCTGCTCGAGTCCGAGGCCACCCGCGAGGAGATGCGCCGCGTGTTCGCCGAGCGCTCCATGACCGCCGCCGGAGAGGCCGAGCAGGCGCGCCTCTGGCAGGCCAGCGCCCGGACCGTCGCGCCCGGCGCGCCGGCGGCCGCCTCGGCGCTCAGCGACGCCATCCGCGGCTACCGCAACGGCATCATCGGCCCGGACGACCTGCGCCGGGCCTTCGCGGACTGGAGCTGGTACGCCAACACCTCACTGGAGACGCTCAGCCGCGCCGCGTTGGCGGACGCGCGCGCCGCGGTGGACGCGCCCTACCTGCCCGCCGCGCGGCCCGACGACGCCTCCGCGCTGCGCCTGGGCTCGCTCGACGACGCGTTCGCGGTGGCGTCGCGCAACTCGTCGAGCCTCGCCGAGATCGCCCTGCGCCAGGCCGCCGCCGAGGAGATGACCCGCGCCAACGACAACCGCATCCAGCGCGTGTTCGTGGACCTCAACGTGGGCACCGGCCTGACGGCCTCCGGTGTGGGCTGGATCCCGTCCATCGGCATCACGGGCGTGCCCATCAACCCCGTGCTCGGCTTCGAGCTCAAGCCCGAGGAGCTGCGCGAGCTGCAGGTGCGCCAGGGACAGCAGCAGAGCGAGTACTACGACGCGCTCAAGGCGCGCCTGGAGGCCGCGCTGGCCGTGCAGTTCTACCAGAACGCCGTCGCGCTGCGCTCCGCCGAGGCGCGCGTGCGCCTCTACGACGGCCAGGTCATCCCGGAGCTCGAGGCCCGCCTGGCGGCTGCCTCCGGCACGGGCGCGGTCACCGCCGCGCGCCGCGAGCTCGACCAGGCCCGCTTGGGCCGCGAGGAGGCGCTGCGCGCCCACGCGCAGGCGCGCACCACGCTCAACTTCCTCCTGGGCCGTCCCACCGACGCGCCGCTCGCGCTGGACTTCGACGAGTCTCAGGCCCTGGCCGCGCTGACGCAGATCCTCGCCGCCAAGGACCCGGCGGGCGCCCAGCGCCGCATCAACGCCGCCCGCGTCGAGATCGCCCGCGCCGTGGAGACCATGGCCGACAAGGACCTGCGCGTCGAGCAGCTCAGCGTCGAGCCCGTCGGCCTGGTCGTCCGCTCCTTCGGCCGCCTGCTCGACGCCATCGGCGGGGACGCCATCGGCAACCCGGACCTCGTCGCCGCCGCCCGCGTGCAGACCCTCGTCGAGGAGCGCGCGGCGGAGGCCTACGACGCGCAGCGCTCCGCCCAGGCCTCCCGCCTGCGCGTCGAGCTCGACGCCGCGACCCTGCGCCTGGCCGCGCTGGCCGGCCGCGAGGACCCGGGGTCGCGCTTGGAGCGCAACCGCCTCCAGGCGAGCGCGTTCGCCCTCCGGGCGCAGCTGCTGGCCCTCGGGGAGGTCCCGACGGCCCCGCGCCGCGAGGCCCTGCCGTCGAGCTGGGCCGACCTGACGCGCTCGCTCTCCGAGGCCTCCCAGGCCGCGGCCGCCGTGGCGCCGGGCGCGAGCGTGGACCTGCTCGGTCCCGAGACGCTGCGGCACCGCTCCGCGGCTTTCGTGCGCTACTACGTCGCCAACCAGACGCTCGGACACGAGCCCATCGACCGCAACTTCGTCGAGGGCTGGATCGAGGTCCGCCTGCGCGACATGAACACGCCGCCCGAGGTGCTCATCGCCCTGGCCCGCCTGCGCGAGGAGAAAGCCGAACGCCTCTACCGCCACGCGCTCGTCGGCGCGGCCGCGCGCGCCGACATCCTGTCGGCGCAGTTCGAGAGCGACGCGCGCCTCCTGCGCTGGCTGCGCGCGCAGGGCGCGGGCTCGACGGACCCGCGCGTGGCGGACCTGACGGTGCGGCTGCAGGCCTCCCGCGTGAGCATCGTGTCCCTGCTCGGTCTGGACCCCGCGACGCCCCTGGAGGACCTCGTGCGGCTCGTGCCCGAGGACGCGACCCCCGCGGCGGACCTGCGCGACCTCTCGGGCCGGCTCATCGCCGACATCCGCGAGAGCCAGCTCGACTCCATCCGCCGCACGCTCTTCGACGGCGGGCTGCCCGCGGCGCTGGGCAACGAGGACGGCCTCATGGGCCAGATACGCGCCGACACCATCGCCGAGCGCATGAGTTACAAAGGCTTCACGCCCGTCGCGGCCTTCGGCGTGTTCCGCGGCCGGGCCATCGGCAGCGGCTTCATCGAGGCGCCCGACCCGCGCGAGATCGAGCGCGGCCTCGAGAACGTGATGACCGACGTCCTGCGCCGCGAGCTCCAGTCCACGGGCCGCCTGCAGGAGCTGAGCCTGCGCCTGCACTCGCTCATGGCCCGCGTCGAGGACGGCTCGCGCCGCCTCGAGGCGCAGCGCCGCCTCATCGAGGCCGCGGAGGCCGACCTGCGCGCCCGCACCGCCTTGGCGACCGACCCGGCCGGCCACGCGGAGATGGAGGCCGCGCGCGCGCGGCTGGTGGACGCCTGGATGGAGTTCTCGCGGCAGATGGTCGAGACCAAGTCCGTGTTCATCACCCTCGTCACCGAGCTCGAGGCTCTGGGCGTGACCGGGCCGTCCCTGCGCCCGTTCACGCCGCCGCAGGCGCCGGAGCGCGCGCACAACCCGCGCCCCGACACGCGCGACCAGCTGCTCGACTTCTGGGCGGAGCAGTACGCCGACCCCGCCTTCGCCGCGCAGTCCGACGCCTTCATCGCCCGTCTCGGACCGGCCGTGACGGCTGAGACGCTCGGACGCCTGGAGCGCGCCGCGCGCGCCTACCGCACCGCGTCGGCCGACGCCGACGCGGTCGAGCTGGCCGCCTTCTCCCCGGCCGAGCGGGCCGACCTGATGATGCGCGCCGACCGCGAGGGCCGGCGCCTGGCGGTGCGCGCCGCGCTCGCCGAGGTCCTCACCGCCGTCGGCCGCGTCGAGCGCGGGACCAACCCGGCCGCGGCCGAGTTGCTGACTTTGCTGCGCGGGCGCGCCGAGTCCGCCGCCGAGGCCTTCCGCCTGGACCGCGAGGCCAAGCAGGGCGTCATCGGCGAGCTGCGCCGGGAGTTCTGGCGCTCCGAGGACCTCGACCCCGCGGTCGCCGGCGCCTTCGAGCGCCTGGAGACCCGGTCGCGCGCCCTCGACGCGGCGCGCCGGGCGTTGATGACCGAGTACCTCACCGAGGCCGGCGACGACCCGCGGCGCTTCATCCTGCGCGACGCGACGCTCGACGCGTCCCTGCGCGCCCAGAAGGCGTTCGACGACGAGCTGGTGCTGACCCTCGAGGACCCGGCCGTGGCCGCCTCGCCGGCGGCCGTGCGCGGCCTCGACGCGCTCTACGGCGTGTCCCGGGTGCTGGCGCGCGCCGCCGACCGGGCCAAATACGGGCGCGGCATGGACGCTCTCGACGCGCTCATCTCCCTCGAGGAGTCTCGCGTGCGCGCGGCCCGCTTCAACAACCGGCCGCCGGCCTTCATCGACGCCGCGGCCGAGGCGCTGCAGACCCTGCGCGAGACCCGCGCGCGCTGGCTGGACGGCCGCGTGGAGCTGCAGCCCGTGTACGCGGTCACCCAGCTCGACGCCTCGGGCCGCCGCACCTGGAGCGTGGACCAGTGGCTGACGCCCGACGAGTTCGAGCGGCTGCGCGCCGCCGGCGAGGCGACCCCCGGCGCCGAGGGCGTCATCGTCGGCCGCGAGGGCCGCTGGTTCGTGGACCGCGTCGCGGGCCGCCCGGACGCGCGCTACGAGGTCATCGGCGGGGTGGACGTCGAGCAGGCGCGCCGCGACGGGGCGGCCGCCGCGCTGCAGGACAACGCGACGGCGCGCTCGCTGGCCGAGCGCATGACCGACTCCGACTTCGTCGCGCCGGGCGCCGCGGGCGAGCCCGCCGCGGGCTGGAGCTTCGCCGAGGTCTTCGGGCCCGCGGGCCTGCACCGCGACGGGCGCGTGTTCTTCTTCGAGGCGCAGCGCGCCGGTCCCACCGGCACGCGCCGCGCCCTGCATCCGCTGGAGGCGCTCGCGCGCCCGCCGGAGCAGGTCGTGATGATGGTCTACGGCGGCGAGGCGGGCCTGCGCCGCGACCGCTTCCCGACCCTGGAGAGCCTGCAGGGCTCCGAGCTCGCGTCCGAGTTCCGCGTGCTGACCGTCTCGCCCTCCGGCGCCGCGGAGCTCGTCGCCAACGCCCGGCGCTTCGAGGCGTCCGAGCTGCGCCGCGGCTGGATCGAGGTCAAGCTCAACAGCTGGGGCTTCGCCCGCGACGAGGCCGGCCGGGTGACCCAGCTCTACCGCACGCGCGACGACTTCGAGGCCCAGCGCACCGCCTTCGAGCGCGCGGCGGCGGACCTCGCCGCCGCGCGCGCCGCGCTGGCCGCCGCCCGCGCGGAAGTGGACCGCCTGGCCGCCGCCGAGACGGCCGCGCGCGCGGAGTACGACGCGGGACGCGCCGAGGCGCGAGGCTTCATCGCCGCGTCCGAGGCGACCCGTCGCGCCCGCGCGGCCGTGGTCAACGCCGAGACCGACGCGCGCGAGGCCGAGGAGGTCGCGCGACGCGCCGGCGCGTGGACCCTCTACCGCACCGACTCGCTGCGCCTGGGCCTCGACGCCGCGGGCGCCGTGGTGCGCGTGAGCGCCGCGCCCGACCGCGGCGCCGCGGCTCTCGACGAGACCCTGCCCGGCGGCGGCCCGCAGGCCTCGGTGGTCGAGACGCTGGCCGCGGCCGTCATCGACGAGGACGGCCGCCTGCGCCGCGGCTACGCCACCGACGGCCAGGTGGACGAGGCGTCCGAGCGCTGGACCTTGATGTCGCTGGCGCCCGGCGGCGACCGGTCGGCCTACGACGAAGAGGGCCGCGCGCGCATGCGCGTGCGCTACAGCCACTACGTGGAGTCCGTGGACGGCGCCGAGCTGCCCGTCACGCTGGGCCAGCGCTACCTCATCGACAAGATGGAGAGCACGGGCTCGCGCCTGTGGCGCACGCGCAACTGGGCGCTGATGCCCTGGAACTGGGGAAGCCTGGCGCTGGAGCTGCCGCGCGGCGTCGTCGGCGCCCCCGTCGAGGTCCTCACCGGCCGCGACCCGCGCCAGCACCACTACCTGGGCCGCGCCTACATGTACAAGACCGAGGGCGGCACCACCGAGCGCTACGGCCTCTTCCGCACCGTGGCCGGCGTCATCGACGTCTTCAACTTCCTGCCCGACCCCGTGGGCCGCGCCTACGACCCCAGCCAGTTCCCCGAGACGGTCCAGGCCGGAGTGGCTCTGCGCCCCGGCGAGAGCCTCTTCGACCGCCGCCTGCGCACGGTCGACGGCGAGCGCACCGTCCACCTGGGCACGCTGTCGCTGCAGCGCATGGCGCGTCACGCCGCCGAGGACCTCGAGGCCGCGCGCGGCCGCACGCTCGCGCGCTTCTCGGGCGGCGTCGAGCAGACCATCATCGAGACGCGCCGCGGCCGCGCCGGCGCCTATCAGGAGTCCTTCGTCAGCGCCGAGCCCGGGGCCGCGGCCGTCGCCCGCCGCCTGGCCGACCCGCTGGTGGCCGCCGACCCCCGCTCCTCGCGCCGCGAGGAGGTCGTGACCTCGGCGACGCCCGGTCACCTGCTCGTGGACCGCGTCGAGCGGCGCGTGCGCATCACGCCCGGCGCCGAGGGTTATGACCGCCAGGCCGACGCGCTGGACGGCTACGGCGACCGCGCCGCCGCCCGCGCCGGCGAGGCCGCCGCGGCCCGCGAGGGCCTGGAGCGGGCCGTCGCCGAGGCGGAGCGCCGGCTCGGAACGGCCCGCGACGAGCGCGACGCCGCCTCCGTCGCCGCCCGCGACGCGCTGCGGCGCTGGCACGAGCTGGCCTGGCGCATCGGCCGCCAGCTCGAGTTGGAGCGCCGCATCGCCGCCCTCGAAGCCGAGATCGCCGGCCTGAGGGAGCGCATCCGGTGGTGGGAGCGCTACGCCGACCTGCTCGAGGAGGCCCGCCGCGTCCCGCCGGGCCCCGTGAACCCGGACCCGCGCAACCCCTGGAACCCCAACCCGTTCTTCTGGGTCTGGGCCTTCCTGGCCGCCGTCTTCGCCGCCTTGGCCGCCGCGTTGTGGCATCACCTGCGCGAGCGCCGCGCGCCCCGCCCCGCCTGACCGCGCGGCCGCTCCTCTTTCCTTTATGCGCTCGCGCGTAATGTGATAAACTGCGCGCGAACATGACCATCTGGGCCCTCGCCCTGCTGGCGACTTGCGCGCGCGCGGCCACCGTCGCACCCGCGCGCTCTGCCGCCCCGTCGGCGGGCGGCGTGCGGGCGGTCCCTGCGGTCGTTGTCCCGTCTTTGGGGGGCGGTCTCGGCGGCGTCGGAACGACCCTGGGCAGCGTCGATCTGCGCGGCAGCCTCAGCCTGCCCACGCCCGCTCCGGGCTTGCTCCCGACCGCGTCCTTCGTGCCGCCCGGCGCGCTCCAGTTCAAGCGAGTGGACGCGCAAGCCGCCTCCGCCCCGAGCCCCATCGCCGCGGACGCCGCCGCGCCGGCTTCCCGCGCCGACGCTTCCGCCCGCCGCGCGACGGCGGGCCTCGTGCCGGAAGACCCCACGGGCGCGGTCGCCGTCCCCGCGATCCCCGCGCCGCGTCGAGACTCCGCTTCGTCCCCGTCGCCGCGCCTGGCGCCCGCCGCGCTCGGAACGGCCATGACGCCCGGGCCCGCGGAGCGCGAGCCCGGCGTCGAGGCGTCCGTGGACGCCGGCCGGGTGCTCTTCGACAACGGCGTCGCGCGCGGCGCCGTTGACGCGGGCGGGGCGTTCGCGCCGGCGCCGCCCGCCGCCTCGCCGCGCGCCGGCCTTCTCCCCGGCCGAGGCGCGACGGGGGAGACGCTCGCCGCGCCTGCCTCCGGAGCTCCGCGCTCGGGCGTCCCCGGGCCCGCCATCGAAGCGCCCGTCGACGCGGACGCGTCGCCCGACGCGGGACTCGTCGCCGCGCGCCTGCCGCTGCCGGGCGCCGCCGGCGAGGACCTGACGCTGCGCGACGCCGTGGCGTCTCCGCGCCCGGCGGGGCTCGACGCCGTCGCCGCCGGGCTTCGCGGCGGCCACGCGCCGCTGTTCGCCCGTCCGGACCGGCTCACGCTGAGCGGCGAGGGTCTGGTCGTCAGCGTCGTGCGCGCGCCCGGCGCCGACGGGCTGCTGCGCGGCCGCGCGGCCTGGACGGCCCCGCCCGCGGCGCAGGTCCCGTCTCCCGCGCGCCGCCTCGTCTCCACCGACCACATCGAGCGCGGCGCCTTGCTCGAGGCCGCTTCCGCGTCTGACGCCGCCGTGGGGCGCGGCCTGCTCGCCTTGGGCGATCACGACATCCCCGGCGCCCTGGCGGGGTCGCTGCGCGCCGCCGCGGACGGGCCGGCCCCCGCGAGGCCCCGGGCGCCCGCTTCTCGCCGGGCGGGCAGCGCGACCGTTCTGGCCCTCTCCTTCCTGCCCCTGGCCGCCTTCCTGGCCCTGCGCCGCTTCCTTTAAGGCCGGCTCCCGGCGCGTTCGCGGCATTGACACGGCCCGATTGCGGGCCTATCCTCAATAGGAAAGCCATGAGTTGGCTCCGGTCGGTCCTCTTCCGCCGTTTCGTCGCGGTGCTGGGCGCGCTCGCGCTCATCCCCGTGGCGTTCCTGGCGTGGCGCATCCAGCAGTCCAGCCGCAAGGGCGTGCAGGACGCGGTCCTCGAACTGCACACCAAACTCGCCGAGAAGACCGCCGAGCGCGTGGATTCCTGGGTGGAATCGGTGGACGGGCGCATGGGCACGGCCCTGCTGGCCCTGCGCGCGCGCATGGAGTGGCCCGACAAACAAGCCCTGCTCAAGAGCCTGGTGGAGAACGACCGCTCGATGGTCTCCGTCGCGCTCCTGAGACGGGAGGGGGGCGCCATCCTCGAGGCGTTCAACCCCGACCTCTCGGCGAAGCCGTCGGCCATCGTGGACCCCAAGGCGGCCCGGGCCGCGCTGGCCCGCGCGCTGAAGTCCGGTGGGCGGGGAGCCGAGGTCACGCGCGGCTCCTCGGGGCCCGTCCTCCTCCTGCATTACCCGTTCCACCAGGACATCCACGCGCGCGTGGTGTTGTCCCTGGGGGAGTTGGCGGAGCGCGTCGCCGCGGAGCGGGTCGGCGGGACGGGTTTCGCCGTGCTCGTCGACTCGCAGGGGCGCGCTCTCGCCGCGCCCGAGGGCCGCGCCATCGGCGCCGTGGCCGAGTGGCCCATCACGCAGGCGGCGCTCAAGGGCGGCGCGGTCGGCTCCAGCGAGTTCACGGCGCCCAGCGGCCGCGACTACGTCGGGGCCTACGCCCCGGTGAGCTCCCTGGGCGGGGCCGTGCTCATCGTCCAGCCGCGCGACGAGGCCTACCTCGCGGCCTCCGAGGCGCGCCGCGCGGCCATGTACGTCGTGATGGTGACCTTGCTCGTCGTGCTCGCGGCCGCGTTCCTGCTGGCGCGCGCGCTCACCGCGCCGCTGCTCTCGCTCACCCGCGCGGCGGAGGCGGTCGCGCGGGGGGACTTCCAGCAGCAGGTGGACCTGGGCACCGGCGACGAGCTGCAGGTGCTGGCCGAGACCTTCAACAAGATGACCGCCCAACTGCGCTCCTACTCCGTCCTGCAGGTGGACCGCCTCATCGCCGAGCAGCGCAAGACGGAGGCCATCCTCTTCTCCATCGCCGAAGGCATCGTCATGGCCGACCGCGAGGGCCGCATCCAACACGCCAACCGGAAGGCGCGCGAGATGTTCGGGCTGGAGCCCGACGCCGACCTCGAGGGCCGGCTGCTCGCCGAGGCCCTGCCCGACGGACCGCTGCGTTTCGCCCTCATCGCGGCGGGGCAGAGCCCGGGCAAGGGCTTCAAGGAGGTCAACCTCTCCGACGAGGTCAGCCGCCTGTATCTGCGCGTGACCTCCAGCGAGGTCGTCAGCCCCGGACGCGGCGGCGGCCAGGGCATCGTTTACGCCGTGCGCGACGTGACGCTCGAGCGCGAGCTCGAGAAGATGAAGGAGGACTTCCTCCATTACATCACCCACGACCTGCGCAACCCGCTGGGTTCGGCCATCGGCTTCCTGGACCTGCTCCTCAAGGGCACCGCGGGCGTGCTCAACCCCGATCAACACGCCATCGTCTCCTCCATCAAGCGCTCCTCCAGCCGCCTGATGGGCATGATCAACAACATCCTCGACATCGCCAAGATGGAGTCGGGCCGCGTGCGCCTGGCGCTCAAGGAGACCTCGTTGGCCGGCATCGCCGGGCGCTCCATCGCCATCCTCGAGTCCCTGGCCAAGCAGAAGGACATCTCCGTCCACCTCGTCGCCATCGAGGAGTTCTCCATCAACGCCGACGCGGACATGCTCGAGCGCGTCTTCACCAACCTGCTCGGCAACGCCATCAAGTACACGCCGGAGAAGGGCACCATCACCGTCTCCATCGTGGACGACGGGCCGAACGTGAAGTGCTGCGTCGAGGACTCCGGCGAGGGCATCCCGCCGGAGTACATCGACCGGGTCTTCGAGAAGTTCGAGCAGGTCCAGAACAACCGGCGCGGCGGCACGGGCCTGGGCCTGACCATCACGCGTTTCTTCGTCGAATCACACCTCGGGCGCATCTGGGTGGAGTCGGAGGTGGACCGCGGCTCGCGGTTCTACTTCACCATCCCCAAGAACCTCGTCGCGGATGCCGACGGCGAGGTGCGCGTGGCCGAGGCCGTCCGGTGAGCCGCGCGGCCGGCGCCCTCCTCCTTCTCGCCGTCGCGCTCGCCGGGCCCGCCGTCGCCGCGCGCGGGGTCGTCACCGAGGAGACGGTGTTCCAGGAGGTGGTGGTGCGTCCCGGCGACACGTTGTGGGGCATCGCCAACAAGTATCTCAAGGACCCGGCCAGTTGGGACCAGATCCTCAAGCACAACCGCCTCCCTTCGCGCGACCCCACCGTGGCCCTGCCGGGCATGACCTTGAAGGTCCCCGTGCGGCTCATCAAGACCAGCCTGCGGGCGGCCCACCTCGTCTACGCGGTCAACCGCGTGTTGTTCCGGCGCAAGGACACCGCCGAATGGAAATCGTCCAAGATGCAGATGGAGCTCTTCCAGGGCGATACCCTGCGCACGCTGGCGGACTCCAAGGCGCGCGTGAAGTTCCTCAACAAGGAGTTGCTCAGCCTGGAGCCCGACTCCATGGCCATCATCAAGCCCGTCGAGTCGGCGGGCGACGTGGAGCTGCGGGCCGGCTCCGTGTTCGCGGGACGCGCGCGCGTCGTCACGGCGTCGGCTTTGGTCACACCCAGGACCGCCGACACCCGCTACGCCGCCTCCGTCACGCCGGACCTCACCACCAAGGTCGAGGTCTACAAGGGTCTCGCCGCGGTCGACGCGCAGGGCCGCACCGTCGAGGTGCCCGAGGGCATGGCGACGCAGGTGCGCCCCGGCCTGGCGCCCGAGCTGCCGAAGAAGATCGTGGACTGGCCGGTCCTGGAGGCGCGCGCGCTCGAGTACGACTCCTCCGCCGTCGTCGGCGGCGGAGCGGCGCCGGCGCCGCGCGGACCCGCCCTGGCCGCGCCGGAGGCCGAAGCGGACGCCGAGAGCCTGCGCGGCGACCTCAGCTCCCTGCGCGTCGGCCTGCCCATCCTCGCGTATCGCGTGCAGGCGGCCAAGGACAGGGACTTCGCCTCCCTGGTCCTCGACAAGCGCTACGACGCGGAGGACCGCTTCCGGCCCGAGCAGGAAGGCCTCGTCGCGGGCGCCTATTGGTGGCGCGTGGCCGTCATCGACCTGCTCGGCACCGAGGGCCGCTTCTCGGAGCCGCGCTACTACACCGTCGGCATCAAGCGCGCGCGCGCCGCGACGGTCGTGGACTTGAAGAAGGCGGTGACCATCGTCGCCCCGGCCGAGGACGAGACCGTCTATGACGACAAGGTCCGCGTCATCGGCGTCCTGCGCGACGACCGCCTGCGCGCCGCCGTCAACGGAAAACTCGTCCGCGTCGACGCCGACGGCAACTTCGTCGCCGAAGTCTCCCTCTCCGCCGGCAAAAACGAGATCGTCATCACCATCGACGACACCAAAGGCAACGAAGTCCGCATCTCCCGCCGCGTGACCCGCCAATAAGCTGGGGGACAGGCTCCCAGCTTGATTCAGACTGGGTCCCAGCTTATTACCGCGTGTGAGAGCGCGCGCGCAACTGGTGGATGGCCGCTGCCGTGCAGTTGAGGGCGGCGGAGAGCTCCTTAACCGTGAAACCGTGCGTGATGCCTTTGTTCACGACCATGATTCTAGCCAACGTGTGGGCGCGGCTCCTCCCGCCTTGCCGCAGAGCGCCGGCCGTCAGACCTGCCAATGCCGCCGCCTCATCGATGATCCGTTCCAGCGACGAGCAGGACTCGTCGGCCTGAGCCAGGAGTTCGTCATACCCGGAGCGCACTTCATCGAGGGTCATCCCAGTGCTGTCCGGCAGATCGTCGAGATGAAGCACTTCTCGCGATCCTGAGATGAGATCGCGATGGCTCGACCAACGCCACAGGCCCGGCTTCTTGACGAGCCCGGCCCGGACCGGGTTGAGGTGGATGTAGGTCAGAATCGTGATAAAGTGGCGCTGCTCGAGACAAGGGATGGCATTGAAGCGGTTCTGAAAGAGATGCCCGACCCGCTTATGTCGTTGGTTGAAATGGTGCGCGTAACGAGTCAACAGAAGATGCATGGGGATGCCGATGGGTCCCGACCTCATGTCGAGCAGGAGATGGAAATGATTCCCCATCAAACAATACGAGAACAGTCGCACGCTCGCGCGCTCGAATGACTCGCGCATGAAGTCGATGAAGATGCGTCGATCCGCGTCATCGGCGTATATCATCCGTCTCTCCACGCCTCGGGAGATGACGTGCAACAGTCCGTTCGGATTGGCGGCTCGTGGGTTCCGGGGCATGCCTCATATATACGATCGAGACCCCAGGATTGTTCCATCCCGACAAGCTGGGACCCAACCTGAATCAAGCTGGGAGCCTGTCCCCCAGCTTAATCGCGGCGGGAGGCGGGGACGCGGGCGTTGGGGGAGCGTTTGTCGAGGACGGTTTTTTGGACGTCGAGGGGGGCGAGCAGGCCCAGGACGATGCCGCCGTCGGGGGCGACGAGGGCGGCGGGCGGGGTCAGGCCGGGGCGGGCGGGGTCTTCGGCGTAGGAGAGGACGGTGAAGCCCCAACGGCGGGGGCTGCCGCGCAGCGCGGAGCGGGGCACGGAGACCGTCCAGGAAGCCTTGGCGGGGTCGGGGACCGCGACGAAGGCGCCGACGGGCTCGGGCTCGCCGCGGGGGTTGTGCCGGAAGAGGCGCGCGCGGTCGCCGGCGACGACGAGCGCGTACTCCCAGGCGTCGCGGGTGGGGAAGAAGACGCCGCGCGGCTCGAGGGGGCGCGGGGCGCCAGCGCCGGTCACGCCGTTGAGGTCCATGTAGACCTCGTAGACCGGCCGAGGCGCGGCGTGCGGGTCCACGCGACCCACGCGCAAGGTGAAGTCCACGGACGCGTCGCCCCAACGCGCGAACAGGCCCAGCAGTCGCCAAGGCTCGCCGTCCACGCCGGGCGCGGGGGGCTTGGCCAAGCTCTCCGCGGGGTTGTCGAAGGAGAGCTGGGACGCGCCGGCGACCGAGCGCACCCCGGTGGGCTTGTCGGCGGCCGCGGCCCCGGGCTGCGGCTCGCCTGAGAACAACGAGGCGGGCGCGGGGGCCTTGAGCCGCCGGTAGACGGCGATGAGACGCGCGCGCAGAGTCGCGTCGAGGCTTTCGGCCTCGGGCATGGGGCGGTAGAAGCGCGCGGCCTGGGCCGCACGCAACTGCTCGATGGCTTTGTCGAGCACCGCCAGGTCCGCCGCGCCCGAGTTCATGTAGCGGTCCACGGCCTGGGCGGCCTCGCCGTAGGCGTCGTAGGCGGCGCGGGCGTGCGGGTCCTCGGGCACGGACGCCGCGGCGCGGTCCCAGGGCACCCAACCCGCTCCGGAAGCGTCCGCCGGCGCGCCCACGCGCGCGAGCAGCTCGCCGACCGTGACCCAACCCTCGGAGGGACGGGGCGCGGCCGCGGCCGCGTCCAGGAAGGCCGACGCCGGCGAGGAGTCGGCGAACACCGACGCGCCGGGCGCCGACGGGTCCGTGCCGGCGAGGGCGGGCACGAAGGCCGCGCGGCCCGCCGACGCCCAGGGCTCGCCGGGCAGGGCGTAGGGCCCCGCGAGCACCCACGACGCGCCGGACGCCGACAGGGCGGGCAGCAGCGCGGCGTCGAGCGCGCCGGCGCCGGGCACGAAGCCGGCCGGCGCCGTCGACAGCGCCGTCTTGAGCGCCGCGCGCGCCTCGGCGAGCCGCTCCAACGCGTCCTGGGGGCGCGGCGCGTCCGGGTGGGCCGTCATCAGCGGCAGCACGGGGTCGCCCGGGATGCGCGCGGCGACTTCTATGCGGCCGTCGGCGAGCCAGGGGGCGAGCGCGGCCTTGCACAGGGGGGTCGCCATGGCGGGCGTCAGCCCGATGGTGAGCTTGAGCGAGCCGCGGTCGCGCATCAAGGCGTCCACCCGGCTCCACTGGCTGAAGGCCTCGTCGGGCAGCCACACCGGCGCCGCGGGCAAGGCCTGTTGGGCCGCGGCGGGCGCGGCGAGCGCGGCGGCGAGGAGCAGGGCCCTCATCGCACGAGCCTCACGGACACGCGGCGGCCTTCCGGTCCGTCCGTCGTGTCGGCCTTGGGGTCCACGCGCGGCTCGCCGTCCACGAGGAAGAGGTACCTGCGGCGGCCTTCGGGCACGGGGACGACGATGCTCCAGGTCCCGTCCCCGCCCCGGGTCAGGCGCAGCAGACCCGGCGCCCAGGCGTTGAAGTCGCCCACGAGCTCGACGCTTTTGGCCTTGGGCGCGGAGAGGCGGAACGCCGCGGGCTTGAGCTCCAGCGGCTCGGCTCGGTCGTCATGCGGGTTGGAGCGCATGACCGTCGGGCGCAGGGGCGCGGGCTCCCAGCCGGACATGAAGCCCGCGTAATCGCGCGCGGCCTTCATCCACTCGATGGACGGGACGGTGACCAGCCCCAGCACCACCGCGAACGCGCCCCAGAAAGCCCACTTGCCGCCCTTGTCCACGCCGTCATTTTACCTATAATCGGACGGTACGAGAGCCGCCACCCCAAAATAGGTAAAATCGACCCATGAACGCCAAGTCCCCCGCCGCCCCTTCCCCCAAACCCGCCGAGCGCCAGGAAGCCCACGAGGCCAATCCCTGGCACCAGGCCATGGAGCAGCTCGACCGCGCCGGCCGCGCGATGAAGCTCGAGCCCTTCGCGCTCGAGCGCCTGCGCCACTGCAAGCGCATCCTGACCGTCTCGGTGCCGGTGAAGATGGACGACGGCACGGTGAAGGTGTTCGAAGGCTACCGCATCCAGCACAACATGGACCGCGGCCCGGCCAAGGGCGGCATCCGCTACCACCCGCAGGTCTCCCTCGACGAGGTGAAGGCCCTCTCCTTCTGGATGACGATGAAGTGCGCGGTCGTCAACCTGCCCTACGGCGGCGCCAAGGGCGGCATCATCTGCGACCCCAAGAAGATGTCCCGCGGCGAGATCGAGCGCATGACGCGCCGCTACACGGCGGAGATCTCCATCATCATCGGCCCCGACAAGGACATCCCGGCGCCCGACGTGAACACCAACGCCGAGGTCATGGCCTGGATCATGGACACCTACTCCATGACCATCGGTTACTCCTGCCCCGGCGTCGTCACGGGCAAACCCATCGAGATCGGCGGCTCGCTGGGCCGCAACGAGGCCACAGGCCGCGGCGTGTTCTACGTGACCCGCGAGCTCGCGGCGCGCGAGGGCTTCGACCTGCGCAAGGCCACGGTCGCGGTGCAGGGCTTCGGCAACGTCGGCAGCAACGCCGCCAACATCTTCGTCGAGCACGGAACCAAGGTGGTCGCCATCTCCGACGTGGGCGGCGGCCTCTACGACCCCAAGGGCCTGGACCTGCACGACATCATGGAGTACCGCAAGAAGAACGACACCATCGCGGGCTACCCCAAGGCCGAGAAGGTCGAGGTGGACAAGTTCGTCGAGCTGCCTTGCGACATCCTCATCCCGGCGGCCATGGAAGGCACCATCACCAAGGCCAACGCCGACAAGATCAAGGCCAAGTACATCGTCGAGGGCGCCAACGGCCCGACGACCAACGAGGCCGACAAGATCCTCCACGACCGCGGCATCATCGTGGTCCCCGACATCCTGGCCAACGCCGGCGGCGTGACCGTCTCCTACTTCGAGTGGGTGCAGGACATGCAGGCCTACTTCTGGAGCGAGAAGGACATCAACGCCCGCCTGCAGGACATCATCGTCGGCGCCTTCACGGAGGTCTACGACATGTCCAAGAAGGAGAAGGTGGACATGCGCATGGGCGCCTTCATGGTGGGCCTGCGTCGCTTGGGCAAGGCCGCGAGCATCCGCGGCATGTACCCGTAGCGGGTCGGCGGACATGGCGTCACCTCGGCGCGGCGAGCGGATCCTCGTCGCGCCGAACGCGTTCAAGGGGAGCTTGAGCGCCGCGCGCGCGGCGGCCGCCATGGCGCGCGGCGTCCTGCGGTCGCGGCCTCGCGCCAAGGTCGAGCTCCTGCCCGTCTCCGACGGCGGGGACGGGCTCATCGAGGTCCTGCGCGGCGCCGAGGGCGGAGAGCTCGTCGCCTGCCCCGTCCACGGTCCGTCCGGCGAGAAGCGCCGCGCCGCCTATCTGTGGCAGCCCAAGGCCAGGACGGCGGTCATCGAGATGGCGCGCGCCTCGGGATTGGCGCTGGTCGCGCCCGCCGAGCGGCGCGTCATGACGGCCACCTCGCGCGGGACCGGCGACCTCGTGAAGGACGCCGTGCGCCGCGGCGCGAGGACCGTCGTCGTGGGCATGGGCGGCGCCGCCTCCAACGACGGCGGGGCGGGCCTGGCCCGCGCCTTGGGCGCGCGCCTGCTCGACGCGGCGGGTCGCGAACTGCCCGACGGCGCCGAGGCGCTCCTGCGCCTGGACCGCGTCGAGGACAAGGCCGTGCGCGCCCTGCTCGCCGGGGTGAAGGTCGTCGCGCTCGCCGACGTGAGCAATCCCCTGCTCGGGCCGCGCGGCTCGGCGCGGACCTTCGGCCCGCAAAAGGGCGCGACCGAGGCGCAGGTCCGTTCGCTGGAACGGGCGCTGACACGCTGGGCCCTCGTGCTGGCGCGCGACCTGGGAACAGGAACGGGACGCGTCCCGGGCGCCGGCGCGGCCGGCGGACTGGGCGCGGGCCTGCTCGCCTTCTGCCGCGCGCGCCTCGTGCCCGGCTCGGACTGGGTGCTCGACCGCGTCGGCGCGGACCGGGCGCTGAAGCGCGCGGACCTCGTGCTCACCGGCGAGGGCCGCTTCGACCGCACGAGCCTGGCCGGCAAGGCCCCCGTCGCGCTGGCGCGGCGAAGCCGCGCGCCCGTCGTGATGGTGGCGGGCGCGGCCGAGCGCGGCGTGAAGGGGCCGTTTCGGCGCGTCGTGACCTTCGGGGCCGAGTCGGCGGCCGACTCGATGAAGCGCGCCGCCTTCTGGGTCGCGAAAGCCGCCGCTTTGGCCGTCGCCTGCGCGTTGTTCGCGCTGCCGTGCCGCGCCGACGAGTTCGCGGCCGGCGACGAGCTCTACTTCCACCGCAACGAAGCGGGCAAGCTCGACGACAACATCAAAGGGATCGAGGCCGCGCTGGTACACGGCGAGAACGCTGCGTATCTTTGGCGGCGCTGCCGCGCGTTGGTGCGCCGGGGCGAGACCCGCAAGACACGCGCCGAGAAGCTGGCCGATTACGCCGCCGCGCGCGCCGACTGCGAGAAGGCCGTCGCGCTCCACCCCGGCAGCCCCGACGCCCAGTTCTGGCATGGCGTGGCGATGGGCCGTTGGGGGGAGACCAAGGGCATCATGAAGGCCCTGTTCCTGGTCAAGCCCATCAAACGCGCCATGGAGGCGACCCTCGCTCTCGACCCCGCGCACGGCGGGGCGCACCACGTCCTGGGCGAGATCCTCTGGCAGCTGCCCGGCTTCGCGGGGGGCGACAAGCGGCGGGCGCTGGCCGAGTTCGAGGCGGCGGTGCGCCTCTCCCCGGACTACACCGCCAACCACCGGCCGCTGGCCGAGGCCTACCTCCACTTCAAGAGGAAAACCGACGCCGTCCGCGTCCTCAAAGCCGTCGAAGCCGTGGAGAGGCCCGCCGACCCGGCCGAGTACCCCGAGAACCTCGCCGACGCGCGCGCTCTGCTGCGCGAGCTGGAGGCCGCGCCATGACGCGACTGCTCCTGGCCGCCGCGTGCCTCATGGCCGCGCCGGGCGTCCGCGGCGCCGAGCCCGCGCGTCGTCCGGCGCGCGTCATCCTCGTGGCCGTGGACACTTTGCGCGCCGACCGGCTCGGCTGCTACGGCCGCGCCGCGTCGGCGACGCCGGCGCTCGACGGCCTCGCCGCGGAGGGCGTCCTCTTCGAGCGCGCCGTCAGCCAGGCGAGCTGGACCTTGCCGAGCTTCGCTTCTTTGTTCACCGCCAAGGACACGCGCGGGCACGGACTGCTCGCGCCCGATGGGCGCCTGCGCGACGGCGAGCGCAGCTTCGTCGCGGACCTGTCCTCGGCGGGCTGGCGCGCGGCGGCCTTCGCCGACGGGCCGTTCTTCGACCGCCGCTACGGCTTCGACCGCGGCTTCGAGCGCTACGAGGTCGCCTACGGCATGCCGGTGGAGGCCGTGACGCCCGCGGCGCTGGCCTGGCTCGAGTCGCGGCGCGCCGCCCCCGCCTTCCTGTTCCTGCACACGATGAACGCGCACGCGCCCTACCACTCGCCGCCGCCTTACGCGCACCGCTCCGACCCGGGCTACGACGGGCTCGTGGACCACGTCGTCATCGACCACCGTTTCCTGGCGCTGTACAACCGCGAGCCGGCCGGCGACGAGGACGCTCGTTACGCGCGTTTGGTGGATGCCGTGCGCGCGGACCCTCGGGCCCGCGCGCACATCGCCTCGCACTATGACGACGGGGTGGCCCGCGTGGACGGCGCTCTCGGCGGCTTCTTCGACGAGCTCAGGCGGCGCGGCCTCTACGACGACGCGCTCATCGTCGTCCTGTCGGACCACGGCGAGGAGTTGGGGGAGCGCGGCAAGTTCCGGCACAACGGCGCGGTGAGCGACGCGGTCACGCGCGTGCCGCTCATCGTCAAGCTGCCCGGCGGACGCGAGGCCGGCCGGCGCGTGAGCGCGCAGGTCCGCCTGATGGACGCGGGGCCGACGGTGCTGGCCCTGGCCGGCGTCCGCGCCTCCGCGGGCGGGGGCGGCGTGGACCTGAGCCCGCTGCTGGAGGGGCGCCCCGCGCCGGGACTGCCGCCGACCGCCTTCACCGCCAGCGACTCCCCGCGGGGGCGCCACAGCCTGTTCTCCGCGAGCTCGGGACGCTGGAAGCTGGTGCGCGGCGGAGGCGAGGTCGACGCGTTCTACGACCTGGAGGCCGACCCGGGCGAGACGCGCGACGCGTCGAAGGAGCGCCCGGTCGAGCGGGCGCGGTTGGAGCGGGAGCTGGACGAGTGGTCCCGGGAGAAGCCGCGGGGGGCGTCGCCGGCGCCTCTGGAATCGCGCCTCGAAGAGGCGCTGCGGGCCGCGGGCTACCGGCCCTGAGCGCCCGGCTCAGTAATACGCGTCGGCGACGTTGAGCGACAGCAGGCCGTGTTTGCGCAGCTTCGGCTTGGCGTACCGCTTGCGCTTCTTGCGCTTGTCGCCGTCGTTGGTCTTCTTGGAGGACATGGTCCGCTCCGCGCGTCTGCTCACAGTATAGACGAATATGGCGGCCCCGCGCCAGGGGTGGTATCCGGCGGCGCGGCGGCGGCGCGTCCGGCCGGGTCCTGCCGCCCCGTTTTGTTTCGAAAATGCGAGGCGCAGGCACCTACCGCCCAGCTAAAACGACCTGGGGAAATCGCGCCTCGCATTTTCGAAACGAAAACGAGGCGTCACCCCGCCGGACG
>JANRKA010000137.1:0-11755 GCA_033875325.1 Elusimicrobiota bacterium | reverse complement strand
GGGCGGCGGCACGACGCCGTCGGCCTCGGGCGGCGCGGGCGGCGGCGTCATCGAGCTGACGGCGGCGACCTTCAACGCGGGCGGCCTCGTGGACGCGGACGGCCTGGCCGGCGAGTCGCTCGGCTTCGAGGGCGGCGGCGGCGGCGCGGGCGGCACGGTGAAAGTGGCCGCGACGACCATGACCGGCGGCGGCGTCCTCTCGGCGCGCGGCGGCGCGGGCGGCGCCGGCGCCACCTTCGGCGGCGGCGGCGGCGGCGGCGGGCGCGTCGAGGTGCGCCTGGGCTCCGGGGCGGATACCGTGGTCTCCAGCGCGACGCACCGCGTCTCCGCCGGGCTGTTCGGCGCGGGCGCGACCTTCGGCGCCTCGGGTTCGGCCGGCACGGACTTCACGACGCCGCGGCATTGGACCGGCGGCGGCGCGGGCGCCGCGGCCTCGACGGGCGGCAATTGGTCGGGAGGCAACGCCCCGCGCTCAGGGGAGCGGCTGGTCTTCGGCGCCTCGGAGACGCTCAAGTCCTGCTCCTGGGACCTGCCCGCCGTGCTCGCGGGCTCGGTCACGGTCACGGCGGCCTTCTCCACGAGCGTCGTGCTGGCGTCCTCGCTGACCGTCACCGGCACCTTCGACATGGCGGGCGGCACGGTGTCGGCGGCCTCCAACCGCGCGCTCGACCTGCGCGGCCCCGCGTCGCAGACCGCCGGCGTCGTCAACCTCATCGGCTCGACCGTGACTTTGCGCGGCGGCCTCCACGCCTTCGTGGACGCGCGCATGACCGTGCTCGCGGCGGGAGGCCTGGGGGCCTCCACGGTGACCCTCTCCGGGACCGTGGACGCCCGCGGCCGCGTCGAGCTCGCGTCCGGGGCCCACCTGTCGTTGTCCTCCGGCGTGCTGCACCTGGCCGTCACCGACGGGCCGTTCGCCGGGGCCGGCACGGTGTCGGCCTCGACCGGGCACGTGACCAACGCGTCGGCGGGGCTCGCGCAGGTCTGGACGACGGTGCCGGGAGTCCTCGGCGGGCTGCGCGTGAGCAACACGGCGGGCGCCCTGACGCTGTCCACGGCGACGGCGACGCAGTTCATCTTCGCGGGCGGCGTCTCGGTGGACACGGGCGCCGTCCTGGTGGCCAGCGCCGCCTACCTGCGCGTCGGCGGTGATTGGAGTTCCTACGGCGCGACCTACCTGGCGCGCTCCACCGTCTCCTTCGAGGCGGCGTCGGGCACGCAGACCGTGGTCATCGGGGGGCTCTTCGACCACCTGCGCGCCGCTCCCGCCGCCGGCGCGGCGCTGCGCTTCTCCTCGCAGGTGGTCGTCGCCAGCACGCTGACCGCGGTGTCCGGCACGCTCGACCTGGGCGCCTCGACCGTGGTCGTGCGCGGCGCCTGGATCGAGCAGGCCGGCGCGCTCGTCTTGGGCGGCGCCTCTCGCGCCGTCTTCGACGGCTCGACGGCGATGGTCGTGGACCAACGCGCCGGCTCGAGCTTCGGAGCGTTCATCGCCTCGGCCCCGGCGGGCGTGAGGCTGGCGACGCACACGAAGGTCGCCTGGGGCTTCGAATGGCACCGCGGCAACCTCGACATCGCAGGGCGCGAGCTGAGCGTCGGCGGCGACCTCATCGCCCAGTCGCCGGGGACGCTTTCGGCCTTCCTCTCGACGGTGACGCTCGACGGCGCCTCCACGCAGACCGTCAACTTCACCACTTTGCACGGGCTGGTCATCGACAACCGCAGCCCCGCGGGCGCGCGGTTGGCGCTGGCGTTGACGGTGTCCTCCTTCACCATCCGTCCGGGCGCGGCCTTCGACGGCTTCAACCGGGCGCTGGTCGTCAACGGGTCGGTCTTCGACACGGCGGGCTCCACCTACCTGGCCCTGGCCCAGCTGCACAGCGTGACCTGGAACCCCGCCGACGGCACGGTGCTCGTGGGCGCGGGCAGCGTGGTCAACGGGCGGCTCATCCTCTCCATCGGTCGCACGGCGCGCCTGCTCGGCGACCTCACCTTGCTCGGCGCGGGCAACTCCTTCGACGCGCGCCAAGGCTCCACCATCCTCAACGCGCCGGGCGGCTCGACCATCACCTTCAAGGGCAGCTCCGACTTCGTGCCCTCCTCCAACGCGAACTGGACCTACGCCGGCGGCGTGGCGGACTCCTGGTTGGTCTTCGAGGGCACGGGCCTGGCGCGCGGCGCGTCGCTGTCCACGACCACCTTCGGCAACCTGCGCGTCTCCCTGTCGAGCGCCGCCGATACCTTCCGCGCGCCCGACTTGAACCTGCTCGGGAACCTCGTCGTCGAGGGCGGCGCCTTCAAGCCCAACGGCGCGCGCACCATCACGCTCGGCGGCGACCTCGTCCAGGTCGACTCGGGCGTCGTGACCTTCGCGTCCTCGGGGACCTTGCGTCTGGCCGGTCCCGCGGCGCAGACCCTGCGGCTCATCCCCAGCTCGCACACCCTGCTCTACCTCACCGCGCAGAGCACCGGCGGCGTCACCGTCGCGGGCGGCCTCACGGTGCGCGGCGATTTCGTCGTCGCGGCCGGCACCTTCACGGCGGGCGTGGGGACCCTGTCGCTGCAGGGCAGCCGCGTCGTCGTCGCGACCGGCGCTTATTTCGACGGCGGGACCAGCACGGTCGCCTTCGAAGGCGCGCTCAACGGCAAGACCTGGACCGGCGTCGCCAACCATGGCGGCGGGGCCTTCCACGCCGGCACGATGCTCGTCTCGAGCATCACCTTCCAGACCCACTCCACCTTCAGCGTGCTCACCGACGCCGTGGCGGGCAGCACGCTGGCGGTGTCCCCGGGCATGCGCCTGCGCGTGGGCGAGCTGCGCGTGGACCCGGGGGCCGGCGCCCGCATCCGCCTGCGCTCCGACGCGCCCGGCGTGCCCTGGCAGCTGGAGCTGGTCACGGTCTCGAGCGTGACCGGCTGCATCGTCTCCGACTCCGACGCGTCGCCGGGGCTGACCGTGCGCGCCGACGACGGGCGCTGCGCCAACCTCGGCAACAACGCGAACTGGGACTTCGAGCCGCAGCTGGTCACCGTGTTCCCGGGGGAGTCGCTGACCCCGGGCGTCGCGCCGGGCAAGGCCGGCGCCCCGGCGACGCTGACCGCGGGCGCCACCGTCGCGGTGAGCGTGCACGCGCTTTCGTCGCGTTGGGACCCCATCTTCATCTCCTCGCCGGTCGCGCTGGTCGCCGACGACCCGTACGCCGTCCTGCCGGCGTCGCTGACCCTCGTCGGCGGCACGACGGGTTTCCTGTACTCCCCGCGCGTGGCCGAGCCCTCCCCGCGGACCTCGGTGCTCAGCGCGGTCGCGTCCTTCTCGTCCGGCGGCTCCACGCTCGCCGTGGTGCCCGACGCGTTGGAGCGCCTGCAGGTCGTGCTGCCCGGCGAGGCCGCCGCGCCCGGGCGTCCGGGCGGCAAGACCGGCACCGCGTTGGCGCGCGTGGTCAACGCGCCCTTCAGCGCGACCGTGCGCGCGGTGGACCGCTACGCCAACCTGGTCGCGACGGTCACGCACACGGTCGCTCTCGCCATGAACGCGTCGAGCTCGACGGTGACCGGGCCCTCGGCGCTGGTCGCCGGCGCCCGCTCCTTCTCCGGGCTGGCGTCCCACGCCACGGGCTACTACACGCTCACCGCGACCGACCTGACCGACCCGGCCGTGGCGGCCGGCGTCTCGGCCCTCTTCGGCGTCGCGCCGCCGAGCGTGTCGAGCCCGACCGCCGCGTTCCACGTCCCCACGGGCGCGCGCGTGGCGACCTTGGGCGGCGCGGTGTCGGGCACGGCGTCGGACTCCGCGTCGGTGGAGCGCGTGAGCCTCGATCTCTTCGACGCGACCGCCGGCCTGCACTACGACTGGGACGCGGGCGCGTTCACCTCCGCCGCGGCGTCCTTCGCGACCGCGACCTTGGCGTCTCCCCTGGCGGCTGACACGACCTGGCAGGCGCTCGCCCCCGACGCGGCGTTCGTCAGCGGCCGCCGCTACGTCTTCACCGCGACCATCGACGACCCATCCGGCTTCAGCGGGCGCGCCTCGAGCACCTTCACCTTCGACCGCTCCACGCTCGAGTTCGGCCTCGCCGACGGCCAGGGCTCGGCCGCGGTGCTGCCCGTGTCCACGGCCGGCTGCGCGAGCGTGACCTCGACCTTGACCTACACGGCCGCGGGGGCGGGCATCACCCCCGGCGGCGCCGTGGCCGTGCGCGCGCCCGACGGCTGGTCGGTCGCCGTGGGCACCACGACGGCGTACCCGCCGCCGGCGGGTTTCTGGCACGCGGCGTCCACTTCCGCGGCGATGCCCTTCGCGAGCCTGTCGGTCTCCCCGGCCGCGCTCGGCCCGGGCTGGCTGCTCCTGGAGTTGTCCACGGCCTCGCCGCAGTCCTTCCTGCCCGGGCAGACCGTCGTGTTCACCTACGCGGGCGTACCGGCCCTCTCGGCGCGGGGACGCGGTCCGCAGTCGTTCCCCGTCCTGACGCGCGGGGGCGCGGGGGGGACCCTGCTCTCCATCTCCTCGTACCCGGTGATGGACCTGGCCGCGGGCGCGAGCCACGTGGCCGTGTTCGCTGACCCGTCGCCGCTGACGCTCGCGCCGCTGCAGACCTCGGCGACCCTGCAGCTCACCGTCGAGGACCGCTGCGGCAACAGCCTGGCGACGCTCTCCTCGGGCACCTTGGCTCTGTCCATGGTCGTGCCCGGGCCCGCGGGTTACCTGCCCGACGACACCGCCCTCATCCTCGGCTCCACCGGGGGCGTCATCAACTCGGTCTTCCTCTCCACGGGCTCGGCGCTTTCGCCGAGTTTCACGGTGCGGACCTCCACGGTCGGCCCGGCCGAGGTCCACCTGCGCGCCACCGGCGTGTTGTTCACCTCCGCGGTCGAGGCGGTGCGCGTCATCCGCCTGTCCACTTCGCCCCTGGCCTTCACCGAGGTCGCCGCCGGGACGGCGCCGCTGCCCTCGGGCACGACCAGCGCCGCGTTGTCGGCCGCCGACCCGCAGGGCGCGCCCGCGCGCGTCGCCTTCCGCCTGGCCGAGCCGCGGGCGCGTTGGGAGCTGGTCCTCTCCACCGACGCGTCCGCCTTCCATCCGCCCGTGCTGCGCGTCTCGGGCGCCGGCGACGCGTCCGTCCGCCAGGTCGTGGCCTGGGACGGCGTGGACCGCGTCTCGGACCCTCCGCGTTACGCGGCGCCCGGCCGCTACAAGGCCCGCCTGCGCGCCGACGGCGCGGCCGAGGACCGCACCGTCGAGGTGCTCGTGCCCCAGGGCGCCGCCTTGGCCGGACGCCTGGGGGCGCGCGGGGCGGGCGCGGCCGTGCGGGCCGCGGGACCGGGCGCGGGCGACGGCGCGTTCGCGGTCGCGTCGGCGACGGGTTACTTCCTGCTGCGCGGCGTGCGTCCGGGGGCCGCCTATCTCGTGACGGTGACGACGGTGAGCAGCGCGGGAGGCCGGCTCGTCGCGCTCTCGACCACGGTCGCGACGGGGGCGGCGGCCGTCCCCGTCCTGGACCTGGGGACCTTGGCCTTGCCGACGACCGGGCTGCTGCGCGTGGCCGTGGTCTCGCCCGTGCCGGCCCCGCGCGAGCTCATCGGCGCGTTCACGGCGCGCGCGGGCGACGGCAGCGTGGGCGCGTCGGGCCCGCTGCGTTTCTCGAGCGGCTCGGCGTCCTCCGACGACGCGGGGCCGCTGTTCGGGCGCTCGGCGAGCACCTGGAGCGCGGCCGCGGTGCCCGCGGGGGACTGGACGGTGGAGGTGTCCGTGCCGGAGCTGCGCCTGGCGACCGCGGCCGCGGTCAGCGTGGCCGCGGACGGGCGCGTGGACCTGCGGCTCGCCCCGCCCAAACGCGGCTCGGTGTCCGGCTCCGTCTTCCTGCCGTCGGTCCCGGCCGCGGCCGTGACGGTGTCCGTGGACGCGAGGGCGGCGGGCGCGGCGGCCCCGGCGGCCGCGGCGAGCACCGCGACCGCGTCGTCCACCGGGACCTACGCTCTCTACGGGCTCGACGCGGGCACCTACACGGTCACGGCGTCGGCCCCGGGCTACGCCGCGATCTCCTCCGCGGTGTTCGTCTCGACGGGCGCCGACGCGACGCTCGACCTCGCCCTCGGCGCGGGCGCCGCCGTCAACGGCGGCTTGAGCGTCACGGGCGACTCCACGGGACTGGGGGCGACCTTCTCCGCCGCGATCACGGCGCGCCCCGCGGACCGTCTGGAGGAGGCGCGGACCTCGGTCGTCCTCGGCGCGAGCCCCACCTCCAGCTCGGGCGCGTTCACGCTCGCGGGCCTGAGCTCCGGGACTTGGCGGCTGACGGCGGCCGTGCCGGGGTTCGGGCTGGTCCCGTCGAGCGGGGTGACGGTGGCGGTCCCGGCGTCGGGCGCGGTCGCGGCGACGCTGAACCTCGTCGCGCTCGACGCGCGGCTGCGCCTGGAGGTCGCCGTCCCGGCGCTGCCCGGCGGCGCCTGCCGCTCCACCCAGTCCTACCGCTCGCTGGGCCTGCTGCTCGAGCCCGCGGGCGCGCCGCCGCGCTTCTACCCCGAGCTCGTCGTCATGACGCCGGCCTTCGCGGCCCCGCGCACGCTCGTGTCGGCCTCCTCCGGCGCCTTCGCCCTCCTGCACTGCGCGAGCGCCACGGTGTTCACGCCCGCGCTGCCGCCGGGCGCGGTCCGCGTCTGGGCGGGTTTCCTCGACACGGGCGCGCGCGCCTACGGCGGCGCGACGGCGGTCGCCGGCTCCACCGCGACGCTGGCGCTCGACCTGGCGGTCGCCACCACGACGGTCTCCGGGCGCGTCGCGTCGTCCGGGGAGTTCACGCTCTCCTCGCGCACGGCGGCGGGCGACGCGTTCACCGTGACCCTGTCGTCGGCGGGCGGGCTCAACGCCTGGTCGCCGGGCCCGGGCCCCGTGCTGCTGGGCGCGGTCGCGCCGTCGGGGCTGCGCGCCTTCCGCGCCGAGCTGCGCCCCGTGGACCCGTCGGGCCGCGCGTCCACGGCGGCCGCGCTGGGCGCGCCCATCCGCGACGACGGCAGCTTCGTCTTCCCGGGGGTGTCGGCGGGGGCGTGGCGCCTGGTCGTGCCGGGCGAGCTCGACGGCCTGGCGGAGGACGGCGAGGAGGCCGCGCCTTTCGAGGCCGCGCTGGCCGTCGGCACCGCGCCCGTCGGGACCTCCGCGCTGCTGGGCCGCGGCGGCTCCGTGTCGGGCCGTCTCACCTTGCCGGGCGGGACGCGGCTGACGGCGACGCTGCGGGTGAGCCTGGCGGGCGAGGACGGGGCCGCGCCGCGCGTCGTCGAGGCCGCGTTCGCGGACTCCGCCGAGGCGGCCTTCCACTTCGCGGCGGTGCCCGCCGGGCGCTGGCGCCTCACGGCGACGGACCCGCGCCGCCCCGCGGCGCTGGCCGCCTCCCCGCGACTCGTGGTGACCGGACCGGACGGCGTCTCCGGTCTGGACCTGCGCCTGGTCGCGGCGGGCGCGCTGACCGGACGCCTCGCGTTGTCGCGGCGGCGCGCCGACGGCACGCTGGAGCGGGTGCTCGTGACCGCCGAGACCGCCGAGCTGCTGCCGGACGGTCTGCGCGTGCGCGCCCGGGCCCTGTCGCCGGGCAGCGGCAGCTGGGACGCCGACCCCGAGCTCGACGCGGAGGGCCGCTTCCTGGTGGCGGGACTGCCGCCGGGCGCTTACGAGCTGAGCGTCACGGCGCCGGGCGGGGTGGCTCCGGCGACGGTGGGCGGCGTCGTCGTGGACGGCGGGCGCGTGACGGACCTGGGCGTCGTCGCCGTGGGCCTGGCGGCGTCGGCGTCGGGCCTGCTGGTGGACGCGGCGACCGGGCTGCCCGCGGCCGGCGTCGCGGTGACGGCGCGGCCGACCTCGCGCTCGGCTCCCGCGTCGCGGACGGTCTCCGACGCGTCGGGGTATTGGCGCGTGGACGGGCTCGACCCGGCCGAACGCTTCTACGACCTGACCGCCGCGCCGCGCGGCGACGAGACGGCGCTCGACGCGCCCGCGCCCTACGCGGCCCGGCGGCTGCTCGGCGTGGACGCGTCCACGGGGCCGTTCGTGACCTTCACGCTCTCGCCCGCGGCGTCGGTCCTGCTCGGTCGCGTCGTCACGCCCGATGGGGGCCTGCTGCGCGCGGGCGCCGTGCTGCACCTTCAGCGCGCCGGCGTCCCTCCGCAGGACGACCCGCTCGCGGACCTGAACTTCCGCACCGGCACGGACGGCCGCTTCCGCGTGCCGTCGCTGAGCACGGGCGCCTACCGCCTCGTCGTCGAGGCCGAGGGCTATGGAGGACTGACGCGGGCGGTGACGCTGTCCACCGCCGCGGCCGACCTGGGCGACCTGCTCCTGCCGGGCGGCTGCTCCGTGGCCGGCGCGCTGCGCCGCGCCGACGGGGAGCCTCCGTCCGAGGCCGAGGTCCGCGCCGTCGCCGCGGTCACGCCCGACCTCAACGAGTTCGTCTGGGGCGCGGTCGCGCGGGAGGCGGGCGGCGGCGGCGTCTCCTACAAGGTCGGAGGCCTCAAGACCGGCCGGACCTACCGACTGCTGCTGGTGACGGGCGAGGACGAGACGGTCGTGCCCTCCGGCGGCGAGGCGGTCGTGTTCACGAGCACGGGCGAGGCGCGCGCGCTCGACCTCACGGCGCGGCCGCCGCGCCCGAGCGTGACCGCGCGCGCCACGCGCGAGGGCTCGCGCGTGACCGTGGAGTTCGGCTTCAGCCGCGCCCTGCGCGCGCGCGCGCCCGCCGACCTCGACCCGTCGCTGGCGGCGACCCGCGTCGCGGGCGCGGGCGTATTGTCGGGGGCGCGGCTCTCCGACGACCGGCGCGTCCTGACGGTGGACTACGACCCGGCCGCGGGCGAGGGGTCCTTCTCCCTGCGCGCTCGCGCGGCCGTGGACGAGCGCGACCCGGACGCGACCGACCCGGCCTTCCCCGAGCTCGTCGCCGACGCCACCGCGTCCTTCCTCGTCGGCGTGGACGCCCAGCACCGCGCCGTCGTCTCCAACGCGTTGGGCGGCGCGCTCACGGCCGGGTCCGGCCCCGGCCGCGTGGTGCTGCCGCGCGGGGCCTTCGGCGTGGACGCGTCGAGCGCGGTGGCGCTGACCTTCACGCGCTCCACCTGGAACACGGTCGGCGCGGCCCCGCCCGCCGGCCTGACGGCGGCTTCGCCGTTCTACGACGTGTCGCTGCCGGCGGGCGTGGGCGCGACGCTGACGCGGCCGGCCCAGCTGGTCTTCCCTTATTCGGACGGGCTGGACCCGGCGACGCTGAACCTGTACTGGTACAACCCCGGCAGCGGGCAGTTCGTGCTCTCGCCCGACGCGTTGGGCCAGGCGCCCGTCGTGGACGCGGCGGCGCGCACCTACCAGGTCAACGTGGGCCACTTCTCCACCTTCGTGCTCCTGCCCGCGAGCGCGGGCGTCATCGGCGGCTCGGCCAACGGCGAGGGCAGCCTCGAGGCCTACGCCTTCCCCAACCCCTTCGACCTGCGCGCCAAAACCGTCACGACCATCCACGGCGGCGGCTCGCCCTCCATCCGCGGCACGATGCTCCGCGTCGCGGCGCCGCCGGGCGGCGGGGGGGCGGGCTCCATCCGCATCTACGACGCGGCGGGACGCCTCGTGCGCTCCCTCGACCTGGGCCAGCTGGCAGGCGGCGTCAACTATTACCGGGACTGGGACGGGCGCAACTCGGCCGGCGCCGACGTCGCGTCGGGCGTCTACTTCGCGGTCGTGAAGGTCGGGTCCAAGGCCAAGACCGTCAAGCTGGCGGTGCTCAAATGAGGGCGCTGCTGCTCGCCGCCCTGCTCGCGCCCGCGCCGGCCCTGGCCGCGCCGGGCGAAAGCGCCGCGCCTTTCCTCCTCATCGCGCCCGGCGCGCGTCCCGCGGCGCTGGGCGGCGCCTTCGGCGCGGTGGCCGACGACGCGCACGCGGCGTGGTACAACCCCGCGGGCCTGGGTTTCCTCGAGAAGAGCGAGGTCGCCGCGGGCCGCGAGAGCCGCTTCGCGGGCACGCGCTACGACTACGCCGTGGTGGCCGCGCCGCTGCTGGCCTTCACCGACGCGCCGCGCCGGCGCAACGCCGCGGGCGTGGCGGCGCTCTCCCTGTACTCGCTGGCGGCCTCCGGCATCGAGCGCCGCGGCCTCGTGGAGAGCGACGCGCCCAGCGGCTCCTTCGGGGCGACCGACCGCGCCTACGCCGCCTCCTACGGTTGGGCGCCCGGCGGGCAGCGCGGCGCCGCCTTCGGGGGCACCGTGAAGTCGGTCCAGACGACGCTGGATTCCGCGCGCGCCTCGGCCTTCACCGCGGACCTGGGCTTCCTGTACAAAGGCGAGCGCTGGAGCGTCGGCGGCGGCGGGCGCAACCTCGTGGGCGCCATCGGCTACGGCGGGGCCAAGGACCCTCTGCCGCGCGTGTTGTTCGCCGGAGCGGCCGCGCGCCTGGGCCGCGAGCTGCGCGTGAGCGCCGACGCGTCCATGCCGCGCGACGCCGGCCTGGGCCTGGCCGCGGGCGCGGAGTGGACGCGCGAGTTCGGCAAGACGCTCGCGGGTTCCCTGCGCGCCGGAGCGGACCTGTCGCGCCGCGACCTGGGCGCGCTGGCCGTCCTCAGCCTCGGCGGCGGAGTGCGCTGGGGCCCGGCCGAGGTCTCCGCGGCCTGGCGTCCGGGCGGGGAACTCGGCGACGCGTTCAGCTGGTCGCTGTCAGCGCGGTTCTAGAACCGCCACTCGCCGATCCAGCCCACCACCGCCCGTCGCCTGACCGGGCTGCGGTCGTCGACGCCGAGCTGCCCCGGGAGGCCGAAAGGCATGGGAATACTCGCCAGGCCGCGCGCCTGCTCGCTGAGGCGTTGCAGCCGCGAGGAGGCGCCTTGGCGCGGACGGCGGAAGTCCGCGTCGATGCGGGAGGCGACGGCCTCGTCGGCCGGACGCTCGATGAACTGCGCCGTGCGCAGGCAGGACCCGTCCGGGCCGTACTCCGCGCAGATCTCGAGCACGCGCACGCGCACCGATTCACCCGTGCTGAGAAGGAGCGACTGCGTCTGTCCGCAGTCCTCGTGGCGGTCGAGCAGGCGCTGGGCCCCCTCCCGGCCCTCCGGCAGGCGCAGCGGCGTGAGCGCCAGGTCGCTGACGCGCGGGTCGGCGGTGCGTTCGGCGATGAGCAGGCGCAGCAGACGGCAGTCGCCATGCGACGGCTGCGCGCACTCGGCGGTGTAACGCGCCTGCAGGGCCCCCGTGCAGGCGGCGGCGGCTTCGGCGAGTTGGGCCCCCGGCGACTCCGGCTCCACGGGCGGCGCCGGCCGGGCGTCTTCGCAGAAGGCGGGCATGACGATCGCCAGGAGCAGGGGTAGAGGGCTCATGTCCCGATTATAACCCCGGTCATTTCCAGGCGCCAGGCCTAGCGTTTGCGGTAGGACTTGAGCAGGTCGGCGACCTGTTGAGGGGTGAGGGACTTCACGGCCTGCTCTGAGCCGGCGAGGTCGCGGGCGGCCTTGAGGATGACGGCGGCGTGCTCCACCTTCTCCATGAGCAAGTAGGCTTCCCACGGGTCCTTGCCCAAGGTCAGCGCGCCGTGCTGAGCCAGCAGAACCGCGTCGTGCTTGGCGAGGAAGGGCTCGGCCGCGGCGCCCAGCGCGGGCGTGCCGGGCGTGACGTAGGGGACCGCGGGGATGGAGCCCAGGCGCGCGACGACCTCGGGCAGGACGGGGCGCAGCAGCAGGGACTCGGCGCCGGCGAAAGTGAAGGCGCTGGCCAGCGGCGGGTGGGCGTGCACCACGCCGCG
>JANRKA010000136.1:0-21130 GCA_033875325.1 Elusimicrobiota bacterium | reverse complement strand
GCGCGTCGAGCAGGTGGTGGCCGAAGGACAACGCGGGCAGGAACAGCCGGTAGCGGGAGTTCTCCACGGGCACGAGCACGCGCTCCGAGCGGTAGGCCAGCGGGCGGGACGGCCCGGGCGCCGTCTTGAGCTTGAGCGCCGCGGCGGCGACCGCGCGGCCCACGCGCTCCATCTCCTCGAAGGTCTCGGCCGCCGCGTCGGGGGTCATCAGGCCGCCGATCAACCCGTTGAGGAAGAGGCAGGCTCCCCCGGTCTTCGCCTCGACCTCGGCGCACAGCGGGCCGGGGAAGTCTGCGGTGATGAGGCGGTTGTCGCGGCCGAGCACCTCGGGATGGCAGGACCAGTTGACCACGGTGGCCACGGCCCGGCCGCGGCGGTCCTTCAGGCGCAGCACGGCGAGGTCCGGGGCGATGACCTGCGGGTCGCGCGAGTCGCGGCACAAGCCGCGCGGGTCCAGGCGGCCGGCGCCGCCCTCCGCCTTCACGGGGACCAGTCGCGACTCGAGGGCCGCGAGCTCGGCCGCGACGGCGGCCTTCACGCGCTCGTGGTAGGCCGCGTGCACGCCCGAGACGCCGGGGAACGGCCCCCACAGGCCGAGGGTGTCGGGCCCGCTGTGCTGGTGCGTCGCGTGCACGAACAGATGGCGGCCGGGCGCGTCGTAACCCGCGCGCGCGCGCAGGTCGCGCGTGTCGTTGAGGTAGAAACCGAGCAGGTCCAGCGAGACGAGCGCCACCGTGGTCGTCCCCTCGCGCAGCACCAGCAGCCGGGCGTGGAGCGGGTCGTGCACGCCGGCGGGCTTGCGGCCCGTGGCGCCGAAGCCCGCCATGAGGACCTTCTCGCGGGCCAGGTCCGGGGTGACGTCGACCTTCCCGGCGGCGGCCTCCAACGCGCCCGCGCGCGCGGAGCCCAGCACCAACAGCAGCAGCGCGAGGGCGGACCTCACGGCTTGGCCAGCACCTTCTCCATCTTCTTGAAGAGGCGCTCGGAGTCGAAGGGCTTGATGAGGTAGTCGTCGGCGCCCGCGTTGAAGGCGTCCTCGACGTCGCCCATGCGCCCCAGGCCGGTGACCATGATGACCTTGGCCTTGGCCGACTTCGGGTCGGCCTTGAGCAGGCGGCAGGCGTCGAAGCCGGACATGCGCGGCAGCATCACGTCGAGCAGCACGAGCTCGGGCGGGCGCTTGCGCGCGGCCTCCACGGCCTCAGGACCGTCGGCGACCAGCTCCACCTGATGCCCGCGCAGGCGCAGAAGCGCCGCGAGGTTCTCGGCGATGGCGGGCTCGTCCTCGACGATGAGCACGCGGGCCATCAGGCGGCCGCCTTCAGGCGCAAAGTCAGGCGCGCGCGGCCGCCGGGCTCGACGGAGAAGTCCAGCTCGCCTCCGGTGCGGGCCATCACCGCGCGCGCCAGGCCCAGGCCCAGCCCCGTCGCGGCGAGCTGATGGTCGTCACGCGGCATGGCGGGGTAGAACAGGTCGAGGCTCGCCGCGGCCTCTTCAGGGGAGAGCGGCGCGCCGTCGTAGGTCACGGAGAAATCCACCGTGCCCTCGCCGCGCGCCGCCGCGAGGGTCACCGGCCCGCCTTTGCGGAACTTGCGGGCGTGGAAGAGCAGGCTCGTCAGGGAGCGCGGGGCGCGGTCGGCGTCGGCGCGCACCAGGGGCAGGCCCTCGGGCACCTCGACGCGCAGTTCGACGCCGGCGAGCTCGAAGCCGCGGCGCAGAGCGCCCACGGCCTCCTCGACGACCTCCTTGGGCGCGGCCTCGGCGACGGTCAGGCGCATCTCCTTGTGCAGTTCCATGTGCACCAGGTCGCGGATCTCGCCGACCAGGGCGTTGAGGCGGCCCACCTGCTCGCGCGTCATCTCCACCCAGGGGCGCTGCGCGGCGGGCAGCTCGCCGAACACGCCCTC
Organism: Elusimicrobiota bacterium; assembly: GCA_033875325.1. Classification (GTDB taxonomy): domain Bacteria; phylum Elusimicrobiota; class Elusimicrobia; order UBA1565; family UBA9628; genus GWA2-66-18. The sequence goes on along the minus strand of JANRKA010000136.1, from coordinate 19,223 downwards.
GAGCAGGTTCATGACCGTCATGTTCACCGCGGTCACGGGGGTGTTGAGCTCGTGCATCGCGAAGGAGAAGAGGCGGCCGTAGAGGGCGGCCCGGCGGCGCAGGACCGCTCGCGCGGCCAGCGCCGCGCCGGCCGCGCCGAGCAGGAGCCCCGCCGCGAAGGCCGCTCCCGCGCCCATGTCAGCGGAACAGGACCCGCGAGGTGGAGGCGTGCAGCCGGGCCAGCGCCACGTAGGAGCGCTCGCTGTCGGCGAGCATGCGCAGCTCGTCGGGGCGCAGCTTGCGGACGACCTTGGCCGGCGCGCCGAGCACGAGCACGCCGGCGGGGATGCGCGCGCCCGCGGGGATGAGCGCGCCCGCGCCCACCAGAGAGCGCGCGCCGATGCTCGCCTCCATGACGATGGCGCCCATGCCGATGAGCGCCCGGTCGCCGACGCGGCAGCCGTGGAGGATGACCCGGTGGCCGACGGTGACGCCCTTGCCGACGATGGTCGGGTGACCCTCGCGCGTGTGGATGACGGTCAGGTCCTGGACGTTGGAGCGCGCGCCGATGACGATGCGGTCGATGTCGCCGCGCAGCACGCAGCCGGGGAACACGGAGGCGCCAGGCCCCAGCTCGACGCGGCCGATGAGCTCCGCGGAGTCGTGGACGAAAGCGGTGGGGTGCAGCTTAGGCGCGCGGCCCGAGATGCTCCGGAGCATGTGTTAGAATCTAGCACTCTTGCCCGCCCCTTTCAACGAGAACGCCCCGTGACCCGCCCGCGCGCCGCCGTCCCCCGCTCCACGGACTACCTGGTCCTCGGCTCGGGCATCGCCGGGCTGCTGTGCGCCCAGAAGCTCTCGCGCCTGGGCTCGGTGACGCTGGTGACCAAGAAGGCCGCCGCCGAGTCCAACACCAACTACGCTCAAGGCGGCATCGCCGCGGTGATGAGCCAGCACGACAGCGTGCGCTCGCATCTCAGGGACACCCTCGTCGCCGGCGCGGGTCTGTGCGACGAGGAGGTCGCGCGCCTGACCGTCACCGAGGCGCCGGAGCGCGTCAACGAGCTGCGCGAGTTGGGCGTGCGTTTCTCCGAGCGCGAGTCGGTCATCGACCTCGGCCTCGAGGCCGGCCACTCGCACCGCCGCATCCTGCACGCCGGCGACATCACCGGCCGCGAGATCGAGCGCGCCTTGCTGAGCGCGGTCACCCGCGCCCCCGGCGTGACCTTGCTCGAGGACCGCCTCGCCGTCGACCTCCTCCTCGACCGCGCGGGCGCCTGCCGCGGCGCCTACGTCATGGATCGGGCGAGCGGGCGCATCGCCCCCATCGAGGCGAAAGCCACGGTGCTGGCCACGGGCGGCGCGGGGAAGATCTACCTCTACACCTCCAACCCCGACATCGCCACCGGCGACGGCATGGCCATGGCCTGGCGCGCCGGCGCGGTCATGGCCAACATGGAGTTCGTCCAGTTCCACCCCACCTGCCTCTACCACCCCCAGGCCAAGTCCTTCCTGCTCTCGGAGGCCCTGCGCGGCGAGGGCGGCAAGCTGCGCCTGCGCGACGGCGCGCGCTTCATGCCGCGCTACGACCGCCGCGCGGAGCTCGCGCCGCGCGACGTCGTGGCGCGCGCCATCGACTCGGAGCTCAAGCGCACCGGCCAGGACTGCGTGTACCTGGACATGACGCACAAGGAGCGCCGGTTCCTCAAGGCCCGTTTCCCCAACATCTACGCCAAGGTCCTCAGCTTCGGCGTCGACATGGCGACGACGCCCATCCCCGTGGTGCCCGCGGCGCACTTCTTCTGCGGCGGCGTGCACACCGACGCGTGGGGCCGCACCTCGGTGCCCAACCTCTTCGCGGTCGGCGAGACCGCCCACACCGGCCTGCACGGCGCCAACCGCCTCGCGTCGAACTCCCTGCTCGAGGGCTGCGTGTTCGCCCACCGCCTCGCCGAGCGCCTGGCCCGGCCGGGAGCGCTCGCGCCCCGCGTCCCCTTCAAGGCCCGCCCCTGGAACCCCGGCCGCGCCGTGACCTCGGATGAAGCCGTCGTCATCGCCCAGAACTGGGACGAGATCCGCATGCTCATGTGGAACTACGTCGGCATCGTGCGCACCGACAAGCGCCTGCGCCGCGCCCTGGCGCGCATGGAGCTGCTCAACCGCGAGATCGCCGAATACTACTGGGACTTCCTCCCCACCCCCGACGTCGTGGAGCTGCGCAACATCGCCGACGTCGCGACCTTGGTCATCAAGTCCGCGATGCGCCGCAAGGAGTCGCGCGGCCTGCACTACAACCTCGACCACCCCCGCCGCGCCAAGGCGGCGCGCGACACCTTCCTGCGGCGTCGCTAGGGCGAACGCCGCGACCCCTCCGGGCGCGGGAAGGCCAGCTCAGCGGCGAGCTGATTGTGCGCTCGGCACAGCAGACGCAGATTGCGATACTCCGAACGACCGCCTTTGGCGTAAGGGACGATGTGGTCGAACTCCAAGAAGTCCAGCCCTCCGCACACGTTGCCGTCTTCGAAGCGCCAGGCGCAGCGGCCTTGGTCGCGAGCCCACACCGCGCTCTTGACCTTCGCCGGGATGTAGCGGCCGGCGGCGTAGGCACGCAGGAAGCGCGTGGCCAACCGCCCCTCATCCCGCTCGCCTGAAGCGACGAGCGGGGGTCTGCGCATCGGCGGAGTTCTCAACCCCAAGCGGCGTTGCGGGTCTCGCACCTCGAGAAAGGTCTCGAGCACTTCCCTCATCACGTCCTCGAGCCTCCCTTCCGGGAACTTGTGCCGCAGTATCCGTCGCGCCCGCTCGATGAGCCTCAGCAGGATGGCCGCGGCGTCGAAGCCGACCCGGACGCGATCGGCGGAGATGGGCGCGATCTCCTGCCAGAAACGACCCGCGACGGGGACTCCGGCGGGGATAGCCGCCCACTCCGCCGACTGCGGTTGGGACGGCGGCGCGCTAGCGGCGGGGTCCCCAGCCGCTCCGAGCGAGGCAGATCCCCCCGAGGCCGCATCCATGCCGGGCCCGCCGGGCGCGCCGCTCCCCCGTGCGTCCTCCGAAAGAGCGAGCGCGTCCACCGCCTGCTCCGATGGAAAAGGCACCAGAACGGGCTGCCCCGACGGCAGGCGCCTCAGCGAGTCCGGCCGCGCTTGCTCCGGGTGGATGGAGGCGATCAACGTCTCCAGACGTCGCCTCGTCTGTCCCTCCGCCTTCTTGAACCAGTCCCTGTAATTCTCGGGCTTCAGGATGGGGTGAAGCAGCACGAGACTTGTCAGAGTCAGCTTGCCGTTCTCGACGAGGTCCAAGGCGATGGGGTAATTACGGGCGACGCGCGCCCCGCGGATGCGACGAAACGCGTCCCCCTCGTCATAGCCGAGCTCCCGAGTGCAATACTCGTACAAGGAGCGCCCGGCGGACTTCATGCTCAGTTGACGCTCATCGAAGACGGCCAGATGGGCGAGGAGCCGGGCGACGCCCCTCTTCTCATGATGGGCCAGGAAGCGCAGCGACTTCTCGAGTTCGCCATCCGGCATCGCGCGGCAATCGTCCATCATCCCCATGTTCGCCTCCCGCTCCAGGTGACGCTGGAGCCAGTGATTATCGTTAGCAACCGCCTGCCTCGGCCCTCACACTCCATACGATCATCCCCCCCGCATTGTTCCATGGCCGCGTCGCGCGCCCGCCATCCGAACGCTTGTTCGATGGCCTCCCATCTGCTATAATCGGGACCGATGGAGAACATCCGGGTCGTCGGCGCGCGCCAGCACAACCTCAAGAACGTCACGCTGGACCTGCCGCGCGGCAAAATCGTGGTCATCACGGGGCTCTCGGGCTCGGGCAAGTCGTCCTTGGCCTTCGACACGCTCTACGCCGAGGGCCAGCGCCGCTACGTCGAGTCGCTGTCGGCTTACGCGCGCCAGTTCCTCGAGCTGATGGACAAGCCCGACGTGGACCTCATCGAGGGGCTCTCGCCGGCCATCGCCATCGAGCAGCGCAACCCCTCCCACAACCCGCGCTCCACGGTCGCCACCGTCACCGAGATCTACGACTACCTGCGCCTGCTCTACGCCCGCGTGGGCCAGCCGCATTGCCCGCAGTGCGGCTCGCGCATCAAGAAGCAGTCCGCCCAGGCCATCGTCAACGAGGTGCTGCGCGCGCGCGCCGGGCAGTCGGTGGCCGTCTACGCGCCGCTGGTGCAGGCGCGCCCCGGCACCTACGAGGACCTCTACAAGCGCCTGCTGCGCTCGGGCTTCGCCACGGCGCGCACCGACGGCGCCGTCCACGAGCTCTCCGACCCGCCCAAGCTCGACCGCTACAAGAAACACACCATCGAGCTGTTCGTGGACAAGCTGAAGGTCTCCGCCGACGACCGCCAGCGCCTCAACGACTCCGTGGAGATAGCGCTGAAGGAATCGCGCGGTCTGGTGCGGGTCGAACCCGCCGGCGACCCGCCCGCCGGCCAGCTGCACAGCGAGCACCACGCCTGTCCCAAGTGCGGGCTCTCCTTGCCCGAGGTCGAGCCGCGGCTGTTCTCCTTCAACTCCCCCTACGGCGCCTGCGCCACCTGCGACGGCCTCGGAGTCAAGACCGAGGTGGACGTCGACCGCATCGTCCCGGACCCGAGCAAGTCGCTGGCGGAGGGCGCCATCGTCGCCTGGTCCGACCCCGTCACCACCCGGACCAATCGTTGGAAGAAGTCATGGTCCGGATACTATACGGAGATCATCGAGCAGGTCGCCGGGCAGTTCGGCATCCCCCTCGACAAGCCGTGGTCGAAGCTCTCCGACAAGCACAAGGAGATCATCCTCCACGGCGGCGGCACCTACACCCCCTCCTGGGCCAAGAACCCGCAGGAGTTCGAGGGCGTCATCAAGAACCTCGAGCGCCGCGCCCAGGAGTCGGAGTCCGACTTCGTCAAAGGCGCCATCGCCGAGCGCTTCATGGGCAGGTCGCGCTGTCCCGCCTGCAAAGGCGCGCGCCTCAAGCCCGAGGCGCTGGCCGTCAAGATCGGCGAGCGCGGCATCCACGAGGTCGTCACGATGTCCGTGGAGAAGGCCCGCGCCTTCTTCAAGGAAGTGAAGTTCACCGAGACCGAGCGCGCCATCGCGCGGCAGGTGATGAAGGAGATCGTCTCGCGCATCGAGTTCCTCTCGGCCGTGGGCCTGGACTACCTGACCCTCGACCGCGCCTCGGAGACCTTGGCCGGCGGCGAGGCCCAGCGCATCCACCTCGCCACCCAGATCGGCTCGGGGCTGACGGGGGTGATGTACGTGCTCGACGAGCCCTCCATCGGCCTGCATCCGCGCGACAACTCGAGGCTGCTGGATACCCTGCGCCGTCTGCGAGACCTCGGCAACACCCTCTTGGTGGTCGAGCATGATGAAGAGACCATCCGCACCGCCGACTGGGTCGTGGACCTCGGCCCGGGCGCCGGCGTGCACGGCGGCAAGGTGGTGGCGCAGGGCACGCCGGCGGCCATCCTCAAGTCGAAGGACTCCCTCACGGGCGCCTATCTCCGGGGCGAGGGGCACCGCCCGCCCCCCTCCAAAGGCCGCTCCCCCAAGGGCTGGCTCAAGGTGCGCGGCGCGGAGCAGTTCAACCTCAAGAAACTCGACGTGGACATCCCCTTGGGCGAGCTGGTGTGCGTGACCGGCGTGTCGGGGTCGGGCAAGTCCACCTTGGTGCACGAGATCGTCTACAAGGCCCTGGCCCAGCGCCTGCACGGCGCGAAAGACGCGCCGGGCAGACACCGCTCCATCACCGGCATCGAGGACCTGGACAAGATCATCCTCGTGGACCAGACGCCCATCGGGCGCACGCCGCGCTCCAACCCGGCGACCTATACGGGCCTCTGGGGCCCGGTCCGCGACCTCTTCGCCATGTTGCCCGCCTCCAAGGCCCGCGGCTACAAACCCGGGCGTTTCTCCTTCAACGTCAAGGGCGGACGCTGCGAGAACTGCGAGGGCGACGGCGTGCTGCAGATCTCCATGCAGTTCCTCCCCGACGTCTACGTCCAGTGCGACGAGTGCAAAGGCCACCGCTTCAACGACGAGACCCTGTCCGTCCGTTATAAGGGGAAGAACATCGCCGAGGTCCTCGCCATGTCGGTGAGCGAGGCGCGCGTCTTCCTGGAGGCGCACGCGCCCATGACGCGCGTGCTCAAGACCCTGGAGGACGTGGGCCTGGGCTACGTCGCCCTGGGCCAGGCCGCGACCACTCTCTCCGGCGGCGAGGCCCAACGCGTCAAGCTCGCCACCGAGCTCTCGCGCCGCGGGACCGGGGATACTCTCTACGTGTTGGACGAGCCCACCACCGGCCTGCATTTCGCGGACGTGGCGAAGCTCCTGGAAGTGCTGCACCGCCTGACCGACCAAGGCAACACCGTGCTCGTCATCGAGCACAACACCGACGTCATGCGCTCGGCCGACTGGCTGCTCGACCTCGGCCCCGACGGCGGCGACAAAGGCGGCACCCTCGTGGCCGCCGGGCGCCCCAAGGACCTCATGAAGAACCGGGCCTCCCACACGGGCCGGTTCCTGGCCGCGCTCGCCGGCTCCGCGACGGCCGCATAACGAAAGGGACTGTCCCTTTCGTTACAAGGGGAAGAAGGCGGCGCGGCAGGAGGCTTCGGCGGGCGGGGCGCCGGGCGCGCAGGGGCAGAGGTGGGCGTGCAGCCAGGGGCGGCCGTCGGCCTCGAAGGCGCTTTCGGGGCCGCCGCATTCGTCTAGCGTGTCCGTGAGCGGGCGCGCGGCCGAACCCGTCAGAAGGTAGGGCATCGCGATGCCGTCGGGCTCGGGGTCGTAACCCACGGTGTAGGCGCGCGAGGCGCCGGGCCGGCCCATCACCTCGCGCACGGTGACGACCGGCGGCTCGTAAGGCCGCTCAGCCGAGGCGGCGTCGTCGCGCAGGCGCCGCTCGAGACGGGCGTAACGCGCCGCGAACCCCGGGCTGCGGCGCACGAGCGCGTCCACCGCCTTGGCCCGCCCGGCGTCGGTCACGAGCTTGACGGAGTAACGGCGATAGGCGGCGCCGCGCGCGCCCACGGCGGCCAGGTCGCCGGCGAAGGGCGCGGGGCAGGAGGTCCACTCCACGGCGCCGCGTTCGCCGGTCACGCCGCGGCACGGCTTGCCCAACACGGTCACGGCCTTGCCGGCCGGGAAGGCCGGGGAGAGGCACCAGGACTCGCCGCAGCGGCGGACCTCCGCGAACGGCGCGGGGTCGGCGGCGGCGGCCGTCGCGGCCAGCAGCAGCGCGAGGGCCCCCGTCATGGGACACCCTTGGCGGCGGCTTCGCCCTGCTTGGACGGGAACTGCTTCACCTCGAACCCCGTGGCGAAGGGCTTGAAGGAGCCCAGGGCCCGGCCGCGGCCCTTGGGCGCCGCCTCCTCGGCGGCGGCCTCGCGCTGCGTCGCGGCCAGGGCCGCGATGCGGCGTTTGTGCGCGGGGTCGGCCAGCCATGCCTTCCAGCGCTTGTCGAGGTCGGCCAGCGAGCGGTAGCGGTACACCTTCCAGAGAGCCTCCGCCGGCGTCTTGCCGTCGCGCAGTTCCGAGCAGAAGCTCTTGAACTGGAGCCGGGAGTGCTTGCGCAGCAGGAAGTGGGTGAGCGAATAGGCCTGGACGTACCAGTTCCCCACGACCTCCTTCTTCTCCTCGACCATGTCCTTGGTCGGGGTCACCGCGAAGAACTGGTCCAACGGCATGTACGACTTCGGGTCGAGGTTGACCATGCCCTGGTACCATTCCGAGGTCTCCGGCTTGTCGGGGGACTCCGCCTCCTGCAGCATCGCCAACCCCTCGTTGACCCACACCGGGGCGGCCCGGTTCTGCTCGCGGAAGTAGCCTTCGAAGAGCAGGTGGGTGGTCTCGTGGGCCATGACTTGGAGGAGTTTGCGCCGGTCCTTCATGCCCGGCAGCGCCACGGCCTTGAGCTGGAAGATGGCCAGGCCGTTGGACCAGGCGGGCGGCTCGAACTCCCCCCGCACGTAGGACTCGTGGTCGCGGTAGAGGTAGAGATTCACCCGCTCCCGTCCCATCCACGGGGAGAACATGCCCAGGTCCATGCGCAGGCCGGAGTGGATGCGCTCCACGCTGATGGTGAAGCCCGGCGGCAGCCAGGTCTCCTGGTGTTTGATGAGGAAGTGGGGCGTGGTCGTCTCCCGCCAGTTCCAGCCCTGGCCCTCCGCGGCGGCGACCGGCGGCGCCAGGCCCAGCAGGAGCAGGAGGAGGGGCATCAAGGGCCAGTTTAACAGAGGAAAGTGTCCCCGTCCACGCCGGAAATCTGGTAAAATGACACGATTACAAGCCTGTCACCAAGCCGCTAACCGTACGGAGAGACGAATGGCCACGATGCGCACCCTTTTCCTGAACCCGCCCTCTTTCGAGGGTTTTGACGGAGGCGCCGGCGCCCGTTACCAGGCCCGCCGCGAGATCCGCTCCTTCTGGTTCCCCACCTGGCTGGCGCAGCCCGCCGCCATGATCCCCACCTCCAAGCTCATCGACGCCCCCGCCGACGACCTCGCCCTCGACGAGGTCCTCCGCCGGGCCCGCGGCTTCGAGCTGTGCGTCATCCACACCTCCACCCCCTCCTTCGAGAACGACGCCAAGGTCGCCGGCGCGCTCAAGGCCCAGAACCCGGACATGAAGATCGGCTTCGTGGGCGCCCACGTCGCCGTCCTGCCCGAGGAGTCGCTCAAACGCGCCCCGGTCCTTGACTTCGTGGGCCGCGAGGAGTTCGACTACACCTTGAAGGAAGTCGCCGAGGGCCGCCCGCTGGCCGAGATCGCCGGACTCTCCTTCCGCAAGGGCGACGAAATCGTCCACAACCCGGACCGCATGCTCATCGACGACATGGACGCCCTGCCGTCCGTGCTCGACGTCTACAAGCGCGACCTCACGGTCAGCAACTACTACATCGGCTACCTCAAGCACCCTTACCTCTCGCTCTACACCGGCCGCGGCTGCCCCGCGCGCTGCTCCTTCTGCCTCTGGCCCCAGACCGTCGGCGGCCACGTCTACCGCACCAAGTCCGCCAAAGCCGTCATCGCGGAGATGGCCCACGCCAAGGAGATGTTCCCCGAGGTCAAGGAGTTCTTCTTCGACGACGACACCTTCACCGCGGACCTGACCCGCGCGGCCGAGATCGCCAAGGGACTGGGCAAGCTGGGCATCATGTGGTCCTGCAACTCCCGCGCGAACGTGCCCTACGAATACCTCAAGGTCTTCAAGGAGAACGGCCTGCGCCTGCTCCTCGTCGGCTACGAGAGCGGCAACCAGCAGATCTTGAACAACATCAAGAAGGGCGTGCGCACCGACATCGCCAAGCAGTTCACCAAGGACTGCCGGAAGCTCGGCATCGTCATCCACGGCACCTTCATCCTCGGCCTGCCGGGCGAGACGCCCGAGACCATCGAGGAGTCCATCAAATACGCCTGCGAGCTGAACGTGGACACCATCCAGGTTTCGCTGGCCGCCGCCTACCCCGGCACCGAGCTGTACCGCCAGGCCATGACCAACAAGTGGTACGACGAGGACACCTTGGTGCGCATGGACGGCACCCAGGCCTCGGCCATCGAGTACCCCCACCTCAAGGCCGCCGCCATCGAGGCGGGCGTCAAGCGCTTCTACTCCAAGTTCTACGCGCGCCCCACGCCCATCCTGCGCATGTTGGTCAACATGGCCAAGGACCCCCTGGAGCGCCAGCGCCGCCTGCGCGAGGGCAAGGAGTTCCTGGACTACCTGCGCGGCCGGCAGAAGCCCGCGGAAAGCCGCCTCACGGCCGATAAGCCGGAGAAACGGGAGCCCGTCGCCGCCTGATGCCGGAGTTCGGCCTCGCCGAGGTCGGCGTGTTCCCGCTCGCCATGCTCGCCGCCGCCGTCGGCGGCGGGATGTTGGCGTCGGGCGCCGCGCTCGCCGCCGGCGTCTTCACGCTCCTCTTCAACGCCGCGGCGCCCTTCTTCGGCGCGCGCCTTCTCGGCCGCCCCCGGCCGGCCGGCGCGGACGGCCCGTGGGCGCCGGTCACGCTCATCAAGCCGCTGAAGGGCGAGGACGCCGGCCTCTACGACAACCTCGCCTCGTTCTGCCGGCAGGACTACCCCTGCTTCCAGCTGCTGTTCTGCCTGAGCACGCCCGACGACCCCGCGCTCGCCGTCGTCGAGCGCCTGCGGCGCGACTTCCCGGGCGTGGACATGGAGATCGTCGTCTCCAAGAACCGCATCGGCTACAACCCGAAGGTCAACAACATGGCCAACGCCTACCCGTTCGCCAAATACGACCTCCTGCTGATGTCGGACTCCGACATCCGCGTCGAGCCGCGGTTCCTCCAGAGGATGGCCGCGCCTTTCGCCGACCCCGGCGTGGGGCTGGTCACCTCGTTCTACCAGGCCTCGGGCGCCCGCGGCGTCTGGGGCCACATGGAGGCGCTCTCCATCAACGCGCACTTCCTGCCCCAGGCCCTGACCGCCGCCGATTTCGGCATGCGTTTCGCCATGGGCGCGGCCATGATGGTGCGCCGCCAGGCCTTCGAGGCCACCGGCGCCTTCGCCAACCTGGCCGACCACCTGGCCGACGACTTCTGGCTGGGCGAGTCCGTGCGCGAGGCGGGTTGGCGCCTCGAGCTGGCTCACGGCGTCGTGGACTCCGTGCCCGACATCGCCTCCGGCCGGCTCCACTTCGAGCATCTGGTCCGTTGGGCGCGCACCATCCGGCTGTGCCAGCCCGTCGGCTTCGCCGCCAGCCTCATCCAGCACGGCTTCTCCCTGCTGACCGCGCGCGTCCTGCTCTGCGGCCCCGACGCGCTCGGCCTGGGTCTCATGGCGGGCATCTGGGCGGTCAAGGCTGCCGGCGCCGCCTACCTGGGCGCGCGCCTCGGCGGGCGCCAGCCGCTCGCTTCCCTGTGGCTGCTGCCGCTCTCCGAGTGGTTCGCCTTCGGCGCCTGGCTGGCCGGCTGCGGCTCCGACCGGGTGCTCTGGCGCGGCCAGCTCTACGACGTCGAGCCGCGCGGCCGCCTCGTGCCCGTGGCGACGCCGTCCCTGCGCCAAGCGGTCGTCGACTGACCGTGCGCCGAGCCTTCACCGCCTTCGTCCTCCTGGCCGGCACCGCCACTTTCCTCTACCTGTTGTGGAGCTTCGGACCGCTGAAGGTGTGGGCCGACCTGCGCGGCTTCGGCTGGGGCTTCGCCGTGGTGCTCCCCTTCCAGCTCCTCGACCACTTCCTCAACGCCTGGGGCTGGCGCCTGTGTTTTCCCCCCGCCACCGCGGCCAAGGTGCCCTTCTGGAGCCTGGTGCGCGTGCGCGTGGCCGGCGACGGCGTGAACTACCTCACGCCCAGCGGCAACATCGCCGGGGAGTTCGTGCGGCCCGCCATGCTCGGGGGCGAGGTGCCCATGGACGCCCGCATCACCAGCGTTTTCACGGCCAAGGCCGCCCAGGCCATCGGCCAGGCGCTGTTCATCCTGCTCGGCCTGGCCTACGTCCTATTGGGCAAGGTGTCGTCTTTCGAGCCCGCGAAGCTCGCCTGGGGCGCGGCCGGGGTGCTCGTCATCCTCGGCGGCGTGACCTTCCTGGTCTGGGCCTTGGCCCACCGCCCGCCCGACTGGCTGCGGCGCCGCTTCCCGGCCGTGGTCGAGGCCACGGCCCCCGTGCGCGGCCAGCTCAAGGACTACCTGACCCGCCACCCCCTGCGCATGGTCGGCTCGACCGTGGTGTTCATGCTGGGCTACGCCTGGGGCGCCCTCGAGATCTGGCTCATCGCGCGCTTCATGGGCCTGGACCTGCCGCTCTCCTCGGCCCTGGCCATCGAGTTCCTCTCCAACCTCATCGACGCCATGGCCTTCATGGTCCCCGCCAAGATCGGGACCCAGGAGGCCGGCAAGGCCGCCATCTTCGCGGGCCTGGGCCTGCCGCCGGCCTCCGGCTTCACCTTGGGGCTCATCCGCCACGTGCGCGAGCTGCTGTGGGCGGGCGCCGGCCTGTTCCTCTACGCCTCGCACGCCCGCCGCGCCGTCGTCAGCGCGCGCTGACGAGCTCGACGCGGTTCGCCTCCAGCGCGGCGCGCACGCGCGGGCTGAGCAGGACGGACAACTCCTGGACGCTCTGATGGGACGGCGTCGGCGCCCCGTCCGCGGAGAGCGTCGGGTCCGTCGTGGGGTGGAAGTAGAGCTCGGAGAGCCCTTCCGGGAGCCGCTCGATGAGCCCCAGCGCGTAGTCCTCGCTCATCTGCCCGGAGGCCAGCAGGCCCCAGGTGTTGGGGACCTCCAACCCTCCGGCCGCGCCGCGCACCGCCAGGCCCATGGCCTCGAAGGTCCCGGCCAAGACCGCCTTGCCCCAGGACGGGCCCCGCAGGGCCCTGTAGGCCGGCCACTCGCCGCCCGGCAGGCGCACGCGCGGGATGCCGTACTCTTTGGCGAGACGGCAGAGCGCCGGGAACACCACGGGATGGGCGTGGACGTTGATGTGCCCGTCGGCGTGCGTGGGCGTCACGCCCAAAGCCAGCAGCGCCTCGATCTGGGCCCGGATCTCGCCTTCCACGCCGCGGCGCGCGGCCGCGTCGAAGAAATAACGCAGGCCGGCCTTCTCGGGCGCGTCCGAGCACAGCTCCAAGTGGAGACCCACGCCCAGGCCCGGGTTCTCCTTGGCGAGCGCCGCGGCCTCGGCGGCGGCCGGGCGCAGGACCATGAGACTGGCGAAGCGCAGGATGCCCTCGCGATGGGCGCGGATGACCGCCTCGTTGACCGCGCGCGTGTCGCCGAAGTCGTCGGCGGTGACGATGAGGCGGCGCGTCACGGCAGCGGGTCTGTCGTGGTGATGGCCACGTTGCACGGGGGCGCGCCGCCGCCGCTGACCACGATGGTCGCCTCGCTGGTGACCGACGGCGTGCAGGTGCAGTTGCAGGTGCCCGGCGAGGTCGCGTAGGTGGGCGAGCAGGTGTAGCCCGGCACCGCGCTGCAGACGATGTTGGCGTTGTTCCAGTAGGTCAGCGCCCGGTTGAGGGCGGCGTCGGCCTGCTTGCGCGCGGTCGCGCCGCCCGTGGCGCGCGCGCTGGCCACGTAGCGCAGCATGGTCATGCGCATGAGCCCCGCCGCGATGACCGCCACGACGACGCCGGTCATGAGGACGTGGATGAGCACGCTGCCGCGCTTGTTCATGGTCATCAGTCGGCCGTGTTGTTGTACTGCTTGTTCATCGCGAACTTCATGTCGAAGGCCATGGTCTGGGGCATCGGCATGTTCGTCGTGGGCGTCGGGTTGCCGACGCGGTAGCGGATCTGCACCCCGCCCACGTCGTCGGCGCGCCGGAAGATGAAGTTGTTCGAGGCGTCCCGGTAGACGCCGGTGGCCACGACCTCGGAGATGGTCGAGCAGGTGGGCGGCGTCGGCACGCCCGCCGGGCAGGAGCCCAAGGTCGTCCAGCGCCGCAGGTAGCCCGGCGCCGTGGAGTCGTAGCAGTAGCCGAAGGTGAGGATGGGCTCGGAGGCCGACAACGCCGCGTTGGTGACGCGCGAGTAGTTCTTGCAGGCGATGAGGGTGTCCTGGGCCCCGGTGGCGTTGGTGGGGTAGGCCAGCACCGTGCCGTCCTCGATCTCCTTGTTCATCGCCGTGATGGCGACCAAGGACCACCCCGTCACCGAGCCCTTCTTCATGCCCTCGACCTGGAAGCGCACCATCTGGGCCGAGATGCCCACGATGCCGATCATCACGAAGCTCGACAGCAGCATCGCGATGATGAGCTCGGTGAGAGAGAAGCCGGCGCGCGAGCGCAGGAGTCGGCGCGTCATGGCTCCGTCCACACGACGTCGAGGGTGACCTGCGGGACCGGGCGGCCGTTGACCACGACGGAGTTGTCCACCGTGTACTGGACGCTGCCGTTGAAGGGCGCGGCCAGGAACCACGCCGGCAGCACGCCCGTGCCCGTGATGGTATGCACGCCGCTGGCCAGCGCCCAGACGTCGCCGCGCGAGTCGTTGACCGCGTTCGTCGGGTCGTTGAGGTACCAGCTCGCCACGCCCGCGCGCGGCGTGGGGCCCTGGATGGTGCAGCTGGCCGCGCTGCACACGCCCGTGGTCGCGTTGCAGTCGCAGCCGGTGACGAAGTTGCGCAGTTGGGAGGTCATGCGTTTGGCGGCCTGCGCGGCCACGAGGCGCCGGTCGGATTTGCCGCCGCCCTGCTTGGAGGTGAGGGCCACGCTGAACACGGAGGTGACCATAATCGAGGTCAGCAGGACCGCGATCACCACCTCGACGAGCGTGTAACCCGCCCGTCGGTCAATAAGTCGGCGTGGGCGGTGTCGTGCCATAGGCCGTGATCTGGCCCGAGGTGTTCATGACGAAGCCCCAAGTGTTGTAGGGGGACGACGCCGTCGCCTTGCGTTTGGCGCCGGAGACGTTGTTGCCGCCGCCCAGCGTGGCGCACGCGCCCGCGACGGCGCCGTTGCAGGCGTAGTAGTCGTAAGGGCGAGTGGCCCAATCCTGGTCGGCCAGGTATTTGCAGTAGACCAGGTCGCAGGCCGTCCAGGGCGCGACGCAGGTGCCGGCGCCGCAGGCCGCGGTGAACTGGCCGACGGCGTAGACGCCGCTGTGGTCCAGCGCGAACATCTTGTTGGTCGTGCCGATCATGTTGATGATGGACACGGCGTCGTCGGCCTTGCTGGTCTCGACGGTCTTGAGGTACTGCGGGATGCCGAACGAGGCCAGGATGCCGACGATGAGCACCACGACGACGAGCTCGATGAGCGTGTAGCCCTTGCGGTTGAGTCGCATCACTTGCCTCCGAGGTTGGACAGCTTGAAGACCGGCATGAAGACGGCCAGCACGATGACGCCGACCAGCGCGCCGATGCCCACGACCATGATGGGCTCGATGATGGCGTTGAAGCGGCGGGTGAACTGCTCGATCTGCTCCTTGTAGAACGACGAGAGGGTGACGAGCATGTCCGGGAGCTTGCCCGACTCCTCGCCCATGAACATCATCTCGGTCACGAGGTTCGGGAGCGCGCCCGTCTTCTTGAAGGCCTGGGAGATGGATTTGCCGCTGGCCACGTCGTTCTTGACCGAGGCGAGCAGGCGCCGGAAGATGATGTTCTTGGCGAAGACGCCCTCGAGCACGGAGATGGCGTTGAGGATGGAGACGCCCGACTCGATGAGCGTGGAGAGCGTGGTGAGCATGCGCTCGATCATCATGTTGCGCAGGAAGTCGCCGAACAGCGGGATGGCGAAGAGCATGCGCCACTTCGTCTCCTGGCCGGCCTCGGTCGAGGTGTAGGCGTTCCAGACGAAGCCGATGGCCACGATGGTCAGGATGAGCGCCGCCAGGTGGTGGACGAGGATGTTGGAGATGAGGATGATGAAGGCCGTCAGCGGCGGCAGCTTCACCTGGAACGAGGCGAAGATCTCGGCGAACACGGGCACGATCTTCACGATGAAGAAGATGAGCACGCCCATCGAGATGGTCATCAGCACGCCGGGGTAGGCCATGGCGGTGATGATCTTGCCCTGAATCTCGGCCTGCGAGGACGCGTAGGCGCCGATCTGCTTGAGCACCTTGGGCAGCTGTCCGCCCATCTCGCCGGCCTGGACCAGGGAGACCCACAGGGTGTCGAAGACCTTGGGGTGCTTCTCGAGCGCCTTGTAGAGCGCCGTGCCGCTGGCCACGTCCTTGGTCACTTGGCCCAGCGCGTACTGCAGGCCCTTGGAGGAGGAGTTCTCGCCCAAGAGCGAGAGCGCGCGCACGAGCGGCACGCCGCCGTTGAGCAAGGTCGAGAGCTGCTCGGCGAAGAACACGAGGTCGCGCAGGGCCACGCCCTGCCCGCCGCCGGCGGCCTTGCCGCCGCCGCCCCCGCCCGCGCCCTTCTCGGCGGAGATGGAGAGGATGAAGTAGCCCTTGGCCTGCAGGGCCGAGATGGCTTCGTTCTCGTCCCCGGCCTCGAGGGCGCCGCTGGAGGTCTCCCCCTTCGCGTCCTGGACGGTATAGGAATAGCGGGCCATGGTCTCTCGCCCCAGTTTAACAGGGGCCTATCTCGGTGTCAATCCGCGGTGGTCACCGACATCACTTCCTCGATCGTGGTCAGGCCCGTGAGGGCTTTGCGGAAGCCGGAGGCGCGCATCGTCCACATCCCGGCCTCCTCGGCGGCCTTCTTGAGGCGGCCGATGTCGCCGCCGTAGCGGTAGATGATCTCGCGCATCTGCCCGTTGAGCTTGTAGACCTCGTAGATGGCTTTACGGCCGGAGTAGCCGGTGCGGGCGCACTTGTCGCAGCCGCGCGGCTCGAAGAACTGCAGCGTCGCCGGGTCGGGCGGGGTCTCCAGGAGCGCCTCGCGCACGACCTGGTCCACGAGCTCCTGCGGCGGCTTGGTCGGCTTCTTGCAGTGCACGCACAGCAGGCGCACCAGGCGCTGGGCGGCCGCCAGGTGCAGGGAGTTGGCGAGCATGAAGGGCTCGATGCCCATGTCGATGAGGCGCACGACGCAGGAGAGAGCGTCGTTGGTGTGGAGCGTGGAGATGACCAAGTGGCCCGTGAGCGCGGCGCGCAGGCAGGTCTGGGCCGTCTCCTGGTCGCGGACCTCTCCGACGAGGATGACGTCGGGGTCCTGGCGCAGGAAGGAGCGCAGCGCGGAAGCGAAGGTCAAGCCGATGGCCGCGCGCACCTGCACCTGGTTGATGCCCTCGATCTTGAGCTCGACCGGGTCCTCGATGGTCATGATGTTGATGTCGGGGCTCTTGATGGTGTTGAGGATGGCGCCGAGCGTGGTGGTTTTGCCCGAGCCGGTGGGGCCGGTCATGAAGAACAGGCCGTGCGGCTTGTTGGCCGCGTCGATCATGTCGTCGCGCTGGCGGGGCTCGAGGCCGATCTTGTTGATGTCGAGGTCGATGGCGCCCTTGTCGAGCAAGCGCATGACGACCTTCTCGCCGAACACGCAGGGACAGATGGACACGCGCAGGTCGATGACGCGGTTCTGCACCTTGATGGAGAACTGGCCGTCCTGAGGCAGGCGGCGCTCGGCGATGTCGAGCTTGGACAGGATCTTCAGGCGCGAGATGACCGCCGGGAAGAGGTGTTTGGGCGGCGGCGTGCGCTCGTAGAGCGTGCCGTCGATGCGGAAGCGCAGCACCACGCGCTCGTCGAACTTCTCGATGTGGATGTCCGAGACGCGCTCCTGGATGGACTGCTTGAGGATGGCGTTGACCAGCTGCACGACCTGCGCGCCTTGCGCGCCGGCGGTGATCTGGTCGAGGTTGAGGCGCTCGTCGCCGGCCTGAGGGGCCTCCTCGACCTCGTCGGAGCCCTTCTGGTCCATCGCCTTGTCGATGGCGGTTCCCTGGCCCAGGTAGAACTCGTCGATGGCCTTGATGATCTGGGTCTTGGTCGAGATGAAGGACTGGATCTCGTGGCCGGTCAGCAGGCGCAGGTTGTCGAGCAGGAGCACGTTGTCCGGGTCCGAGATGGCGGTGGCCAGGACGTTGTTGTCCACGAAGAGAGGGAGCACGAAGTTCTCGCGCGCGTAGGCCTCGGGCACCAGCTTCTCGAGGTTCTGGCCCTTCTCGGGCTTGAGGATCTTGTTCTCGCGCGAGGCGTAGGGGATGCCCAACTGCTTGGACAACGCGACCGCGATGGCGTCCTCGTTGGCGAAGCCGAGTTTGACCACCGCTTCGCCGAAGGGGCTCTTGGTCTGGGTCGCCACCTTCTGCGCCTTGTCGCGCTGTTCGGCGGTGAGCACGCCCGATGAGACGAGTATCTCCGCGAGGTCCTGGGCCATGGGGCTGTTTTTACCCTCCTTTAACCGAAGTATAGCCTCATGCCGCGGAAAGTCAAGCCCCGCCTCCTCTATTGTGAGCGCCACGCCATCAGCATAACCCCGCGGACGCCGGAGCGCCTGCAGATGCTCTGTGCTAAAGGTGAAGTCTTGGGGTGTACGTCGGGCCGCTAGCGGCCCGACGGAGAAGCCGGTGAGGAAGATACCATACGCATCTCAATCGGAGACGATGGTCGGGGTCAGGAAGATGACCAGGTCGGAGTTCACGCGGCGGTTGGAGGTGCTCGTGAACAGCCAGCCCACGATGGGGATGTAGCCGAAGAAGGGCACCTTGCGCACGACCTTGGTCTCGGTGGAGCGGAGCAGGCCGCCCATGACGAGGGTCTGCCCGTTTTTCACGCGCACGAGGGTGCTCGCCGCGCGCTGCACGGGGTTGAAGACGCGCGAGGAGGCGCGCGAGATGGCCGCCTCCTGGATGTCCGTGAAGGAGGGTTGCACGAGCATGGTGATGTAGCCCTCGCGGTTGATCTGCGGCGTCACGCTGAGCACGAGACCCGTCGGCATGCGTTCGGCGCCCTGGGTCTGCGCGGCCGCGCCGCCGCCGCCCACCGAGCTCTGCACGTTCTGCAGGGCCACGGCCTCGACGGAGCCGATCTGGATGACCGCGCTCTTGTTGTTGAGGGTCAGGATCTTGGGTTTGCCCAGGAAACGCGCCTCGGAACGGGAGACCAGGGCGCGCAAAGTGATCTGCAGCGCCGTGAGGTCCACGATGCTGGTGAGCATGATGCCCTTGTCGAGCAGGACCTGGTCGGTGCCCTCGGAGTTGCTGCTGCCGCTGGCGCCCTCGGAGCCGAGCGCGCTCTTGATGCCCGCCGTGGGGCTGAGCGGGTCGAAGAACTTGGCTCCGCCCAGGTTCTTGGGCAGGTTCAGGGGGAAGGTCGTGTCGCGCGCGCCGCCCTTGAAGGAGCCGAGCTCGCCGTTGGTGCCGCCCCACTCGAAGCCGAGCTCGCGGGAGCGGTTGGAGTCGATCTCGACGATCTGGGCCTCGATCATGACCTGGGGCGCCTTCTTGTCGAGCTCGGCGATGATCTGCTCGACCTGAGGGAAGACCTCGGGGATGTCCGTCACGACGATGGCGTTGGTGCGCGGCTCGAGCTCCACGTGCCCGCTCTTGGAGAGGACGCTGCGCAGCACGCGCACGATGGCGATGCCGCTGGAGGCGTCGGAGCCTCCTCCGCCCGGCCCGGCCCCGCCCGGCGCGGCGCCCGCCGGCGTGCCCATGTCGATGCCGCCTCTCCCTCCGCCGCCGGCCGCGCCGACGCCGCCGCCCATGGACGCGCTGCTCGGCGAGCCCAAGGTCAGCAGAGCCGCGCCCCCGGTCTCCGCGCCGAGCGCGATGAGCGGGATGTAGTTGAGGGTGTAGATGCGCGTGATGAGGTTCTCGACCTGCTTGGAGCGCGGCGTCACCACGTAGGTGTTGCTCTTGCCGATCTGCTGGTAGGTCAGG
>JANRKA010000135.1:0-7756 GCA_033875325.1 Elusimicrobiota bacterium | reverse complement strand
CGGGCACGGCCGCGCGGAGCGCCTCGAGCGAGACGGAGACCGACGGCGCCCCCGGCGCGACCGGGGTCAAGGTCGGCATGACGCTCAGCGGCCGCGCGAGCATGCCGCCGGCCGGCAGGGCGAGGGGGACTCGCGCGACGGGCGCGACGGCGCGCGCGGCGGCGACGGGGAGCACGCGCGCCGCGGAGAAGGCGGGCTGCGCCATGACGAGCAGCGCCAGGGACGCCGCGAGCGGCCGCCGCAGGGAGGTCACGCGCAGATTAAACCGCATCCCCGTCACGCGCGAGACGGCCGTTGGGCCCACCCGGCGCGGGACAGTGGCCCTATGCGCTTATGGAGCGTTGGGCCCGGTGTTAAGGCCGGCAGCCGAGGGGCGGGCGCGTCCCTGCGGGGGCCGGGTTGTAGGTGGAGGGGTTGACGCCCGGACAGCGCTTCCACTCCTCGCGCGTCTGCGAGACGTAGGCATGCCACAACCAGAACAACGGCGTCGCGGAGGCGGTGCGGAAGTCTCCCATACAGCCGCCCAGGGTGCTGTGCACCCCGCCGTGCCAACCGTCGATGGCGCGCGCGAGCTCCTGGTCGGTGTTGTAGCGGCAGACCTCGGGGAAGCGGAACTGGTCCGGCTTGGCTTGGATGAGCCGGTAGAAGCCCTCGGGAAGGCGGACTTCCTCCGCCCGACCCACGGGCGTCGTGAACTCGGGCGGGATGGGGCCTCCCGCCTCCCAGTAGGGCAGCGGGAGGAATCGAGAGAGTCCTTGGTCCGCCAAGTACATCTCCAGCTGCAGGATGTAGCGGTCGTGGTGCGTGAAGAGCCGCTCCGCGACGTGGCTGACGCCGCAATAGTGCTCTTCGACGATGGCGGGGGTCAGGAAGTCACGCATCGCGGCGGCCAGCTCGCGGCGGTCATCCGCGTCGTAACGCGGGTCCAGGATGCTGCGGCGGATGACCGGGACCGCGAGACCGATGCGGCCGAGCCCCTCCGTGTAGGTCATGTCGGGGTCCCAGCGAGAGGGCTCGACGCGCGCCGGCATCATGCGCGCCAGGGCGACGCGGCCCGCGCCCGTCACTTGACCGACGATGTCCTCGGCGCGCGCGTCAGGCCCCGACAGCAGCGTCAGCACCGAGCAGAGGACAAGACCCCTCGCGCGCATGGGGCAAGTATAACCCCGGGACCCCGCAAGTCAAGTGGTGTCCGACGCTCAGGCGGCGACGGAGGCGCGGCCGGCCAAACGCTCGGCCAGGCGGGCGGCGGCCTCGTCGAGCTTCCAGCGCTCGGCGTCGGCGCTCCCGCGCTTCTTGTACTCGACCTCCCCGGCCTCCAAAGTCCGCTTGGAGACGACGAGGCGGTGGGGGATGCCGATGAGGTCCATGTCCTTGAACTTGACGCCGGGTTTGCCGTCGCGGTCGTCCTCGAGCACCTCGACGCCTTTGGCCTCGAGGGCCGCGACGAGCGCGTCGGCCGCGGGGCGCACCTTGGCGTCGTCGTTCTCGTCGAGGACGACGACGGCGGCGTGGAAGGGGGCGATCTCGGAGGGCCACACGATGCCGTCCTTGTCGTGGCCCTGCTCGATGGCCGCCGCGACGACGCGGCTGACGCCGATGCCGTAGCAGCCCATGACCATGACCTGGGGCTTCTGCGCCTTGTCGAGGTACTCCGCCTTCATGGCCGTCGAGTATTTGGTCCCGAGCTTGAAGGTGTGGCCGACCTCGATGCCCTTGAAGAACTCGGTCTTGCCGCCGCACGCGGGGCAGGGGTCCTCGAGCGTGGCGGTGCGCAGGTCGAAGAAGCCCTTGATGGAGGGCAGGTCGCGCGCGATATTGAAGTTGTCGAGGTGGAGCCCGTCCTTGTTGGCGCCCGTCACGCCGTTGAGCACGCCCTTGGTCGAGAAATCGCAGTAGATGGCGGCGTCCGGGTGGTTCTGCGGGCCGCCGAAGCCGACCTTGCAGCCCATCACCGTCTCGTATTGCGCGGGAGTGGCGCGGTAGAGGTTGGGCGCGCCGACGGCGGAGGCGAGCTTCGCCTCGTTGAGCTCGTGGTCGCCGCGCATCAAGGCGATGACCGGGACCTTGCCGTCTATCATGTAGAGCTGCGTCTTCAGGAAATCCGTCAGGGGCCGGCCCATCATCTTCGCCACGTCGGGGACCGTCGTCTTGCCCTGCGTGTCGAACTCCACGACGGGCTTGAACGCCGCGGCGTCCGGCGCCGCGTACGCGTCCTTGATCTCGGAGCGCTCGATGTTGGCGCCGTAGTCGCACTTCGAGCAGGAGACGATGGTCTCCTCGCCGGTCTCGGCGAGGACCATGAACTCATGGGAGAAGGAGCCGCCGATGGCGCCGGCCTGGGCCAGCACGGGCTTGAAGCGGAGCCCGCAGCGTTGGAACACGCGTTTGTAGGCCTCGAAGATGACCTTATAGTAGGCGGACGCGTCCGCTTCGTCGGCGTGGAAGGAGTAGGCGTCCTTCATCAGGAACTCGCGCGCGCGCATGACGCCGAAGCGGGGGCGGATCTCGTCGCGGAACTTGCGGCCGACCTGGTAGAGCATCACCGGGAGCTGGCGCCAGGAGCGGACCTCGCGACGCACGAGGTCGGTGACGACCTCCTCGGCGGTGGGGGCGAAGCAGAACTCCGCGTCCTTGCGGTCCTTGATGCGCAGCAGCTCCTTGCCGTATACGGGCCAGCGGCCGGTCTCCTCCCACAGGGCCTTGGGCTGGATGACCGGCAGGTCCACCTCGAGACCGCCGATGCCGTCCATCTCGGCGCGCACCACCTTCTCCACCTTGCGCAGCACGCGCAGGCCCAGCGGCATCCAGTCGTAGATGCCCGAAGCCACCTTGCGGATCATGCCCGCGCGCTGCATCAGCTGGGCCGAGACGTTGTCGGCGTCAGACGGCGCTTCGCGCAAGGTGGGGAGGAGGTAGCGGGAGAGCTTCATTTGGCCTTCTCGACGGCGGGTTTGTTCTTCTGGATGGCGCGCTCGTTGCGGATGCGCAGCACGTCGTTGTAGGTGGCGAAGACGAGCAGGGACAGGAGGAAGGCGATGCCCACGCCGTTGACCTTCTCGATGACCTCCGGCTTGGGACGGCGGCCGACGAGGCCTTCCCAGAGGTAGAAGACGGCGTGGCCCCCGTCCAACAGGGGCACGGGCAGGATGTTGAAGAAGCCGATGGCCACCGAGATGAAGCCGATGAGGAAGACGAAGTCGGCCCAGTCGGAGTGCGCCGCGCGGTGCACCATCTGGACGATGCCCACGGGGCCCGCGAGGTCCGGCCGCTCGCGCTTCCAGATCTTCCCCGCGATGGTGGTCACCGTGGCCTTGGACTGCGCCCAGCACTGGCGCACGCCCTCGCCGGCGGCGGCCGCGAAGGAGACGGGCTCGTAGTCGGCTTTGGGCATGATGCCGATGACGCCGCGCGTGCCCGTCTCGTCGGGCTTGGGGGTGATCTTGACCACGATGCGCTCGCCCTTGCGGTCGATGGTCAGCGCGATCTCCTTGCCCGCGGAGCGGTGGATGGATTGGGCCAGGTCCTCCCAACCCGCCAGCGCGCGGCCGTCGAAGAGCAGGACGCGGTCGTCGAGCTCGATGCCGGCCTTGTCGGCGGGGAAGCCCACCATGAGGTTGCCGATGACGGGCTCCTTGGACGCGACGGGCATACCCTTGAGCCAGACCACGCCGGTGAACAAGGTGAAGGCGAGCACGTAGTTCATGGCCGGGCCCGCGGCGACGATGGCCAGGCGCCGGTTCCAGGACTGGCCGAAGTACTCGTCGGGCTTGGGGTCCACGCCGGAGGAGGGGTCCTCCCCGGCGGGCTTGACGAAGCCGCCGAGCGGGATGGCGCAGATGGAGAAACGCGTGCCGGTGGAGTCGGTGACGCCCAGCAGCTCGGGGCCGAAGCCGAAGGCGAACTTCTCGACGCGCACGCCGAGCTTGCGCGCCACGATGAAGTGGCCGAACTCGTGCAGGAAGATGACGAGGCCGAAGGTCAGGCCGACGGCGACGATGCTCCACAGCGTGGCGATCAGGGCGGTCATTGGCAGGCCTCCTCGGCTTTTGCGCGGGCCCAGGCGTCGATCTCGACGACCTCTTGGAAGCTGGGCAGGCCTCCCGAGACGGTGTACGCGGCCATCGTCTTCTCGATGACGCGGGGGATGTCGGTGAACAGGATCCTCCCCGCGAGGAACGCCTCGACGGCCACCTCGTCGGCGGCCGACAACACGGCGGGCAGGCCGCCGCCGGCCTTCGCGGCCTCCTGGGCCAGCGCGAGGCAGGGGAAGCGGCGGAAATCGGGCGCGCGGAACTCGAGCGTGCCGGCCTTCACGAGGTCCAGGGGCTCGACCACGCGCGGGCCGCGCGCGGGGAAGGTCATGCCGTACTGGATGGGGAGCTTCATGTCGGGCAGGCCCATCTGGGCGAGCACCGAGCCGTCGGAGAACTCGACGCCCGAGTGGAAGATGCTCTGCGGATGGATGACGATCTCGACCTGCTCGCGCTTGAGGCCGAACAGGTTCATGATCTCGATGAGCTCGAAGCCCTTGTTCATCAGCGTCGCGCAGTCGACGGTGATCTTCTTGCCCATCCTCCAGGTCGGGTGCTTGAGCGCCATGGCCGGCGTGACCTCGGAGAGGTCTCCCTGGTACTTGCCGAAGGCGCCGCCGGAGGCCGTCAGGATGACCCGCTTGATGGTCTTCAACGGCGCGGCCGCGCGCGGGTCGGGGTTGAGTCCCTGGACGCACTGGAAGATGGCGGAAGGCTCGGAATCCACGGGAACGATCTTCGCGTCCCAACGGCGCGCCTCGGCCATGAACTGCGCGCCGGCCATGACCATCGGCTCCTTGTTGGCCAACGCCACGACCTTGCCCGCGCGGATGGCCGCCAACAGCGGGGCGAAGCCCACGCCGCCGACGACCGAGGTGAGCACCACGTCCACCTCGGGGTGCGCGGCCAGGTCGCAGAGACCCTGCACGCCGGGCTCCAGGTGCTGGGTCGAGCCGTTGAGGCGCGCCTTCAGGTCCTTGGCCGCGTCGGGAGAGAACATGGCGACGGCCCGCGGCTTGAACTCCGCGGCCTGCTCGGCGACCAGCGCGGCGTTGCTGTGCGCGGCCAGGCCGAACACCGACAGCTCCCCGGGCATCTCGCGGATGACGTTGAGCGCGTTGACGCCGATGGAGCCCGTGGAGCCGAGGATGGCGACTTTCTTCATCAGCGGAAGCTCAACGCGTAATACACCGCGGGCGCGGCGAGGATGTAGGAGTCGAAGCGGTCGAAGACGCCGCCGTGTCCGGGCAGGAGCGCGCCGGAGTCCTTCACGCCCGCGTCGCGCTTGATCATGGACTCGGCGAGGTCGGAGACCTGGCCGATGACGCCGATGGCCGCGCCGAGCGCCGCGGCATGGAGGGGGGACAAGGCCTCGCGCAGGCCGAAACGCTGCACGAGCAGGGCCGTCGCGACCGCGGCGGCGATGCCGGCGACGGCTCCCTCCCAGGTCTTCTTGGGCGAGACCTCGGCGGCCAACGCGTTGCGGCCGAAGGCGCGGCCCGCGAAATAACCCGCGGTGTCGGTCGCCCACACCGAGAGGAAGACGAGCACGACGAAGCCCTCGCCGTGCGGGCGCAGGTCGCGGATGAGGGCCAGGTGAGAGGGCATCCAACCCGCGAACAACGCGCCGAACAAGGTCAGGGCGGCTCGGTCCATGGAGTGGACCTTCGAGAACAGCTCGACGAGGGCGACGAGGACGACGCCCGCGGCCAGCGCGAGCGGGAAGGGGCCTCCGAGAGCGGTGCCGGCGGCCAGCGCCCCGCCCACGAGCACGACGGGAGCGGCCTGCACGGGGCGCCCGCCCAGGCGCAGGATGAGCGCGTATTCGTAGCAGCACAACGCGCACACGCCGACCACGAAGAGGGAGAAGGCCGTCCCGCCGGCGTGCACGAGCCAGAGCAGCAGCGGGATGCCCACGAGGGCCGTCAGGACGCGGGGGAGCAGCACAGACCTCGATTCTACCAAATCGCGGGTGGGGCCGCCGTCACGCCGCCGGCATCGTGAACCGGAAGGCCGCGCCGTGCCCGGGGCGGCTCTCGACCCAGATGCGGCCTCCGTGCGCCTCGACGATGCCCTTGCAGATGGCCAGTCCCAGCCCCGTGCCGGGGACCTTGCGCGAGACCGGGTCGGCCAGGCGGCTGAAGCGCTCGAAGATGCGCGCCTGGTGCTCCACGGGGATGCCGGGGCCCTGGTCGCGCACCTCGACCTCGACGAAGCCGCCGTCCCGTCGCGAGGACACCGAGACCTCACCGTCGGCCGGCGTGTACTTGAGCGCGTTGCCGCACAGGTTGAGCAGCACGCGGTAGAGTTGGTCGGCGTCGGCGCGCACCGCGCCGGCGTCCCCGGCGAAGCGGGCGGTCAGACGCGCGCGCGAGGGGTGTCCTTGGAACAACGCGGCGAGGCGGCCGGCGAGCGGTTCCAGCGCGACGGGCTCCGGGCGCAGCTCGACGGCGCCGGCCTCCAGCCGCGAGAGGTCCAGGAAGTCCGTGACGAGGCGCCCCAGTCGGCGCGACTCGTCGAAGATGATGCGCGCGTACTCGCGGCGTCGGGCGGGCTCGAGCTCGCCGTCGAGGTCGCGCAGGGTCTCCGAGAAGCCCTGGATGGCCGTCAGCGGCGTGCGCAGCTCATGGCTCACCATGGAGACGAACTCGCTCTTGGCGCGCTCGACCTCCTTGCGCCGCGTGATGTCGCGGTAGGAGCGCACCATGCCGTAGGAGGAGCCGTTCTCGTCGCGCAGCACGCTGTAGGTCACCTCCACCGGCACCAACGCGCCGTCCTTGCGGCGGCGCACCGAGTCGTAGCGGTACGGGCGGCCGTCGCGCCGGGCCCGGGCTTCGGCGTCCGCCGCCTCCTCGCGCGCCTCGGGAGGGCACAACTCGGCGGTAGGCAGCCCCAGAGCCTCCTCGCGGCTCCAGCCGAACAGAGACTCGGCGCTGGGGTTCCAGGAGACGACGCGCCCCTCGGCGTCGGTGAGCAGGACGGCGTCCGCCGACTGCTCGGTGACGGCGGCCATCGCGCGGCGCTGCTGCAGGTTCTTCTGGATGAGGCGCGCGTCGCGCAAGTGGCGGGCGCTCTCCGCGAGCGCGCGCGCGTCCGCGCGCCCGGCGTCGCGGCCCGGCAGCCGCCCGGCCACGAGCACGCCTTCGAGGCCTCCCGAGACGCCGGTCATCGGCGCGGCGGTCAGGGAGACCTCCGCGACGCCGCTCGCGAGCGCGCGGGTCTCGGCGGCGCGAGCCACCAGGGCCGACTCGAGGCCGGCCGCGCGCGCGGCGCCGAAGACGGCCGGTCCAAGGCGGAAGGCGGGCGCCGGACGGCCGAACTCGTCGCAGAAATGGATGGACACGAAGTCCGCCTCGCAGAGCGCCATGATGACCCGCGCGGCGGCGCTCAACGACTCCCGGAAGGGACGGTCGGAGAAAAGCTCCTGCGTGAGGCGGTTGAGCAGCACGAGCGCCTGGTAGCGCTCCTCTAGCGCGTCGCCGGCGCGCGCGAGGGCGCGGGCGCCGCGCTGGAGGAGCGTTATCAGGCGCTCGCGCTGCTCAACCGCCTCACGCAGGAGCTCTTCTCCGACCGGCCATTCCGCGAGTCGCTGAGCGCGGCCGCCAGCGTCATCATGGCGCTGTGCGAGGCGGATTTCGTGGCCATCCACTTCTGCGACGAGTTCGGCCGACCGGCGCCCGCCTTCCGGCTCGGCCCGGCCGCCTTCGGCGCCGCGCGCGCGG
>JANRKA010000134.1:0-1892 GCA_033875325.1 Elusimicrobiota bacterium | reverse complement strand
GCGCGCGCGCGGCGCCGGGCGGACGCGCGGCCGTGGTGACCCAGGACTACGCCGTGACGCGCGGCGGCCGCGCGTCGCGCTTCCGCGAGACGCACCACATGCGCTACTGGCGGCGCGCGGAGGTCGAGGCGGCGCTGTCGGCGGCGGGTTTCGCGCTCGCGTCGGCGCGCGACGGCGACGCGGGCGGCCCTCTGCGGCCGGCGTCGCGCAGCGCGAGCTTCAGCGCCGTCGCCAGGTAGCGGACGCCGCGCCGCCCGAGCGCCGCGGCGTCCGGGGCCGTCTTGGAGCGGCCGTGCCGGCGCGGCCGGATGGCGTAGGGGAGCTCCTCGACGCGCAGCCCGGCGTCGCGCGCGCGGCAGACGAGGTCCATGAAGTACTCGCCGTGCCCCCCCTCCAGCCCGAGCCTCAGGAGGGTCTCGCGGCGCGCGGCCGCGAAGCCGCTGGTGTAGTCGGTGAGGCCGCGGCCGAGCAGCAGGCGCAGGGCCGCGTTGAGGGCGAGGCTCAGCAGCGCCGGCGCCGACGCGTCGCGCGAGCCGGGGCCGGACTTGCGCCAGCCCGCGCCCGGGAGGAACCGCGAGCCGACCGCGAGGTCGCAGCGCGAGAGCGCGGCCACGAGCCGCGCCGCGTCCGCGGGCGGCATCGAGAGGTCGGCGTCGAGCCAGACCACGCGTTCCCCCCGCGCGGCCGCGAAGCCGTCGCGCAGGCTCGCCGTCAGGCCACGGGGGCCCGCGCGGCGCAGGACGACGACGGCCCTGCCCGTGTGCGCGCGGGCGTAGGCCAGGGCTCTCGACGGGGTGCCGTCCGTCGAGCCGTCGTCGACGACCACGACCTCCAAGTCCGGCCCCAGCGCGTCGAAAAGGCCGTCGAGCAGCGGCTCGACGCTGTCGGCCTCATCGAGCGTGGGCAGGACCGCGCTCAGCGACGGGGCGCTCACGGCGCCTCCGGCGCGATGGCGAACGCGTCCGCGGCGCCCGGCGCCAAGGGGCGCAGCGCGCGTGAGCGCCGCAGCGCCGCGTCGAGCGGCGCGGAGACGAGAGACGAACGGATGACGTAACGCGCGCCGAGGCGGCCGTGCAGGCGCTTCCACAACGCGTCGTCGACCGCGTCGCAGCGTCCCTCCTGGCAGGCGACCAGCGCCTGCAGGTCCGCGTCGCGGGCGAGCGCCTGGGCCGCTTCGCCGGGCACCGAGAGATGCCCGTTGAACAGCGGCTTGCCGTGACGCGTCGCGCGGAGGTAGGCGAGCCCGTTGTCGCCCGACCCGCCCATGCCCGGCATGAGCTCGAGCGGCAGGTCGATGACGGCGCCGGGCGGCGCGGCGGCCAGCGTCTCGAGCCATGGAGTCGGCTCCCCCCAAACCACCATCGGCGCCTGGAAGGCCGGGTTGACGCCCAGAAACAGAGCGGCGGCCGCGGCGGCCCAAGCCGCGCGGCGCGGCGCGGGCGCGAGACGGCGGGCCAGGTCCTCCCAGCCCCAGGCCGCGGCGACGGCGGCGAGCAGGCTCGTCGCGAACATGAAGCGCGCCGGCACCCGCAGGAAACTCAGCACGGGCACTCCCGCGAGCGGCCAACGCGCGGCGCTCAGGAGCGCGAAGACGGCCAGCAGCGCCGCGAGCGTCGCGCGGCCGGGGCGCCCGCGAGACGCGAGCAGGCCCCAGGCGGCGAGCCCCGCGAAGACGGGACCCAGGTAGCCGGCCGCCGACTCGGGCCAGCCGGCGGCGGCGGGCGCGACGCCCAGCGCGCGCAGCGCGTGATGAGGCGGCAGGATGAGGAGGTCTCTCCAGCCGACGGTCAGGCTCGCCAGGCGCGGCGAGAGCCCCCCGCCGAGCGCGAGGCCCAGGCGCGGCGCGTCGAGGAGTCGCGGCAGCGCGCACAAGGCGACGACGCCGGCGGCCG
>JANRKA010000133.1:0-13263 GCA_033875325.1 Elusimicrobiota bacterium | reverse complement strand
GTTCAGGAAGATCAAAAGTATGAAGGAAAACGACGTGGCGAAGGTCATCAAATACTGATGGCGGCTAACCATCGGGTAGAGCGGCCGGCCGCCTCGTTTGGATGGACAGTTAAAGCGGCCGCCGCTCACCCCCTGCGTTAGACCCCCGAATTTAAAGTGCTACATCGAAAGAAGCTTGTCGTCCTCGCGCTTTTCATCGCCGCTATAGCGGTAGGTGTCCATCAATATAATCGGCTAAAAGCTGAGCTCGACGAACAAGAAAGCTTTAGGCCCTGGAACAATCAAGGATTAACCAGTAACTCTACTCAGGCAGCCGACCCTCCACCACTACCTAAGCCTGAAGATCCAGAACGGTTAAAGAAGATTGCTGAGTGGACGCCTCCCGACAGAATCCCTTTTAGATTCCTTGTTGCGGGAAACCAGGCAGCGGCCATATTTCATTACAGAATCGAATTCTATGACGACCCGCGTGCCAAAGATTTCAAAAAGGTCGCTGGTGTGTACGCGCGTCACGAGTGGCAGGTTCCCAAAATCGAAATAGCCCCCAAGAAGACGCTGACTTTCAAGCAGCGTTTCGAGTTTCTCCCTACAAATGGGGACCCGAAGGAGCGCATATTCGTTTGCACGGACATACTTCATAACTCATATGGGGCTCAGACTGATGAAGAAAGGGACATGGTGGCAGCAAAGGGGTATCCGCAATTTGGGTTCATCCCGTGGGTGAATCAGACTGGCGAAATTGACCAGTTCTGTGGACTAATCTCGTTGGCTGGTGACATAGTCTTTAAGTTCCCGCTTATTCAAGAAGCACCCGGATTCCTGGCGACGCATCTTGGTCTCTCGCCAGATGAGACTGAAGCCGCAATCGTTATAGGCGAGAAGGTCACTACGGATAGTGATGAACCGGACAATCTGGTAGGGAATCCGCGTGAAGTTTGGTTGTGGCAATTTCCGGGCAAGATCAAAAAGATTAGCACCAAGGAAATCGGCACGACGGATATGGAGGAACTTCGCCGTCGGTATTACCAGGGGAGAATCCGCTTTGCGGAGATACGGCCTTGAATTCAATCTGGGCGGGGTCTAACCATTGGGTAGAGCGGCCGGCCGCCTCGTTTGAGTGGACAGTTGAAGCGGCCGCCGCTCACCCCCTGCGTTAGATGGCCTGAAATCGAATGGATATCAAGCGAGTTGCCCAAGCCACTCTAATAGCATCGCTTCTTACTAGCGCTGCGCTTGGAATCTTCGCATTGATATCTTTCGACACATGGGGGCCGCTCCAGACCAAGGTGTGGCTTACCTCCCTCACTGTGACCGGAGCAAGCATCGCGGCACTTGCCTGTTCATATCATCTTGAAAAGAACAAGAACGTACTTCTTGCCGCATCTGGCATCGCATTCTCGATACTTGGTGCGCTTTTGCTTGCTGTTATCATCTGGGGTGAGATCAGTTTTAGAGAAAAGACAATCTGGCGCCTTGCGTTCTCATGCGTGACTCTTGCCGTAGCACAAGCACATGTTTGCCTGCTCTTGGTCGCACAGTTGGATCCAAAATTTAAATGGGCTCAGACACTAGGCTCAGTATTCATAGGCACGCTCGCAATGCATGTGCTTTTCCTGATTTGGGATCTCGTTGGATTTAGAGAACTGCATAATCTGAACATGCGAATCCTCGGCATCAACGCGATACTTGTCACGGTCATCACGGTCTTGACAGCGATTTTTCACAAGATTAGCCAAGGCGAACAGCCCGCTTCAGGTGCAGTGTCTCGAAATGCTTGTTGTCCAAACTGCGGAACAGTCAATCCATACAGGCTAAATAACTCGACGGCAGAAATCTTATGCGTTACGTGTGGCTCAAAATTCGAAATCAGGCTAATTGGTTAAGCCATCTAACATTCGCTACAGCCGTCCGCGGCCTCGTGTGGGTCGATTCCGAGGGTAGCCGCGGCGGCTGAGCGTAGCGTTAGGGCGCCATGCGGAAGAAAATGAATTTTTTGAGCACTCGGCCTTGGCTCTGGAAAGGAACACGGGAGGACATTAAAAGCCCGGGGCGCGCATGCCTGTTAGCACCATTATTTGCATTAGTCCCGCCGTTGGCGTTCATTCTTTGTATTGGGACTTACAGATTGATTGTGTTGGGCAACCTGGAGCTGGGAAATAACCAAGGCTTGCTTACACTGGTATTCGGCGGCGGAATGACCCTGGCAATCAGTTACGGCGTAACCATTCTCGTCGGACTTCCTTGGTTTCTTGCGCTCTCGTGGATAGGTTGGGGCGGATTGCTTCCAGTGATCTCCGCGAGCGTATTCCCGCTCTTTTACATCTGGTCAGACTCCATGGTCAGGGGAAGGCAAGCACCAATCGGGTTCTACCTGTTTTTTCTTGTATGCGGACTTTTTCCGGCAACGATGTTTTGGAAAATCATCCGGAAGCCATGATGAAGAATTCAAAAGAGGTTCTGCGCCCTAACCATTGGGTGCTGCCGACCGCCGCCTCGTTTGGTTGGATAGTTGAAGCGGCGGCGGCAGACCCTCTGCGTTAGCGCTCAAAGCGACGACAATCTGTAAGCCATTGAATAAAGGCGAAACTCACGCTATCCTAGGCATATGACGACCAAGCAGAAGGTTCTTCAGGCTGTTAAGGGCCTGCCCGAAAACGCCTCCTACGAGGATGCGATGGAGCGCCTTCTGTTCCTCTCTAAGGTTGAACGCGGATTGAAGCAGGCCGACGCCGGCCAGACGGTTTCGCACGACAAGGTCAAACAGAAGATGAAGCGATGGTTGAAGTAAGGTGGACGCTTCAAGCCTCTGAAGACCTCGATTCCATCGCGCAGTTCATTGCCAAAGACTCTCTCCAATACGCCCGCCTCTTCGTCGCAGATGTCCTCCAAGCCGTTGAGCGCCTGAGCGAATTCCCCAAATCCGGGCGCGTTGTTCCCGAGTTGAACGATCCTGTCGTGCGGGAAATCATCCTCGGGAATTATAGGCTTGTTTACCGCGTCAAAACGAAGTTCGTTGAAATGCTGACCGTATATCACGGAGCGCGGCTACTCGATCCGACGAGCCTTGAATGAACCGGCTGCGGGCGCCTGCCTTCGCGCTAACATCGGGTAGAGCGGGCGGCCGCCTTGTTTGGGTGGATTCAAAGATAAGCGGCCGCCGCACACCCTCCGCGTTAGACGCCCCCATTCCCTGGGTCTTGCGGAAACCCGCAGTTATGGTATACTACACCATAGATGAAAGTCCGACTCATCCATTCAGTTAAGCTCATTGATGAGCTGGGCGGGATTGAGGAACGCAAGATATGGGCCGTTCCCAAGGACTCGAAGTCGCCCGATGGCATCCGCTACCGGCTGGCCTACATCCCGGCCCGCCAGCGGACTCCGGCCGTGCTTTACGACAACCACCATCCCAAAGGGCACCACAAGCACATCGGCGGACGGCAGTCTGCTTACCAGTTCAACAGCGTGGAAGATCTGTTGAGAGACTTCAGGCGTGATATCGAGGCACTAAAATGAAAACGCTCGAAATTCAGATTAAGAGCCGCGAACAGGCAGATGCTGAATTTGCGGCTACCTTCAAGAGTGGCCGGGCCCGCAAGGGCGCTGCCAAGGCTGGGGTATTCTTCACGAGCCTTGAAGCGGTGCGGACGCTGCTGACTGATAAACGGATGGAGTTGCTCCATCTTATTCGAGAACACTCGCCGCGCTCGATCAATCAACTGGCGAGCATTGCTGATAGGGATTTCAAGAATGTCCACACGGACATCATGCTCTTGAAGCAATATGGGCTTGTTCAGCTTGGCCGACAAGGCAAGTCGAGCGCTACTTCAAGTTCGGCGCTTTCGGTCCCGTACCAGGCAATCAACATCCACGCCGTTGTATGAGACGGGCGTCTAACATTGGCTTGAACGGGCGGCGGCCTCATGTTGGCTGGACAGCGGGTAGCCGCCGCCATTCAGCCCAGCGCAAGACGCCCTCCGGGACGCGCGGGGCGACGCGCGGGCCGACGAGAACGGCGAGAGCCGCGGGGACCCGCCCGGCGTGAAGCGCCTCGAGGCACGCTGATGCCCGACGGACACGGCTGCGCCGCCTGCTGGCCGGACTCGCCGGAGGCGGCATGGGAGTCGCGCCGCGCCTTGGCGCCGGCGGCAGAACTCGTGGATGAATCCCACTACGGCGTGAGGCTGCTGGGCTGCCCCGCGTGCGGGCAGCGCTTCCTGAGCGTGTTCACCGAGCGGGTGGACTGGGCGGACGGGGAGGACCCGCAGCACTGGGCGCTGATGCCCGTGACCCTGGAGGAAGCCGTGAGCCTCGCCGCGGCGCCGACGGAGGCCGCCATCGACGCGCTCGCGCCGCGGCGGCGCAGCCTGCGCCGCGACTTCCCCAAGGGAGGCGAGCCGCGCTGCTTCTGGGACGAAGGGGCGCGCGTGCGCCCGCACGATTGATGGAGACCCCGCGCCTGCGCCTGAGGGCGCTCGCCGCCGCCGACGCGCCCTTCATCGTGCGGCTGCTCAACGACCCGGACTGGCTGCGTTTCATCGGCGACAGGGGCGTGCGGACCCTCGCCGACGCCGGGGCCTACATCGAGAGGAACCTCGCGGCTCGCACGCGCAACGGCTTCGGCCTCGACATGGTCGAGCTCCCGGACGGGACGCCGCTGGGCCTCTGCGGCCTCATCCGGCGTCCCGGCCTCGACGACGCCGACCTGGGCTTCGCCTTCCTGCCGGAGCACCGCGGAAAGGGCTACGCGCGCGAGGCCGCGGCCGCGGTCCTGGCGGACGCGGACGCGCGCGGCTTCGCGCGCCTGTGCGCCATCACCTCGCAAAACAACGAGCCCTCGATGCGCCTGCTCGAAAGGCTCGGCTTCCGTTTCGAGCGCCTCACGCGCCTGCCGGGCGACGAGGAGGAGCTGAGGCTCTATGGGCGCGGCCGAGGCGGCGCCTAGAGCCGGCGCAGGAAGGAGAGCAGGCGCTCGTTGAAGACGGCCGGGTTCTCCGCGTTGGAGAAGTGGCCGGCGTCGGGGACGAGGTGCAGCTCGGCGCCGGGGATGCGCGCGCGCATCGTCTCGGAGAGCGGCAAGGGCGTGATCTTGTCCTGCGAGCCGACGAGGAAGGCCGTCGGGGCGACGACGCGCGAGAGCCCCGGGAGCGCGTCCGGGCGCGCCGCGAGGGCGGCCAACGCGGCCATCACGGCCTCCGGCGACGACTTCGCCGCGACGCCCCGCAGGAAGCCCAGGGCCGCGGCGTCGTGCACGGCGTCCTTCAGGAACGGGCCGAGGAAGGCGTCCACGCCGTTCTTGCGCACGAAATCGATGGCGGCGGCGCGCTTGAGCTTGTTCTCGTTGGCGTCGGCCTCGGCGCGCGTGTCGCACAGGACCAGCGCCCTCACGCGCTCCGGCGCGGTCTCGGCGATCTTGAGCGCGACGTAGCCGCCCATGGACAGCCCGACGAAGACGCATTTCTCCGGGACCGACTCGAGCACGTCGGCCGCGGCGTGTTCGATGAGCCAGGGCCCGACCAGAGGGGTCGCGCCGAAGCCGCGAAGGTCCGGCACCAGGACGCGGTAGGCCGCCAAGGCCTGTCGCTGCGGCTCCCACATCGCGCCGGACATGGGGAAGGCGTGCAGCAGGACCACGGGAAGGCCGTCGGGGTCCCCCCACTGCGCGACCGAGAGCTTCATCGCTTGCCGATCTTGGCCGACGGGTTGACGGCGCGCCCGGAGCGGTCGCGCACCTCGAAGTGGAGGTGCGGTCCCGTGGAGATGCCGGTGGAGCCGACGCGGCCTATCATCGTCTTGCCGCGCGCCACCAGCTCGCCGGCTTTGACGTGTATCTTCGACATGTGGCCGTAGCGCGTGGTCCAGCCGTCGCTGTGGCGGATGTCCACGACCATGCCGTAGCCGTCGTGCCAGCCGGCGCGGATGACGCGGCCGGAGCGCGCGGCGTAGACCGGCGTGCCGTAGGGCTTGGGGATGTCGAGCCCCTCGTGCAGCTTGCGCACCTTGCGCACCGGGTGATAGCGGTAGCCGAAGCGCGACGAGATGCGCGGCCAGGACTGCGACTCGAAGGGGAAGCGGTAGGTGTCGAAGTTGATCTTCACGCCGGAGACGACCAGCCGCGTCCCCTTCTCCAGCTCGTAGGGCGCCAAGAGGGCGCTGCCGGGCAGGCCGTTGAGGCGCACCAGCGCCTCTTTGAACTTGCGGCGCGCCTCGGCGCCGGCCTGGTAGCGGTTGACCACGGCGTCGAGCGTCTCGGAGGCCTTCTTGACCTCGTAGAGCAGCCCGTCGCGGTTGAGGACCGTCATGCGCATGCCGGGATAGACGAGGACGAACTCGTTGTTGTTGGTGGCCTGCAGCGCCGACAGGGTCGTGCCGTAGGCCTTGGCCGTGTTGCCGACGAAGCCCTCGCCCTTCTTGATGCGGTGCTCGGCCCACAGCAGCCGCCGCGAGCGCGCCAGCACCTCGGGGCGCGGCTCATCGGGCCCCGCGGGAGTCAGGACCGAGAAGCGCTGGAAGGCGGCCGACGCCGCCGGCGACGGGGCCGGGGCGGCGGACGCGAGGACGGCGAGGAGCAGGGCGAGGATCACGCGCCGGAAAGGTTAGACAATTCCATCGACTTGAGGAACTCCTTGTTCGACTTCGTGCCCACGATCTTGTCGCGCAGCAGCTCCATGGCCTCCACCGAGCCCAGGGGAGCGAGCACCTTGCGCAGGATCCAGATCTTGTTGATCTCGTCCTCGGACTGGAGCAGCTCCTCCTTGCGCGTGCCGGTGCGGTTGATCTCGATGGCCGGGAACATGCGACGGTCGGCGAGCTTGCGGTCGAGGTAGACCTCGGAGTTGCCGGTGCCCTTGAACTCCTCGAAGATGACCTCGTCCATGCGCGAGCCCGTGTCCACCAGCGCGGTGGCCAGGATGGTCAAGGAGCCCCCCTCCTCGATGTTGCGCGCCGCGCCCAGGAAGCGCTTCGGGCGCTGCAGCGAGGTGGCCTCCAGGCCGCCGGAGAGCACGCGCCCCGAGGACGGCGTGCAGGTGTTGTAGGCGCGCGCCAGGCGCGTGATGGAGTCGAGCAGGATGACGACGTCCTTGCCCAGCTCGACCTGCCGCTTGGCCTTCTCCAGCACCATCTCCGAGACCTGGACGTGCCGCTCGGCGGGCTCGTCGAAGGTCGAGGCGATGACCTCGCCCTTGATGGTGCGCTGGCACTCCGTGACCTCCTCGGGCCGCTCGTCGATGAGCAGGACCAGGATGACGGTCTGCGGATGGTTCTTGGCGATGGCGTTGGCGATCTTGGAGAGGATGACGGTTTTGCCGGTCTTGGGCGGCGCGACGATGAGCCCGCGCTGCCCCTTGCCGATGGGGCAGATGAGGTCCATCAGGCGCGTCGTGACCTCCTCGCGGGTCGTCTCGAGGATGAAGCGCTTGTCGGGGTGCAGCGGCGTGAGGTTGTCGAAGAGCGGCCGGTTGCCGATCTGCTCGATGTCCACCCCGTTGACCTTCTTGACCTGCAGCAGCGCGTAGTAGCGCTCGCCGTCCTTGGGCGGGCGCACGAAGCCGGCGACCGTGTCGCAGCGGCGCAGGCCGAACTTCTTGATCTGCGAGGGCGACATGTAGATGTCGTCGGGCCCGGGCAGGTAGGAGTACTCGGAGGAGCGCAGGAAGCCGAACCCGTCGGGCAGGATCTCGAGCACGCCCTCGTCGTAGATCATGCCGTTGGCCTTGAGCTGGCCCTCGACGATCTTGGCGATGAGCTCCTGCTTCTTGAGCCCGCTGAGACCCTCCAGCTTGAGCTGGGCGGCGATGGCGTTGAGCTGGGCGATGGTCTTCTTGGCCAGCTCGGCCGTCTCCAGGGGCTGCGGCGGGGCGGCGGGAGCGGGCATCGGGGCCGGCTCGGTCTTGATCGGCGTTTCCATCAGGGTGTTCCTCCGTACAGCAACTGAAGGCCTCGGTTGAGGGCTTTGACCTGCTTCTTGAGATCGGCGACCGTCCGGTCGTTGTCGAGCGTCAGGTCGGCCAGGGCCCGTTTGCGCGCCAGCGGCCATTGGGCGGCCATGCGCCGGCGGACGGCGGCCGCCGTCAGCCCGTCGCGCTTCATGACGCGGCGCGCCTGCTTCCTGGACGCGACCAGCACGGCGGCGTCGAAGCGGCCGCGCAGGCCGGCCTCGAAGAGCAGCGGCGCGTCCACGACGACGACGCCCCGCAGGCGGGCCAGGCGGCGGTCCATCTCCTTGAGGATGACGGGGTGGGTCGCCCTCTCCAGGCGGCGGCGGGCCGCCGCGCG
Organism: Elusimicrobiota bacterium; assembly: GCA_033875325.1. Lineage (GTDB taxonomy): Bacteria > Elusimicrobiota > Elusimicrobia > UBA1565 > UBA9628 > GWA2-66-18. Next base: position 4,986 of record JANRKA010000133.1, on the reverse strand, counting down.
CGAGAAGACGAACGCGCCCAACCCCGCGCGGTCCACGGCGCCCGTCTTACCGACGAAGCGGGGAAAAGCTTTCTTGATGGCCTTCCAGCCGGCCCGGCCGGGCCGGGCCGTCTCGTGGGCGATGGCGTCCAGCGACACGGTGGGCACCCCGAGCGAGGCGAAGGCGGCCAAGGCCGTGGACTTGCCGGTGCCGATGCCGCCGGTCAGGCCCACGACGAAGCGCTTCGGCCTCACGACGGGCGCCCCTTGTCGGAGTAACGCTTCATGACGGCGCGCTCGTCGTCGGTGAGCGACTCCAGGCCGCTGGCGAGTATCTTGTCGAGGATGCGGTCCACCTCGGCCATGCCGTCGTCGGCGGTCGCGGCAGCGGCGGGACGGGCGGGCGCGCGGCGCGCCGGCGGGCGGCGCGGCGCGGGCGCCTCCTCGCGCTCGAAGAGCCCGCGCCAGAAGGTCTTGGCGCGCAGCTTGATGGTCCACCACCAGCGGATGTAGATCCAACCCACGAGCATGCCGCCGAAGTGCGCGAAGTTGGCGACGCCGGGCTTGTTGCCCGAGAGCCCGGAGAAGAACTCCAGGGCGGCGAAGATGACGGCCATGTGGATGGCGCGCACCGGGATGAGGAAGTAGAGGTAGATGACCGCGTCGGGGTAGAGCATCGCGAAAGCCACGATGAGCCCGTACACCGAGCCCGAGGAGCCGATGGTCGGCACCGGCGAGCCCGGCGAGAGCGCGACCGTGCAGAGCGCCGCCCCCAGGCCGCACAGGAAGTAGTACTTGAGGAACTCGCGTCCGCCCCACTGCGACTCGACGGGCATGCCGAACATCCACAGCGCGAAGAGGTTGAAGAGGAGGTGCCAGAAGCCGCCGTGCAGGAACAGGTAGGTGAACGGCTGCCACACCCAGCGGTCGGCGAGGACATGGCGCGGCACCAGGCCGAAGAGGTCGTTGATCTGCGGGCCCACGACCCAGGAGATGACGAAGCCCGCGACCTGCGCGCCCATGAGCCCCTTGATGACGGGCGGCAGGGCGTTGAAATCGACGGGGTCGTGGCGGAAGACGCGGGTCACTTGACCTTCTCCATGTCGTTCCAGTTCGGGCCGGCCTTGACCTCGGCCACGAGGGGCACCCTGAGCTCGTAGGCGTCCTCCATGACCTGCTTGATCCACTTGGCGAAGGCGGGGACCTCGGCCTTCTCCACCTCGAAGAGCAGCTCGTCGTGCACCTGCAGGAGCATGGTCGCCGCGAAGCGCCCCTTCTCCAGCTGCCGGGCGACCTCGAGCATGGCCAGCTTGATGATGTCGGCCGCGCCGCCCTGGATGGGCGTGTTGCGCGCGGCGCGCTCGGTGAACTGGCGCACGGCCGCGTTCTTGGCGGCGAGGTCGGGCAGCCAGCGCACGCGCCCCAGCAAGGTGCGCGCGCAGCCCTCTTTCTTGGCCTTGGCCAGGTTCGCCTCGACCCACGCGGAGACGCCCGGGTAGCGCTCCAGGTATTTCTTGATGTAGGCGCCGGCTTCCTGCTGGGTGATGCCCAGCTGGGCGGAGAGCCCGAAGGCGGTCTGCCCGTAGACGATGCCGAAGTTGATCGCCTTGGCCGCGCGGCGCTGGTCGGTCGTGACCGCGTCGGCCGGTACATGGAAGATCTCGGAGGCGGTGCGGCTGTGGATGTCCTCGCCGTCCTCGAAGGACTTCATCAAGGTCGCGTCCCCGGACTCGTGGGCCAACACGCGCAGGTCGATCTGGGAGTAGTCCGCCGAGACCAGCAGCGCGCCCTTGGGCGCGACGAACGCGCGGCGGATGCGCCGGCCGGCCTCGGTGCGGATGGGGATGTTCTGCAGGTTCGGGTCGAGCGACGAGAGCCGGCCCGTCGCGGCCCCGGTCTGGTCGAAGGTGGTGTGCACCCGGCGGGTGGCGGGGTCCATGCGCTCGAGCAGGCCGCGGACGTAGGTGGACTCCAGCTTGGCGATCTCGCGGTACTCGAGGATCTTCCCGGGAAGCGCGTGTTGGGCGGCCAAGGACTGCAGCGTCTCCTCGTCGGTCGAGCGCCCGCCTTTGGCCGTCTTGTGGAGGACGGGCAGGCCGAGCTTGTCGAACAGCACCTCGCCGAGCTGCTTGGGAGACTGCGCGTTGAGCGGAGCGCCCGCGAGCGCGTCTATCTCTTTCTGGAGGCTCTTGAGCTGCGCGAGGAACTCCGTCGAGAGGTCGCGCAGGTACTTCTCGTCCACGAGCACCCCGGCCTTCTCCATGTCGCGCAGGACGCCCGACAGCGGCATCTCCACCTTCTCGAAGAGCTCACGCGTGCCGACTTCCTCGAGCTTCTTGAGCAGGGCCCGGCGCCCGGCCGACTGCGACGCGCGCGCGAGCAGGTCGGCCTCCGGGTCGGCGGCCTTGGGGTCCTTGGCGGAGTTCGGGTCGAGGCAATACGCGGCGAGTTTGGCGTCGAAGTCGGGTCCGGCGAGGCTCATCCCGACCTTGTCGAGCGCCGCGCGCGCGCCCTTGAGGTCCCAGCCGCATTTGACGGCCTTGGAGGAGAGGGCGTCCTTCGCCTTGGCCGCGGCGGCCTCGTCGAGCACGGCGCAGCGGCCGTCCTCCAGGCCCACGAGCACGCGCACCTTGGAGACGGAGAGCAGCTCGCCTTCGCCGGCCGAGTCGGGCACGGCGCCGACCAGCACGGCCTCGGCTTTGGCCAATTCTTTCGCGATGGCCTTCAGCTCGACTTTCTGCGGGATGCAGACGTCGGGCGCGGCCGCCTGGCGGGGCGCGCGGGCCTCGGACGCGGCGACGGCCGCCTCCGACGCCTTGCCGGGCGCGAGCTCCTTGGCCAAGGAGCGGAACTCGAAGGCCTCCAGGCCCGCGACGAGTTTCTCGGGGTCGGGCTTGACCACGCGGCAGTCCTCGGGGCCCTGCTCCAGCGGGACCTTCTCATCGAGGGTGATGAGGCTCAGCGACAGGTCCGCCGTCTTCTCGCCGTCCACCAGCGCCTGCGCGAGCTTGGGGGTGAGCGCCTTGTCGCCTTTTTTGGCCGCGGCGATGGCGCCCTTGAAGGTGCCGTACGCCTTGAGCAGCTTGACGGCGCCCACCGGGCCGACGCCTTTGAGGCCCGGCACGTTGTCGGAGGAATCGCCCACGATGGCGAGGTAGTCCACGACCTGGTCCGGCTTGACGCCGAACTTCTCCTCGACCTGCGGCGGGTCCATCCAGGCGTCCTTGGCCGCGTTGAACACGCGGATGCCCGGGCCGACCATCTGGAGAGCGTCCTTGTCGCCGGTGACGAGCACGGCCTCCCAGCCCGCCTTCACGGCCTTGCGCGCCATGGTGGCCATCACGTCGTCGGCCTCGTAGCCCGGCTTCTCGATGCAGGCGAAGCCCAGGGCCTCGGCCAAGGGTTTGGCGCGGCCGAGCTGGGCGATGAGGTCGGGGTCGATCTCCTTGCGCGTGGCCTTGTAGGCCTCGAACTGCTTGTGGCGGAAGGTGGGGCCCGGGGTGTCGAAACACACGCCGATGGCCTCGGGCTTGTCTCGGCGCAGGAGCTGGATGAGCACGCGCGCGAAGCCGTAAAGGGCGCCCACCGGCGCTCCCTTGGAGTCCGTCAGCGGAGGGAGGGCGTGGTAGGCCCTATGAAGGAAGGCGTGGGCGTCGACGAGGTAGAGACGGGGCTTCATGTGACCGGGAACCGGTCGGTGGACGACGGGGCGTCGGGGACGGCGCGGCGACGGCGCTTAGGCGAGCAGCGAGTCGAGCAGCTTCTTGATGTCGGCCTTGGACTGCACGCCGACGCGCTGCTCCACGAGTTTGCCGCCCTTGAAGAAGAGCAAAGTCGGGATGGCGGAGATGCGGTAGCGGCCCGGGGCGTTGGGGTGGTCGTCGGTGTTGAGCTTGCCGACCTTCACCTTGCCCGCGTATTCGTTGGCGACCTCTTCGACGATGGGGCCCAGCATCCGGCAGGGGCCGCACCAGGGCGCCCAGAAGTCCACCAAGACGGGCTGGGCGCTCTGGATGACCTCGGCGTCGAAATTGTCGTCGGTGAGCTGTATCTCGGCCATGAGGTCATGATAGCAGGCCCGGGAAGGGGTGTCAAGCCGAGGGTGGGGGCATGGCGCGGCGCGTCGCGGCGATGTATCATCTCCCGGTCATGGCACGCCTGCTCCCCCTCGTCATCTTCGTCGTTTGCGCGCTCCCCGCCGCGGGCGGCGAGACGCCCTCGCCGGGGCGCCGCCGCGAGATACGCGCCCCGCGCCGCGGCCTCATCCACCCCCTGCTCGACACCGAGGAGGTGGAGTTCAAGGAAGTGCGCCCGTTCCGACACAAGGTGGAGAACCTCCGCTCCCGCCTGAAGGCCGCCAAGAAGGTGAAGACGCTGGCGATGTACTTCCGCGACCTCGACAACGGCCTCGCCTTCGGCCTCGACCAGCAGTTGGCCTTCCAACCCGCCAGCCTGCTGAAGCTGCCGGTGATGATGGCGCTCCTCAAGAAACACGAGAGCAACGCCGGCCTGCTCGAGGCGCGCGTGGCCCTGCGCCCGATGAAGGCGGGAGAACTGGAGCCCGCGTTCCCCCCCTCCAAGACCCTGACGCCGGGGCAGGAATACACGGTGGACGAGCTGCTGCGCGCCATGATCGCCCGGTCGGACAACGACGCGTTGACGACCCTGCTGGCCGCGCTCGACGAGAAGGACTACGTGCGCGTCTACGAGGACCTGGGACTGCGCATCCCCAACGTGCGCGACGTGGACGACCCGGTCACCGTGCGCGAGTACGCGACCTTCTTCCGCATCCTCTACAACGCCTCGTACCTGAGCAAGGACCTCTCCCAGAAGGCGCTGGAGTACCTCGCGGCGGCCGACCTGCGCGAAGGCCTGCGCGCGGGACTGCCCCCCTCCGTCACCGCGGCGCACAAGTTCGGGGAGGCCGGGCGCGCCAACGGCGAGCTGCAGTTCCACGACTGCGGCATCGTCTACCACCCGTCCAAGCCCTACATGCTCTGCGTCATG
>JANRKA010000132.1:0-4361 GCA_033875325.1 Elusimicrobiota bacterium | reverse complement strand
GCGTGGCGGCGCGCTTCTTTCTCCCGCAGGTCCGCGACGGCGGCGCCCCAGCAGCAGAGCTCGAAGAGCTCTTCCGTGTCCGGAAGGGACAGGTTCTCGGCCATCACGCGGCGGCTCGCCGCGGCGCGGCCGAGGCGCCCGGACCAGTAGCGGAAGCGCCGCGCGATCTCGGCGTAGCCACCAAGGGACGAGAACGCGTTCGCGTTCTCCGGCGGCCAGGGCGGCAGCGGGTCCTGGTAGCGACGCTCTGCGCGGGCCTCCGAGGCAGGCGAGAGGACGATTTTTGTTGCCGGAAGAAAAATGTCCGGCCCGTCCGGGTGGTCAGTCACGGTTTAGGCCCTCCGTGTTGAGACCGTCCGTGTGCGGACGGGGGTTTTCCGCGGCAGGCGGGGCAGCTGCAGGCGCCGCTCTCGTAGGCGGCGGCCGCGGCCAGAAACGCCGCGCCGGTGTCCAGCACCGCGACGAGCTCGGCCGCATGCTTGCGGTCCAAGTCGTCCAGCTTCGAGCGGTCCGTTTCCAAAAGCCCCTTCGCCAGCAACGAAAGCCGCCCACCCGTGGCGTTGCGCAACGCGTAGGCGGCGGCGAGGCAGGCGGCGAGGTCGTGCGTGACGATCCGGCTGAACGCCTCGTCCGTGAGGGTCGGGCGCGGGGTCATGGGCGGGACCCTCCGCGGCGGGCTTCCGGCCAGGCCTGCAGCGCGGTGTCGTAGGCGGCGGCGGCGATGGCCACGTCCGCCGCACGCACTTCGCCGGAAAGGGAGGCAAACGCGGCCGCCTCACCGGCCTCCGCGCGGGCGAGGAGGTCCTCCAGGCCGTCGCGGGCGCGGGCGAAGGTGACGAGCGCTGTGCCGGGCCAGGTTTCGGCCTGGGTGGCGACGCGGCTGGCGTGCCGGGCGAGCGGCTCGGGCCAGTCGACGGCGGCGGCGAGCAGCGTGGCGAGCACGCCCTGGCAAGCGGCGCGGTAACGGGCGGCGTCGAGCGCGTCGGTGACGGCGTCGATCGCGTGGGCAGCGTGGGTGATGGTCAAGGTTGGAGCCCTCCCTGCCGCGGGCGACGCGGCGTGTTTCGAGAGTTGGGATAATTCCAACTTTCCGTCAACTCGTTTGTTGGGAGTTATCCAACGTTGCTCGTGCGTAGGGGCCCGCCTAGCCTCGGGCAGCGGTTTTTTTCGGGGGGCGGGCGGTGCGGATGCGCGCGATCGAGACAGTGTTCGGCGTCTTGGTGTTGACGGCGGCGCTCTCCGTCGCAGCGCGCGCCGCGGACGAGCCAGACCCGGCGGCGATCAAGGCCGGGATCGCGATCGTCGACGGCGACACGTTCGACTACGGCGGCAAGCGGTTTCGCGTGTTCCGCCTCGACGCGCCGGACGCCAGGCGCCACGCCAAGTGCGAGGCGGAAATCGCCCTGCACGCGCCATCAACCGCGTACGCGCAGACGCTGCTCGGCACCGCGAAGGGCGCGGAGATACGGCCAACGGGTAAAGTGCAGCCGGCGATCGGCTTTTATCGCGAGCGCTTCGAAGCGGAGCTCTTCCTGGACGGCCGCAGCTTCACTGACCTGATGGTCGAAGGCGGGCACGGGAAGTACGCCGGCGATGGCGGCTGGTGCGAAAAGCCGAGCGCGGACTAGCTTCTACGGCGTCGTGGGCGAGGCGGCGGCGCCGTTGGCGGCTCCTCCTGGTACTCTCGCTCGCGCCGCTCCCCCAAAGCCCGCAAAACCGCGACCGCGTCGGACATTTTGTGCGCGGGCACGTGGCGCAGCGCCTCCAACGCTTCCAGGTTGTTTGCGGGATCAGTCGGGTCCACCTGCACAAGCCACCACGGTTCGAGATCGAGCGCAGTAGAAATTAGCTGCAAGTGGGTCGCGTTCCAGCGTTGCTGGCCGCGTTCGAGCTTGGAGACGTCCCCCTTGTGGACGCCGAGCGCTTCGGCCAACCGCTCCTGCGTCCACCCCCGCTGCAGTCGCCACTCGCGCAAAAACCAGGTTGGTGCGTCGGGCATGGCCGCTTGTTGACGCTCCTCCAACCTTTGTCGTGAGGGTTATCACCAACAGGACTTGACACTAGAGTTGGGAATGCTCCAACTCTGGCGGCCGTGCTAGTCGATTTCCCCCCGCCGCACCCGGACCAGGCCGATCCGAGCCCGCTCCAGGAAAGCCCACTGACGCGCTACGCCCGCTCTGTCGAGGGGGGCTACGCCGGGATTGGCCGCGCGTGCGGGATCAGCCGGGGCGACGTGCACAACTACGCCCACGGCCTGCGCGGCTTCTCCGTCGACCGGGCGCTGCTGCTTTCGGCGGTCACCGGGCTGTCGCTGGACGAGCTCTTCGAGCCGTTCAAGCGCCGCCGCCAGGCCCCTCCCGACACCTCCTAACCCGGCGCCCGCGCACACGTTTTGGCGGGGTGTCTCCAAGGGAAGCAAAAGCGCCTGGAGGCACAAGGGAATGAACGATCGGCAGGGCGGGCGCGGCGGGGAGCCGGCGGCCGAGCTGGGGCTTTTTGCGTCGCTCGTGGCGGCGGGGGTGCTCGTGTTGGAGCCGCCGCCGGACGTGCCGCGCGTGGGGTTTCTCGTCCGCGGGCGGGTGACGCCCGCCGGGCGGGCCTGGCTCCTGGAGCAGGCGGGGGCGCAGGCGTGAGCGTCCACGACGACGACCTGCGCGTGCTGCGCCTGGTGAAGGCCGCGCGCGGCCGCGACGGCTGGGTGGACCCGCCACGCACCGTGACGCTCCTGCAGCTCGCCGCGCTGCGCCGCGCGGGGTTCCTCGAGGTGCTGGGGGTGGGCGCGCTCAAGGTGCGCCTCACGCCCCTGGGCCTCGCCGCGCTTGCCTCGGGGCCGCTCCGGTGACGGCGCTGGGCCCCGCTTCACCTGAAACCGACCGCCGCCACGCGCGCGGCGCCGCGGCCCTGCTGGCCTTCGGGCTCGACCTCGCGCCGGAGGTTTTTTTCCGCGCCACCCGCGGCGGGGCGGCGGAGAGCGAGGCGCGCCAGCTTCTGCTCGCCGTGCTGCGCCGGGCGCTGGGCGCGCAGGTCTCGATCGCGCGGCTTGCGACGGCGTTAGGCCGGGACCGGACGACTGCGGCGCACGCGCTCCACAAGATCGAGGCGCTCGCGGAAGAGGAGCCGGGGCTCGACGCGTTTCTCGACGCTTACGCGGCGCTCACGCGCGAGCTGGTGCGGATCTCGGGGTTCACCCGCGCGGAGCTCGACGCCCGCGCCAAAGAGGGAGGGCGGCGGTGAGCGAAGACTTAAACCCCGTCGCGCGCAACGCGACCTTTTACAGGCGTTTGCGACGCTGGCGCGCACTCGCCGCCAAAGCGCAGGGCGGGCTTTGCCACCACTGCCGCGTCGTGCTGGCGCCGCCGAACTCCGGCGTCGCGAACGCTTGCACCGCCGACCACCTGGTCGCGCTCGCTGACGGCGGCCGGCACTGCCGCGCCAACGTGGTGGCCGCCTGCTTCGCCTGCAACAACGCGCGGGGCAGCGAAAAGGCCCGCGCGGCGGCGCAAGCGCGGCTCAGCGCCCGCAAGCGTCCGGGTGCGGACGGTCCGCGCGAGCGCGTGCTGTGAGCGGGACGGAAGCCCCCAAAGCCGTCACCGTCGCGGTGCGCAAGGACGCGCTGGCGGCGCTGGCGCAGGCCGGCGCGGACCTGGAGTGCGTCGCGGCCGCGTTCGGCGTCGACCCCAACGAGCTGGAGCGCTGGGCGCTCAACGTGGGCCTGCGCAAGCGGCAGGGCGCCGACCCCATAGGGCCTAGCCCTCGTGAGCCTCGCCGGCGCGACGCCGTCCTGGCGCGCTTGCGCGCCGGCGCAAGCGTGAGCCAGGCCGCCGCGGCGTGCGGCGTGCGTTTCTGGGTCGTCAAGCGGATCGCCGAGCAGGAGGGTCTGGCGTGAGCGCGCCCTTCCACACTCTGGCGCCGCCGGGCGCTTCACCGCGCGTGCTCGCCGCGGTCTGGCGGTCGTGCGGGTGTGCGGACTGTCGCCGGCGTCTTGGTGTGGAGGGGCGCACCGCGGCGCCGGTTTCAGAAGAGCCCGCCGCCGGCTTGCCACGGGTTTCCCAGACCCGTGGCAGCGGCGCCCGCACACCGGACCGCGCGGACGAAGAGGCGCTGCAGCGCCAGGTGGCGGCCTTTCTCGACGCGCGCCTGCCGCCCGACTGTCGCCACACGCACCTCGCCTCCGGGGGCCTGCGCTCCAAAGCGGTCGCCGGCAAGCTGAAAGCCGCCGGCGTGCGCCGCGGCGCGCCCGACCACGTGATCGTCGCGCCCCACGCGCTCTGCGGCCAGGGCGCCACCGTTTGGCTTGAGCTCAAGTCCGAGGACGGACGGCTGAGCGAGGACCAGAAGGCCTGGCGCGCCGCGCTCACGCC
>JANRKA010000131.1:0-9388 GCA_033875325.1 Elusimicrobiota bacterium | reverse complement strand
GCCGCCGCCGCCGCGTCCGCGCAGGGGACCGGCCGCGCCTCCATCGAGGCGCTGCGCGCCGTGCTCGAGGACGCCACGCGCCGCCTGGGGCACATGCCCGCCGCCGCTCGCGGACGCGCGGACGACGCCCTCGACGAGGCCGCGCGCGCCGAAGCCGCCCTGAACGGCGGCGACACGGCGGAGGGACTCCAGCGCGCCGAGGCCGCGCTCGCCGCGCTGCAGGACGGCCAAGGCCAGTCGGGCGAGGGGGAAGGAGAAGGCGAGGGCATGGGCGAGGGCCTCACGCGTCCCTTCGGCGGCGCCGGAGGCACCGTGCGCGTTTTGCCGGGCGCCGGCGGCGGCCGCGGCGCGTCCACCGGCGGCGTGCGCCTGCCGCGCGCCGACGAGTACCGCCCGCCGCGGCGGCTGCGCGAGGAGCTGGAGCGCTCGCGCCTGGAGCCGCGTCCGGCGGCGCGCGACGAGTCCGTCAAGGAGTATTTCCGCCGCCTCTCGCGCTGAGACGGCGCGCCGTTAATCTATAATCCTCCCATGTCCTTCATGGGCAAGATCGAGACGCGCTGCCCGCACGGGTGCGAGCCGTTCACCACCCCGGTGTGGAGCTTCGTCAACGCCGTCAAGTCGCCGGAGCTGCGCGACACCATCAAGGCGCTGGAGCTCAACCTCCTGCTGTGCCCGGGCTGCGGCAAGGCGTTCCCGCCCGAGGCGACTTGGATCTACTACGAGCCCGCCCTCGAGATCCTCGCTTTCGTCTTCCCCGAATCCTACAAGTCCGACGAGGCCAAGTGGCGCGGCAAGATGGAGGAGGACTACGCGGTGCTGCGCGAGTCCCTGGGCGGCGACCTGCCCGTGAGCGCGCCTCCGGAGCTCTTCTTCGGCCAGCAGGGGCTGGCCGACCTGCTCGAGTTCGAGGACTTCCGCACCGACGAGCGCGACGTGATGGAGCATTACGCGGCGGACCTGGGCCTGTCGCTGTACAAGGCGAGCCCGGCCTGGGCGCGCGAGCACGGCGCGCCGCGCGACCTGCCGTACAAGGGCGCGGCCGCCACGCGCGAGTCCGTCATCGCGGGCATCAAGGACCTGCTCGCCGCCAACGACCGCCTCACGGCCTGGGAGGATTACCGCAAGACCCTCGAGGCCGATCCCGCCGCGACGCTCCCGCCCCCGGCCCGGTGAAGGTCCGCGTCCCCGCCGCGGCGCGCAAGTTCCTCGACCCGCTCGCCGCCGAAGCCGCCCGGCGCGGCGAGCGGCTGTACGCCGTCGGCGGCTGCGTGCGCGACTGGCTGCTGCGCCGCCCCGTGTTCGACCTCGACGTGACCGTCGTCGGCGACCCCGACCCCGTCGCCGCGGCGGCGGGCCGGCTCCTCGACGCCGCGCCCGTGCCCTTCGGCCGCTTCGGCACGCGGCGCGTCGTGGGCGCGTCCCGCTTCCGCATCGACGTCGCGACCACGCGCGCCGAGTCCTACCCCGCGCCCGCCGCGCTCCCCGAGGTCACGGCCGTCGGCGTGCCCATCGAGCAGGACCTGTTCCGCCGAGACTTCACGGTCAACGCGTTGGCGGCGCGCCTGGACGACGGCTCCTGCGAGGTCGTGGACGCCTACGGCGGCCTGGCCGACCTGAAGGCGAAGACGGTGCGCGTGCTCCACCCGAGGAGCTTCGAGGACGACCCCACGCGCGTCCTGCGCGCCGCGCGTTTCCTCGCCCGCTTCCGGTTCCGTCCCGCGCCCGGCCTGGTGGACGAGGCGCGCGCGGCGCGCGTGCACGCCGGCAAGCTCTCGGCGCACCGTCTGCTCCATGAGCTGACGACCTTGCTCGGCGAGAAGGACCCGGCGCCCGCCTTCCGGCTCCTGCAGGACTGGGGGTACCTGGACCTGCTCGACCCGGGCCTGCCCTACCGCTCGAAGCTGCCGGCCGGCGTCGAGGAGCGTCTCGCCGTCCTGGCGCTGCTGCTGGGCGCCGAGAAAGGCCGCGCCTTCGTGGACCGGTTCCCGCACGAGCATCACCTGCGCGTGCGCCTGCATGCCGCGCTCGAACTGGCCTTCTCCGACCTCTCCCCGCGCGCCGCGGCGGACCCCCTCGCGCTCGCCGCGGCCCGCCGCGTCCTGCCGAAGCTGCCGCCGGCCGCGCTCAAGCCCTGCTTCCTGCAAGGGCGCGACCTCGTCGCCGCGGGCCTCAAGCCCGGCCCCTCCTTCCACGCCATCCTCGACAAGGCCGCGCGCCTCCAGCGCGCCGGCAAGCTCAAGTCCCGGGCCGCGGCCCTGTCATGGCTCGCGACGCGGTGACCGTCCGGCTCGACGCGCGGCCCGGGCTGCCGGCCAAGACGCTGTGGGCGCTCGTCGCGGCGGGCGCGCTCGCCGCGTTCTTCGTCGCGCCCGCGCGCGAGCCCTGGGACCTCAAGCTGTGCCTGGCCTGCGCCGAGACCCTCGCGGCGGGGGAGGATCCCTACGGGCGCGAGCAGATCGTCGGCGGCGTGAGCTTCCCCTGCCTGTACCCGCCTTTGGCCTTCGACTTGTACCGCCCGTTCGCGGCCATGGGCGACCCCGTGCCGTGGTGGAACGCGCTGAAGGTCCTCGGTTTCGCGGCGCTGCTCCTGCTCTGGCGGCGCGTGTTGCCCCCGGGCCGAGACGGGTGGCGGCTGGCTTTCGCCCTGGGCGCCTTCGGGACCCCGTTCTTCGCGGAGTACCGCTCGGGCAACGCGGGCTCGCTCGAGCAGTTGGCGTTGTGGGGGACCTTCGCGTTGTTCATCGCCGGGCGCTACGCCGCCTTCGCCGTGGCCCTGGCCGCCGTCGCCCAACTCAAGCTCCAACCCGCCTTGTTCCTCGGCCTCCTCCTGTTGGCGCCCAAGCCGCGCTGGAAGGAGTTCGCCCTGGGCGCGGCCGTCTTCGCCGGCCTCTTCGGCCTCAACGAGCTGCTGCACCCCGGGCTGCTCGGCGGGTATCTGTCGCGCCTGGGCGACCCGTCGGCGGCCTGGCGCTACGAGCGCGGCCCCAACAACTGCTCGGCGTGGGCCTTCCTCCAGCACCTGTTGGAGACCGCCGCCGGCAGCCGCCCGCTGGCCTCGCGCTGGGCGTCGCTGCTGGTCGTGCCCTGGTCCTGCTTCGTGGCCGCGGTCACCGCGCTGTCGGCGCGCCGCGTCGCGACGGGACCGGGCACCGACGAGGAGAAGCGGCGCTTCGTCGTGCTGCTCGGGACGGCGGCGTTCGCATTGCTGGCGCCGCGTTTCAAGGACTACGCCTTCTTCCTCGTCATCCCCGCCGCGCTCGTGGCGCTGGAGTCGGCGGCGCCGCTGCTATGGCGCGCGCCGCTGTTGGTCTTCGCGGCGCTCAACTCCACCAAGGCCGCGGCGGAGCGCATGGGCCTGGGGCCCTGGGCGCTGGTCGCGGGCTACTTCAAGCTCTACGCCGCCGTGTTGGTCTGGGCCGTCCTGGTATCCCTCAATAACCCCTGGCATTCCCGTCGAGAAAAGCGATAAAATCGCCTCCTCGATGAAGAGCGCCGACGTCGTCTTCTCCGGCATGCGCCCGACGGGGCGGCTCCATTTGGGCAACTACTGGGGCGCCCTGCACAATTGGGTCGGCCTCCAGTCCCGGTTCACCTCGTTCTTCTGCGTCGTGGACTGGCACATGCTCACCACCGGTTTCGAGGACACCTCCAAGCTCCAGGAGAACTCGCGCGAGATGGTCCTCGACTGGCTCGCCGCCGGGCTCGACCCGCAGAAGGCCGTCGTCTTCAAGCAGTCCGACGTGCCCGAACACGCCGAGCTCGCGCTGATGTTGTCCATGGTCACGCCGCTGTCGTGGCTGGAGAACAACCCGACCTGGAAGGAGCAGCTCCAGGAGCTGGCCAAGACCAAGGCCGGCCTGGGCGCGCTGGCCGCGCTCGAGGGCGCCGGGGGCGGCGTCAAGACGCGGGCGGAGACCATCGAGGAGCAGGAGCAGCGCGCGGCCGCCGAGCGGCTGCGCTCGCACGGCTTCATCGGCTACCCCGTGCTGCAGGCCGCCGACATCCTGCTCTACCGCGGGACGAAGGTGCCGGTGGGCCAGGACCAGCTCCCGCACGTGGAGCTCAGCCGGCAGATCGCGCGGCGCTTCAACCAGTTCTTCGGCGAGGTCTTCCCCGAGCCGCAGCCCCTGCTCACTCCTTCGCCCAAGGTCCCCGGGCTCGACGGCCGCAAGATGTCCAAGTCCTACGCCAACGCCATCGACATCTTCGAGACCGCGCCGTCGCTGGAGAAGAAGGTCAAGGGCGCCTACACCGACCCCAACCGCAAGAGCGCGACCGACCCGGGGCATCCGCTGCCGTGCCCGGAGAACCCGCCCGGCTGCTCGGTGTACGCCCTGCACAAGCTCTACGCCGACGAGGCGTTCTACGCGCGCCGCGGCGACGAGTGCCGCGCCGGCGCGCTCGGCTGCGGGGCGTGCAAGAAGGACCTGCTCGCCTCCATGGAGCCCGCCTTCGCCGACTTCCGCGCGCGCCGCGCGGCCTACGACGCGAAGGCCGTGGACCGCGTGCTCGCCGAGGGCGCGGAGAAGGCCCGCGCGGTCGCCCGCAAGACGATGGACGAGGTCCGCCGCGCGATGAGGCTCCGCTGACAATGGCCAACAACGAGAAGTCCTACCAGGTGAACCTCGAGCTCTTCGAGGGCCCGCTCGACCTGCTCCTCTTCCTCGTCAAGAAGGACGACCTCGACATCCACAACATCCCGGTCGCGCACATCACCAAGGAGTACCTCGCCTACCTCGAGCTGATGAAGGAGATGAACCTCGACCTGGCGGGCGATTTCCTGGTCATGGCGGCGACCCTCATGGCCATCAAGGCGCGCGCCCTGCTGCCCAGCGAGGGCGCGGCGGAGGGCGACGAGGGCCCGGACCCGACGGCGGAGTTGACGCAGAAGCTGCTCGAGTACCAGAAGTTCAAGGCCGCGTCCCAGTTCCTGCAGAGCAAGGCCGACGAGATGTCCAACGTGTACTGGCGCGGCGCGCCGCATTTCGAGGAGTCGGAGAAGACGCCCAACGTGACGCTGCTCGACCTGATGGCGCACCTGCGCGTCATCCTCGACAACGCCGAGGACGACTCGCGCGCCGTGGAGGGCGAGGAGTTCCCCATCGAGCAGAAGATGGAGAAGATCCTCTTCCTGCTCGCCGAGCGGCCGTTCGTGTCCTGGGAGGACGTGTTCGCCGACGAGCGCAAGCGCCGCGGCATCATCGCCTGCTTCCTGGCCATGCTCGAGCTGACCAAGCTGCAGAAGATCTTCATCCGCCAGGAAGACAATTTCTCCAAGATCGTGATCTACAGGAAGGAGGCGCAAGCCGATGAGCCAGTCCCTGCCGCCGGAGACGCCGGAAACGCCGGAGAACCCGGACCCGTCGGAGGCGACCCCGTCCAGCCCGGAAGCTGAGTCCGGCGTCGCCGTCGCGGAAGCCCCGGCCGAGCCCGGCGTCCCGACGCCGGCCACGGACGAGCGGCTGCTGCGCCGCGCGCTCGAGGGCCTGCTCTTCATCACCGACCGGCCTCTGTCGGCCGGCGAGCTGGGCCGCCTCGTGGGCGTGCGCGACCAGGAGCGCATCGCCGAGGCGGTCGAGGGCCTGCGCCGCGAGCTGGAGGAGCGCGACGGCGGCTACCGCCTCATGGCCGTGGCGGAGGGCTGGCAGATGGCGACGCGCCCGGAGCTCGCGCCCTTCGTGCGCAAGCTTTTCGCCGACCGCGCCACCATGCGCCTGTCCACCGCCGCGCAGGAGACGCTCTCCATCGTGGCCTACCGCCAGCCCCTGACCCGCGCCGAGATCGAGTCCATCCGGGGCGTCGAGGTCATCGCCGCGCTGGAGACCTTGCTCGAGAAGCGCCTGCTCAAGGTCGTCGGCCGCAAGGAGACCGTCGGGCGCCCGCTGCTCTACGGCACCACGCCCGAGTTCCTGCGCCACTACGGCCTGCGCAGCCTCGAGGACATGCCGCCCATCGACTCGTTCTCGCCGGCGGACGCCGCCGCGCCGACGACGGCCCCGTCCGACGGTCCTTTCGCGCCGGTGGACTCCCAGGCCGTCCCCCAGGACGAGTCCTACGCCCGCGCCCAGTCCGAGCCCGAGCCGCTGCCCGAGCGCGAGCCGGAGACCTTGCCCGAGCCGCAGACCCCCGAGACGCCGTCCGAGGAGGACGGCGGGGGCGCGGAGAAGAAGAACGTCTGGCCGGACTAAGTTGAAGATACTCCTCTGCGCCAGCGAGGCGGTCCCCTTCTGCAAGACCGGGGGCCTGGCCGACGTGGTCGGCACGCTGGCGCAGAAGCTGGGCTCGATGGGGCACGACGTGTGCGTCTTCCTGCCCAAGTACCGGGCGGTCGCCGCCGCCCAGCTCGAAGGCGGCGTGGCCCAGCCCGTGAAGGTGAGGCTGGCCGGGGCCGAGGTCGAGGTCGGCCTGCGCTACCTGCACCGCCGCTCGGTGTCGTGGGCCTTCGTGGACCACGCGTTGTACTTCGACCGGGACGGCCTCTACGGCGTGGCGGGACGCGACCACGAGGACAACGACCGCCGCTTCGCCCTGTTCTCGGCCGCGGTGCTCGAAGGCGCCAAGGTGATGGGCTTCAAGCCCGACATTATCCACGCCCACGATTGGCAGACCGGCCTGGTGCCCGCCTACCTTAAGAAGCTCTACGCCTCGGACCCTTTCTTCGCGGACACGGCGACGGTCTTCACCGTGCACAACATGGCCTACCAGGGCAACTTCCCGCGCGGCTCGCTGGAGGCCGCCGGCTTCGGCCCGGCGGAGTGGAACCCGGACGGCGTGGAGTACTACGGCCAGGTCAGCTACCTCAAGGCCGGCCTGGTCTACGCCGACCGCCTCACCACGGTCAGCCCGACCTACGCGCGGGAGATCCGGGCGTCGGACGAGCGCGGCTTCGGCTTCGAAGGCCTGCTCGACCGCCGCTCCGGGGAGCTCGACGGCATCCTCAACGGCATCGACGTGGAGTTGTGGGATCCGTCGCGCGACCCGGCGTTGGCGCGCCATTACGGCGTCGAGGACTTCGCGGCGGGCAAAGCCGCGTGCCGTGAGGCCCTGCAGCGCGATTGCGGCCTGGAGCGGGGGAGCCGCCCTCTCGTCGGCGTGGTGTCGCGCCTCGATTACCAGAAGGGCCTCGACCTCGCGCTGCCTCTCGTCGAGTCGCGCCTGGACCGCTGCCAGTTCGTCATCCTGGGCACCGGCGACCCGTCTCTGACCGAGCAGTTCGCGGGCCTGGAGCGCCGCCACCCGGGCTCCGTGCACTTCCACCGCTCCTTCGACGAGCCGTTCGCGCACCGCGTGTACGCGGCGAGCGACGTGTTCTTGATGCCCTCGCGCTTCGAGCCGTGCGGGCTGGGGCAGATGATCGCCATGCGCTACGGCGCGGTGCCCGTGGCCTCCCGCACCGGCGGCATCTGCGACACCGTCTTCGAGGACGACGCGCCGGGGCGTCCGGCCACGGGTTTCCTGTGCGCTCCCGGCGACGGAGCGGACCTGGGCCGCGCCCTCGACCGCGCGCTCGAGGCGCGCGCGACCCCGCGGTGGGCCGCGCTCGCTCGCGCGGGCATGACCGCCGACTTCTCCTGGGACCGCTCCACCCACGACTACCTCGAGACCTACCGCCGCGCGGCGGGAGAGTCGTGAACCGCCCCGCGGCCCTGGCGGGCGCGGGGCTGGCGCTGGCCGCGGCGGCCGCGGTCCTGCTGGCCCCCGACGAAGGCGCCCTGCTCGTCGCCGTGTCGGCCGACGAGGTCTCGGCGCTGACCGGCCGGGCGCCGGCCGACTCCCCGGAGCTGTGGGAGCGCCTCAAGGCCATGGGCCTGTCGGCGGCGGTGCTGCGCGAGGAGTCCTTGTCCGAGCTCGCGGAGCGCGGCGAGGTGCTGCACGTGACGCGCGCCGAGGTGGAGAAGTGGCGGGCGCTCGGCGTGGTGTCGCCGGGCTCGAGCGCGCGCGGGGACGCCTTGTGGGCGCGCGACGAAGGCGCGCTCGCGCGCGCCGCCGAGGCGCTCGCGGCGCGCGGCGTGGACGCGTCCACCGGGACCGCGGGCGCCATGAAGGCGCTGCTGCTGCCGCCGGGCCTGGACCTCGCTCGCGTGCCCGCCGGCTTCGCGCCCGCGGCGGTGACCGCGCTGTCGGCCGCGCAACTGCTGCCCGTCGCCGCCTCCACCGGCCCGGTGTCGGTCGTGGCGCGCGTCCCGTTCTGGAAACGCGGCGTGCCCGTGGACGCCGCGGCGCCCGCGCTGCGGCGCGCCGCGTTCGGCCGCTCCCGCCGCCTGGTCGTGCTGCGTCTGCGTCTCGACCGGTCGCTGGAGGACAACCTCGTCATGGCGCGCGAGGCCTTGCGGCGCCTGCGCTCGGCCGGGCGCCCGTCCGCGCCGCCCGAGGCCGCTCCCGCGGCGGCGACGCCGGGCGTCGTCTCCGTCGCGTTGTTCTACCTGCTGGGCCTGTTCGGGCCGCTGTTCGCGGCGAGGGTGGGGCTGTCCGCCTCGCGGGCGGCGGCGTCGCCTGTGTGCCGCTGGGGCCTGAGCCAGGCCTCGCCCGTGCCGCAGGCCGCGGCCGGCGCCTTGGCCGCCTGGGCGGCGGCGTCGGGCGCGGGCTTCGTCGCCGCGTGGCTGCTGCCCCCGATGGCGCGCGAGGACCTGGCCCGCTCCTGGACGACCTGGACTTACGCGGCGCCGGCCGCGGTCGCCGCGGCCGCGTTGTATCTCGGCGCGGGGACGAGCGTGCTGCCGGGCTGGCGCGCGAGCCTGCGGATGCGCCATCTCGCCGCGCTGGCGGCCCTGGCGGCGGTCGCCGCGCTCCTGCTGATGCCGCGCGCCGCGCTCGGCGCCGCCGGCCTCTGGGAGACGCTCAGCCGCTTCGGCTCGGCCGCCGACCGTCTGTGGTGGTGGCCGTGGCGTTGGCGCGAGGCGCTCGTGGGCGTGCCGTGCCTGCTCGCGGCCTTGGCGCTCGTCGAGACGGCCGAGCCGGGACGGCAGGCGACCGGCTTCGCGGACCCGCGCGGCTGGCTCGTCTTCGGGCTGCTCGCCCCGTCGGGCGCGGTCGCGGCCTTGGGCGCGGGCCCGGTGCCGCCGGCGGCCGCCCTCGGCCACGGGCTCGCCGCGCTGCTGATGGGCGGCCTGCTCGCCGCGGCCGTCGCCGCGGCCCGGGCCCAGGCCCGCGTCTGGGCCCAGGGGCCCAGGCACGATAGGACTATTGACCCAGACGCCGCGAGTTTGTAAGATGAGGCCGTGAGACGGTCTCTCCCGGCCCTTCTCCTGTTCATCGCGCCCGTCGCGACCGCGGCCGGGCCGTCGGCCAAGCAGCTCGGCGCCGGCGGCGGCTACACCCATCCCAGCGCCGAGGCCGGCGACTACCTCGAGAACGGCCCGCGCCGCGAAGTCCCGCCGCCCGCGGGCCC
>JANRKA010000130.1:0-5857 GCA_033875325.1 Elusimicrobiota bacterium | reverse complement strand
CCCCGCAGCGGGTCGGGCGCGTCGGGACCGGCCGTGCGCACGACGACGTGGCGGCCCGCCGCCGGCGCCGCCGCCTCGGGCGCCGGCGCGACGGGCGAGGAGCCCCGCGCGTACCAGCCGAAGGAAGCCAGCAGGACCACGAGCATCCCCGCGCGCCGGACGGCGCCCGGATAAACGACGGACGGGGCGTAGCGAGGGTCGTTCATTTGACGCTGTAGACGCGCGGGCGACGCGCCCCGGCCCAGACCAGCCAGCAAAAGCCGTAGGGGAGCGGTCCGCAGGCGAAGAGAAACGGCAGCAGGACCACGCCCGATTCCAGGACCTCGGTCACCCCGTATTCGTCGCAGAGCCCGTTGAAGGCGGCGGCGCGCCACAGCCCCGGGGCCGCGAAGAAGACCTCGCCGCAGCGGCGGCAGGAGTAGTCGCCTCGTCGGCACAAAGTCTCGCAAGACGGGCACAAGCGCAGCTCGCGCGCGCACGGGTTGCCCCAGATGTGAAAGACGGGAGGCGAGCGCTTGAGGTTCGAGAGCTTTTCGAGCAGCTTGGCGTTGGGGATGAGCGCGTAAGCCTTTTCATACCAGCTCAAGGCGAGGTCCCGGTGCTCCAAGGTGGAGCAGACGTCGCCGATGAGCTCCATGGAGAGCCCATTTTCGGGGTCTTCCTTGAGCGCCTGGCGCGCGCCGCGCAGCCGCTCTTCGATCTCTTTCTGGCGGCGCGACACCGCCTCACTCGAGACGAAGGTCAACGCGCCGACGACCAGGGCCGCGCCAAGGCCCACCGCCGCCTCGAAGACGTGGCGCAAGGCGACGAGGACCAGGACGCACGCCATGAGCCACATCATGTAGAGAAGGCGCGGCAGGCTCACGGAGGAATAGGAGTTCTCGGCCGAGCGCAAGATGACGAGCACGACGCCCGACATCGTCGTCAACGCCCACGCTCCCCACCAGAAGAGCTTCATCAGGTCAAAAGCAGGAAGACGGCGGCCATCACCAAGCCGATGGCGCCGAACTGCACCGCGGGTTTCGCCGGGCCGATGCGGTCCACCGGCCGCGAGCGGTCGCTGACGCGCAGCTCCGCGAGGAACGCGTCCACCGCGGCGCGGGCCGTCGCCGCGTCGGCCTCGTCGTATTCATAGCTCACCTGCAGGAAGCGGTCGCGCAGCGGCACCAGGACCATGCCGTCCTCGGTGCGCGCCTCGATGTCGGCGTATTGCGCCTCCTGGAGCACGACGACCGCGCTGGGGTTGCGGCCCGAGTAATCGACCTGCGCCATGACGGAATAGACGCCTTTGTTCGGGTTCTTCGCCTGCTCGGCCCGCAGGTAGGCGTCGGCGTTGGTGGCCACTCGCGCGACGGTCTCGACGCGCCGGCGCTTGAGCCCGCGGCCCTCGACGCGCAGGACGGGCAATCCATCCACAGTCGGCGACCCCGCCGCGGGCGCCGCTTCGCCCTCCGCGTAGGCGCCGCGCAGCCCCTGCGCCAACTCCGCCGCGAGTGCCCCTCCCGCCATCTCCGACGGCCGCCGAATCAACAGGCGCACAGTCAACGACGGGTTGATGCGCGTCGCCGGGCCTTCGAGGCGGTAGGCGGCCACGACGCAGCCGCCGTCGCGGCACCCGGGGTCATCGGACGCGACCGTCCAACCGGCGGGCGCGGCGAGCGTGAAGCCCCGCCCCGCCGGCGCGGCGCTCGGCGCGGACGCCGCGGAGCTCCCCGGCGAATACAGCCAGTAGAGAAGCCCCGCCGCGGCCGCGGCCGTCGCGGCGCCGGCCAGGCGCCTCGTCAACGGCACGCGCTCAGGCGGCGGCGGCGACGCCTCGTACACGGGGCGTTCCCGGGCCTGCGCCAGGGACTCCTTGGCCGCGTAATCGGCCATCGCCCCGCGCGCCTGTTTGGCGTGCCACTTCTCGAACACGCAGCCACAGGCCAGGCACTCCTTCGCGTCGGGCGCGGCGGCCGCCTTACACGAGGGGCACCAACCGGGCCGGTTCTCCCAACTCACCCCGCAAGAGTAGTCCCGAAGCCGATTCATGTCAATGGCGAGTTGCTAGACTATCCTCCATGCACGGCGACATCACCGGCTTCCTGCTGAGTCTGCTCGTCATCCTGCTTTCCGCCAAGGTCTTCGGGGAGTTGGCCGAACGCCTGGGACAGCCCGCCGTGCTCGGCGAGCTCATCGGCGGCGTGGTCCTCGGCACGGGCCTGTTCACCTTCTTCCATCCCGACGACCCCCTGTTCGCCCATCTCTCGGAGGTCGGCGTCATCCTGCTGCTCTTCGAGACCGGCATCCACAGCGACCTGGCCCAGCTCCTGAAGGCCGGGCCGACGGCCAGCGCCGTGGCCGCGACCGGCGTGTTCGCCCCCTTCGCTCTGGGTTGGGGCCTCATGACCGCGCTCGGCCACGGCGGCATGCAGGCGGTGTTCGTGGGAGCGGCACTGACGGCCACGAGCGTGGGCATCACCGCGCGCGTGCTCTCTGACATGGACAAACTCGCCTCGCCGGAGGGGCAGATCGTCCTGGGCGCCGCCGTCATCGACGACGTGCTCGGCATCATCATCCTCTCGGCGGTGAGCGGCATCGCCGCGTCGGGCGCGCTCCAGTGGACCGGAGTGCTCAAGACCACCTTGCTGTCCGCCGGCTTCCTGGCGGCCGCGTTGTGGTTGGGCCCCCACCTGTCCCACGGCCTCATCCGCGTCGTGCACAACATGCGCGTGCGCGGGGTGCTGGTGGGCGCGGCGGTCTGCTTCGCGTTCGCGTTGGCCCTCGTCGCCCATGCCGTCGGCACGGCCATGATCGTCGGCGCCTTCACCGCCGGCATCCTCCTGGCGCGCACCGACAAGAAGGAGGACATAGACCAGACCATCAAGCCGGTCGTCGACATCTTCGCCCCCATCTTCTTCGTGATGGTGGGCGCCAAGGTCCAGCTCGGGGCCTTCAACCCCATGGTCCCCGCCAACCGCCCGATGCTGGGCCTGGCGGCCCTGCTCATCGTCGCCGCCGTCGCCGGCAAGGTCGCCTCCGCCCTCGTCGTGCGCGAGAAGGGCCTCGACCGGCTCGCCATCGGCTACGGAATGGTCCCCCGCGGAGAAGTCGGCCTCATCTTCGCGCAGATCGGCCTCACCGCCGGCATCGTCGACGCCGGCCTCTACGGCGCGGTCGTCGCGATGGTCATCGTCACGACCTTCATCGCCCCTCCGCTGCTCAAACGCCGGCTCTCCTGACATGAGGCGCCTGCTCGCGGCCGTCCTGCTGTTGGCCGCCTGCTCGCGCTCCCCGGAGCCCGAGTCGCCGGCCCGACCGGCGGCCGCGCGCGCCGCGTTGTTCGTGGGCGACTCCCTCACCGCCGGCTACGGCGTCGACCCCGAGGACGCCTGGCCGGCCCTCGTCGAGGCCGAGTGGGAGCGGCGCGGCCTGGGGTGGCGCGCGCGCAACGCCGCGGTGAGCGGCTCGACCACGGCCGGGGCGCTCGAGGCCGTGAAGTGGGCGCTCGCGCCGGAGGTCAAGCTCGTCTTCGTGTGCGTCGGCGGCAACGACGGCCTGCGCGGCACGCCCCTGCGCGAGACGCGCAAGAACCTCTCCGCGCTCCTGGCCGAGGCGAAGAAGGACGGCCGCACCGTGGTCCTGGCGGGCATGCGCATCCCGCCCAACTACGGCAAGGATTACGCGGAAGGCTTCGCGGCCCTGTTCCCGGCGCTCGCCAAGGAGCACGGGGTCGCCTTCCTGCCGTTCCTGCTCGACGGCGTGGCCGCCGTGCCCGCGCTCAACCTGCCCGACGGCATCCACCCCAACGAGGAAGGGCACAAGAAGGTCGCCGCCGCCGTGCTCGCGTTCTTCGACAAGGAAGGCCTCCCGCGATGACCCCCATCCTCGAGCTCTCCGGCGTGAGCAAGGACTTCGCCTCCGGGACGGAACGCCTGCGCGTGCTCGAGTCCGTGGACCTCGTCGTGCGCCCGGGAGAGACGCTCGCCGTCACCGGGCCCTCGGGCTCGGGCAAGTCCACCTTGCTCGGCATCATGGCCGGGCTCGAGCGCCCCAGCGCGGGCACCGCGCGGCGCGACGGACAGGACGCCACGGACTGGGACGAGGAGCGCCTCTCCCGCTGGCGCCGCTCCCGCCTGGGCTTCGTCTTCCAGAGCTTCCGCCTCGTGCCCACCTTGACCGCCCTGGAGAACGCGGCGATGCCCCTGGAGCTGCTGGGCGTCGCGCCCGGCGAGGCCGAGGAGCGCGCGGCGGGACTGCTGCGGACCCTCGGCCTCGGCGAGCGCCTCCATCACCGCCCCACGGCCCTCTCCGGCGGCGAGCAGCAGCGCGCCGCTCTGGCGCGCGCCTACGCGCACAAACCCGCGCTCATCCTGGCCGACGAGCCCACGGGCAGCCTCGACCGCGCCACGGCCGAGCGCGTGTTGGCCTCCATGCTCGAGCTCAACGCCGCCGCGGGCACGGCCCTGGTCGTGGTCACCCACGACCCGGCGGTCGCGGGCGCTCTCGGGCGCGCGGTGCGCCTGGAGCGGGGACGCATCGCCGCGTGACGCGACTCGCCCTGCGCCTGGCGCTGCGCCAGTGGCCGCGTTTCCTGTTCTTCTCCGCGTGCCTTTCCCTGGGCGTGGGCTTCCTCGTGGCCGTCTCCCACCTGCTCGCCGCGACCGACCGCGCCGTGGCCGCGCGCGCCCGCGAGCTGCTGGCCGGGGACGTCGAGGTCCGCTCGGCCCGGACCTTCACGGCGAAGGAGCGCGCCGCCTTCTCCGTCGCGCTCGCCCCGGGCCGCCGCGCCGCGGAGGCGACGAGTTTCTCCTCCATGCTCGGCCTCTCCGGCGACGCGGTGCTCGTCTCCGTCAAGGCGGTGGACGCCCTCTACCCGCTGCGCGGGACGCTCGTCACCGAGCCGCCCGGCGGAGCCGCGCTCCTGTCGGGCGGTCGCAAGGCGCTGGTCGAGCGCTCGCTCGCGCTGCAGCGCGGCCTCAGGCCGGGGGACCGCGTGAAGCTGGGCGGCGCCGTCTTCACGGTCTCCGGCGTCATCGACAAGGAACCCGACCGCGGCTTCGCCGGCTTCTCCTTCGCCCCCCGCCTCATGATCGCCAACGCGGACCTGCCCGCCGCCGAGCTGTTGGGGCTCGGCGCGCGCGTGCGCCGAACCTGGACGCTCGCCCTGGGAGAGGACGAAGACCCGGCCGCCGGCGCCCGCGCCGCCAAAGCCGCGCTCGAGGCCGCGCTGCCCGAGCCCCACATCGGCGTGGCGTCCTACGCGGACGGCGAGGAGAGCGTGCGCGACGGCCTGCGCCGGGCGACCATGTTCTTCACCGTCCTGGCGCTGGCCGCGCTCCTGCTCGGCGCGGCCGGCCTGCGCGCGGGGCTGACCTTGTTCCTCGACTCCCAGGCCGACGCCATGGGCCTGCTGCGCTGCCTCGGCGCCTCGCGCGCGGAGGTCGAGCGCCTCTTCGGCGGCCTGTGCCTGGGCGCGGGCCTGCTGGGCGGCGCGGCCGGTGGCGCCGCGGGTTGGGCCGTCGCCGCCTACGCCGGGAGCTTCGCGCCCCGCTTCGGCGTGGACCTGACGGTGCCCCCCGACCCGGCGTCGTTCCTCGAAGGCCTGGCGCTGGCGGCCGCGTTGTCCTGGGGCCTCTCCGCCGCGCGCGTGCGCGCGTTGGCCCAGCGCGCGCCGCTCGACGCCCTGCGCGCCCCGCCCCCGCCCCCGGCCGCCTTGGCCGCCGCGGGGTGGGCCGTCGCGCTGCTCGTGTTGTGCGCGGCCGCTTGGCGCCGCGCGGGTTCCGCCGAGGACGCGGCCAAACTCGTGCTCGCGCTGGCCGCGGGCGCGTTGGCCGTGGAGCTGCTCTCGCGCGCGGGCCTCGCCGCGGCGGGCCGG
>JANRKA010000129.1:0-58554 GCA_033875325.1 Elusimicrobiota bacterium | reverse complement strand
CCGCCCGGGCCCGCGCCGGAGGCCGCCGAGGCGTCAGGGGCTCCGCCGCCGCCACCTCCGCCGCCGCCGCCACCGCCACCACCGCCGCCGCCGCCGCCGCCGCCACCACCGCCACCGCCACCGCCACCACCACCGCCGCCGCCCCCACCGCCCGACGAGCCGCCAGGGGACGAGTCGCCGCCGGTGTCGGCCGTCGTCAAGTCGCCGCCGGGAGGCCCGCCGGTGGTGTTATCGGTTCCGGGCTCGGTGGTCTGGCCGCCCACGACCGGCTGCTCGCCGCCGTTGTTGTTGGCCGCGGCGGGAGCGTTCTGCGGCGCCTGGTAACCGTCGTCCTCCTGGCTGGGTTCCTCCTGCTCCTCGGCGCGCCCGCGCGGCGGCCGCGTGCTGCCCGTGTATACCGCGCCTCGCTTGAGGCCGTGCTTCATGCTGCGGCCCACGGCCTCGGCGATCCTGCGCAGGGGAGAGCGTCCCTCCACCGCCCTCGCGACCTCGGGGGTGCCGCGTCCGGGCTCTTTGGCGCCGCGCGCGGCCCGCGCGCCCTCGCCGGGGGGGCCGCGGCGGCCGCCGCCGCCTTCGGCGAGCGCGCGCAGCGGCATGCGGCCGTCGGCCGAGGCTTCGGCGGCGGAGCGGCGCGCGAAGGCTTCGTCATACACGCGCATGCCGCGGCTCGTGCTCTCGGGCTGTCCGCGGCCGGATTCGGAGTAGCGGCCGGCTTCCGTTGCGCGCGCGCGCGGGCCGCCCGAGCGGCCGGCGGTCGCGCCGGGGCCCGTGCCGGAGCCCGGCACGCGGGTCTGTCCGCGGGCCACGGCATCGATGGCGGCGTTGATCTCCGCCAGGCGCGCGCCCGTCGCGGGGTTGCCCGTGCGGTCCGGGTGCAGCAGTTCGCGCGCGGCCTCGCGCTTCAGGCTCCTGAGCTGCTCGGGCGTCAAGCGCGTGCCCTCGGGCACGCCGATGCGCTCCAGGTAGCTGTTGCTCTCGGGGACGCGCTCGATGCGCGGTATCTCGCCGGGTCGGTTGGTGGCGTTGCCGGCGCGAGGCGCCTCCACGCCCGGAGCTTCGACCCGGTTGGTCTCGGCGCGGAAACCTTCGCCCGTCGCGGTCTCGGAGCGCGGCGCCTCGGCGCCTCGCACGGCCTCGGCGACGGGAGCTTCCCCGCGCGGGACCTCCACACGCGCGGCTTCGATCGCCGCGGCGGGGCGCGCCGCCTCCACGGGCGGTGCTTCGGCCTTGGGCGCGCCTTCGACCTTGGGCGCCTCGAGCAAGCGCGGGCCGCCGGCCCCGCTGTTGGCGGTCACCTGCATCGGCGGCCTGGCGGGCCCGGCCTCGCCCACGCGGCCGCCACCCGTCAGGCCGCGAATCATGCTCATGGCGCTGGACATCGGGGAGGTGATGTCGGCCGAACGCATGCGGAAGGGCGCGCGCGGCGCTTCGAAAGGGACCAACGGGCCGCCGCCGGCCGGCGGGACCGGCGCGGGCACGGGGGCCGGCGCGGGAGCGGGGACGGGAGGCGCCGCGGGCGCGGGAGGGACGGGCGCCGGCGGGGGCGCGGGGACGGGAGCAGGGGCGGGGGCGGGGGCCGGCGCGGGAGAAGGCCCCGGTCCGGGACCGGGAGTGGGATTGATGTTCTCCACCGGCGGCCCCTTGGGGACCTCGGGCGCGGTGAGGCGGCTGTAGAGGAACGCGCCCACCATCGCGCCGCCCAACATGACGTCGGTAGCCAGGTGGGCCAGCCGCTCGATGCGCTCGTTGCGGTTATCCCAGTTCGTGTTGAGCATGATGGCGTTGTCGATGGCGCCCGCGGCCCAGGGCACGGCGAAGGTCGTTATGGCGCCCACGCGCACCGTGTTGACCACGAAGCGGCCCGCGCGGCCGATGGCGGACACGGCGCTGAGGGCCTTGAGCCCGCTCAAGATGGCGCCGCCGCCCGCCAAGGTCAGCGCGTTGTCGGCGATGCCTTCCAACCCGGCCAGGAGGAACCCGCCGATGTCGTTGCCGTTGCGCATCATCCACTTGCCGCGGTTGCCGGCGCCCAGGTACGCGCGGGCGAAGGCGAGCATCTCGGTCTTGGTGGCCGGAGTGCCCTGCGCCGCGGCGTAGGCCTCGGGCGCGCGGTCGGGGGTGTAGCCCTGGGCGCGCATGAGTTCCAGGCGCCACTCGCGGGTCAGACGCTCGAGCAACGCCGCGTCGCGCGCGGGGATGCCTCCGAACGCGCCATCGAACACCGCCTCGCTCCAACGCGTGTGCCTCTCTTGGTATTCGGTGACGCGCGTGTTGTAGGCCGTCATCCCCGCGACGTCCAAGTCCGAGGGACGCTCGGGAGGCCGAGGCTCGGAGAAAGGCTGGATGGTGGCCCGCCAAGCGGGGTTGTTCACGCGGCTGGCTCGCTCGTGCAGGACGCCCATCTCGTTGTCGGTCACGCCGTCGATGATGGCGCCTAAACCGTGCCCGACGATGCGCCCGGCCGAGGAGCTCACGTCGCCGATGGCCGCCATGACCTGGTCGGCGCCGATGGCCGTCATCGCGCGGCTGACGCCGCCGAATATGGTGGAGCTGTTCTCTTCGATCACCGGCGGACGGGGCGGGCCATCGTAATCGCGCTGCTCGACGCGGGTCCAGCGGCCGTGGCCGTCGGCGTCGCGCTCCAGGCGCAGGGGCTGGGTGTAGTCGGTGCGCGCGTTGGAGAACCAGCCGGCCTCGGTGCGGTGCGCCACTTCCTTGAGCCACAGCAGGCGCTTGGAGTCGGGGCCGTATTCGGTGTGCACGAACGGGGAGGGCTGGTCGCTGCCGGGCCGCCCCGCCTGGTCGACGAACTGGCGGATGTCCCCCATGACGCGGAACGCGTACTGCGGGCGCCATACCGGGTGGCGCGTGGGAGGGCCGAAGCGTCCCGGGACCATGAGCTGGTCGCCGTCGGTCAGCTCGAAGGTGGCCAGGAAGAGCTGGTTGGCCGTCACGGTCAGGGAGGCGGGCGTCTCGTGGGCCTCGTTGACGCGGCGGCAGCGCAGGCCGCGCTCGTCGAGGGTCTGCTGGGTGCGGCCCTGACAGGGTTGGACCGTGTCGCGCAGGAAGTTGCCCAGCGCGAGGGCGCGCGGCGCGCCGCCGGCGATGCGCATCTCGCGCAGCACCATCTCGGCGATCTCGCGCGAGAGCGTGGTGCGCCGCCGGGAGTCCCTCTCCCGGTAGAGGTCCATGACCGACACGAGCCAGCCGGTCACCTGGCCGCGCGCGTCGGCGGTCCGGCGGATGCGGGAGTTGACGACGGTGATGGAGGAGTCGTCCGGCAGGACCACGCGCGTCATGTGGAACTGGTTGTCGCCGTCGAGCGTGCCCTCCATGACCTTGTAGCCGACGCGCGCGGCGTCCGGGGCGTTGAGAGGCGTCTGAGTGACGCGCCCGCCCGGGCCGATGCGGGCGCGCGTGCCGGCCGTGAAGTTCTCGATGTCGCGCGAGTCGGCGCCGCGACGGGTCTCGCGCTGCTCCACCGTGCCGTCGGCCCTGTAGGTGGTGCTCTCCACGGTGTTGGCGACGAAATCCTCGACCTGGCGCAGGGAGGCGCGCGCGCGGCCCTCGAAGACCTCGATCACCGCGCGGCGGGGAGTGCCGCCGTCGAACTCGACCTCGGTGGCGACCAGGCGGGGGGACTGTCCCGCGGGTGAGCGCTCGAGCTTCAGGGCGCGGGTGCCGTCCGCGTTGGCGCCCTGGAAGGTCGAGCTCCCGTCCGGAGCGTAGGAGGTCACGCCCGTGTAGCGCACGCCGTTGCTGACGACGACCTCGTAGACCGCGTTGCTGTTGGTGCCGTCGGGCACGAGCTCCCAGGCGTTGAGGCGCGTGCCGGGGCGGGGGCGGTCGCGCTGGATGGGCCCGCCGTCGTACTCCGGGATGAGCTCGCCCTGGCGCATGAAGCGGTCCACGACGTAGCGGTGCCGCCACAACGCGGTCAGGAAGGCGGCCAGGCTCGGGCGCGAGGCCGCCAGGTTCTGCAGGCGCGCCACGCGCGCCGCGGCGTCGGCCACGGACGGCAGGCCGAGCGCGGCGGCGGCCTCCTGCTCGAGCTGTTCGAGGCGGTCGGCGAGCTGCTGCATGCTCATCCACGGCGCCTCGACGCCGGTGAGGTCGCGCAGCGCCTCGCGCGCCTGGCGCATGAGCTGGTCGCGGGACGCCTCGCGGCGGCGGCGGAACTCCGCCTGCACGGCGGTCTCTTCCGGCGGGACCTCCAGGCCGAAGCGCGACGACGGCACGAAGGTGGTGAACGGGCGGCGGCCCGTGGCGGCGTCCGGCGGGGCGTCCGCGGAGTTGCGGCGGCGGTAGGCGCTGAAGACGAACTGCGGCGTCGCGCCGGGCGTCACGGTGAGGCTGCGCAGCTCCTGCGTCACGGGGCTCGACTCGCCCAGCATCACGCCCGCGTGTTCGGCCAGGTTGTCGAAGATGGCGCTGGCTTCTTCGGGCGTGCTCACGGTGGAGGCGCGCGCCATGCCGCTGACGAGGCCTTCGAGCACGTCCACCGGCTGCGATGGGGCGCTCTCGCGCGCCTGGCGCAGCAGGTTTCGCAGGCGGGTGTTGCTGACGCGGCCGTCGGGACCCGTGAGGCGCTGGGAGCCGTCGAGCAGGCCGTTCAGCCTCGTCAACTCGGCCGTGAGACTCGCCTTGTCGGCCGAGGAGAGGCTGCCGGAGCGCACCCGCGCCTGCAGCGCCGCCACCTCGCCGCGCAGTACGCTGACCGTGTCCCGGCTGCTGGGGGAGGTCAGGAAGTCCAGCGTGCGCTGGGTCAGGCCGTCCACCATCACGCGGGACCGGCGCTCCTCCTCCCGGACGGCCGGCGCGGCCGCGAGTCCCGTCGGGGCGGCGGGCACATCGGCCAGGGCCCCATAAGGCGCCGCCAGCTGCACCAGGAAGGCGCACAGGACGAGGAGGGGCGACGCGCGGCGTCGAGGGGTCCTCATTACCTATAAGATACCGCCGAAGGACCCTGCCCCGTCAGGGGCCGCGGACCTACGGCCGCCTAGGACTTAAGGCCTAGGTCTCGTCAGCATAACCCCGGGGCCCGCATCCGTCAAGGCCGAAATCAGGCCTTTTAGGCGCGGCGATTCCTCTTAAGGCTTGAGGGCGGAGAGGCGTTCCTCGAGCCGGACCTGGGCCTTGGCGCCTTCCTCTTTGAGGAGGTGGTACTTCGAGGCCTTGGGCGACAGGATGACGAGGAACTTCGCGGGCACGCCGGCGCGGCGGTAGGCGGCGACCTTGTGGTGGCCGTCGAGGAGGAAGCCGGCCATGAAGGAGTGCAGGTTCTTCTGCGACCCCTTCTTGACCGACTCGGGGATGCCGCGCTGGTACATGCCGAGCATCAACACGCGCGGCCGGTCGCCGTTCTGGATCATCTGCTGGTAGATCTTGACGTATTCGTCCTTGAGCGCGGCGCGGGGGACCAGCGGGATGACGAAGTCGAACTGCTTCTCCATCACGCCGGAGGCCTCATGGCGGAAGATGCGCGGGCGCTGGCCCTCGTAATGCTCCCAGCCGGAGAGCAGGCCCTCTTCCTTCGGGTCCTCGATGTCCCAGAGCTCCATGAACTCGCTCTGGAAGAAGTAGGACTGCTCGTCCTCGGAGTCGTAGGGCCCGGAGAGGTTGACCGAGGTCTCGAACACCAGGTACTCGCCTTTCTCCATCAGGTCGAGGAGGGGGGCCAGTTCCTGGACGAGGGACTCGTCCACGGGGCGCGGGAGCTGGATGGTTTTGGGCAGGTTGGCGATCTTGCGCGAGGTGGGCAGGCGCGGCTCCTGCAGGCACTTGAACCAGAAGTGGCAGGTGTCGCAGTCGTTGCCGACCTCGAACTTGCGCGCGCCGTTGACTTCGAGGTAGAGCGAGTTGGCCTCGCCGTGTTTCTTCTCCACCGCGATCTTGAAGAAGCCCTTGCCCTGCGGGACCTTCACCTTGACCACGCCGTCGGCAACGACGGTCGCCTCCAGCTTGGCGGGGACCTCGGCTTTCACGGCGGCGTCGCTCTTTTTCTCGGCCATGCGGTCATTGTAGCGGTTTGCCGGGGGGACAGCAAGGGACCGCGCCGCGACAGCCAGGAGGGATCGACGCTCACGCGCGCGGGCTTGGCGAAACGCGCCGCCATCGCGGCCGCGTCGGCCCCGGTCGCCGCACGCTCGCCGCGCCAGGCGAAGCGCAGCGGCCAGCGCCGCCGCTCCAGGCGCGCGACGAGCGTCGAGAACCGCGACACCGACGCCAAGGACACGAGGTTCTCATCGAGCACGAGGCCCAGCCCGGTCGTCAGCCCCGCGTCCAGCTGGGCCTGGAACGACGCCCGGCACAACGCGCGGTACAGCCCGCCGGCGCGGTGGCGCGGGACGACGAAGACGTCGAAGTCGTAGGACTCTCCGGGCGCCAGGAGCAGCGGCGCGCTCAGGTCCAGCGCGGGGTCGACCGTTCCCGAGACCGACCAGCGCCAGCCCACCGGCTCGCCTCGCTCGAACGCCGCGAAACACCGGCGGCCCGCCGCGAAGCGGCGCGCGTACAGGCCGGGCTCGCGCGCCAGCTCCGGGGAGGCGGCGGCCAAACTCGCGGCGTGTTCGGGCCCCGCCCAACCGAAGGTCACGGGCGCGGCGAGCGGCCGCTCCTCGAGGCGCGCGAGGGATTCCTTGTTGTCGTGCATGAACACCCACACGGCGCGCCGGGCGAAGGGGAGCTTGCGGGCGAGTCGCGACAGGAGGCCGTCCATGACCAGAGTGTAGCAGGTGGCGGGCCCTTGCGCCGTCCGCCCCGATGTGACAAGGGTGTCAGGCACGATTGTGACAGGAACGGTGCCGCAACTGCCTGACCGCGGCCGGGGTGCAATTTAGAGCCGCGGCGATGGCCGCGTCGGCGAGGCCCGCCTCGTCTGCCCATAAGACCACGGCCGCTCGAGTCAGGGTGAAGCGAGCGCCTTTCATGCCCGAGAGAAGTTCTCCCACGCGGACCCCGTGCTCTGCGGCGCAGCGGCGGACCGTGTCAGCGAGTGTCTCGCGTGACGGTGCAGCAGTCGTGTCGCCCAATCGTTCTAAATAGCGCGCTTTGAATTCTCCCGCATCGAATCCGGTCAGGGCGTCACGTCGCGCGGGATCCAACAGAGGCCCTTCGCCAGCGAGTATCTCCTCGTGGCCGGACCAGGGCCAGTCGTTGATTTGGCGGACCAGGCTGGCGCGTACGGGGTTGCGGTGTATGTAGGCGTGGAGATGGATGAGGTAGGCGAGGTCCTCGCACGGCTCCGCGCCGTAGCGCCCTTGAAAGAGATGCCCGACCCGGTCGTGCGCGTCATTGAAGTAGCGCGAATAGCGAGTCAGGAGCCGGTGCATGATGACGGATAAAGGCACATCGCGCACCGCGATTAGAATGTGAAAGTGATTGCCCATCAGGCAATATGCGAACAGCGAGGCGCGCGCAGAGAAGACCGACTCCCGAAGAAACCGCAGGAAAACTACGCGGTCCTCATCGGACAGATAGATGATCCGTTTCTCCACGCCGCGCGACATGGCGTGGTAGATCATGTCTTCCTCATGGACTCTCAGTTCGCGCGGCATCTTTACTCATACGATTGAGGGGTGCGGAATGTTCCCGCGACATTCTTGTCACAACCGTGCCTGACACCCTTGTCACAATGAAATATGGGCGTAACAGCTTTCCTTTATCATGCCTCTTGCATGGAGCAGTGGGACGAGCAGGCGCTGCGCGAGATCAACAGCCTGGACGCCGCGCGCCTGGCCATCCGGGGCGCGCTGGCGACCATCCGCGACCTGCAGGACCAGAACGCGGGCCTGAAGGGGCAGGTGCAGGACGAAGGCGCCAAACGCAAGGCGTTGGAGTCGCGCCTGGCCGACATGGAAGGCCGCCTCGACGACTGGCAGAAGCAGGCCGAGGCCTGGGAGAGCGAGCGGCGCCAGCGCGAGACCCTCATGGATTCGTGGCGCGCGCAGGCGCGCCTCGAGGTCCGCGCCGAGGAGCGCGCGCGCATGGACGCCGACCGCGCCCACACCGAGGAGGTCATCTCCCGGCTGCGCGCGGACCTCGCCGCCATGGCCGAGGGGCAGAAGGCCAAGGAAGAGGCCTGGGCTCAGCTGCGTCAGAGCCTGGAGGCGCGCGACGCGGAGATCATGGCGCTGCGCCGCGAGAAGCAGGTCCTCGCCGAGCGCTTCGCCCACGACCAGAAGATGGTCGAGGAGTCCCGTCAGGCCCGCGACCGCGAGCTCTCCACCGCGATGAAGGCCCGCGAGCTCGAGCTGCTGGACAAGGAGCGCGAGGTCGCCGCGCTCAAGCGCCGCGTCGAGGAGGCCGAGGGCGCCAACGCGGCGCTCGCGCGCGACCGCGAGCTGGCCGCGCGCGTGAAAGAGGAGGAACTGCTCAAGGCCTTCGCGCTCAAGGAGAAGGACCTCGTCGAGCGTTATCAGCGCCGCGAGGCGGAGCTGCAGGCGCAGTGGGCCGACTTGGAGAGCGGCCTGTGGGCGCGCGCCAAGGACGCCCGGGCGCAGCTCGACGCCGCGGCCCAGAAGCAGTTCGAGGAACGCGCCCGCGCGCTGGCCGACCGCTCCCGCGAGATCGAGGCCCTGCTGAGCTCCCGCCGCCTGGAGCTCGACGCCGAGCACCTCAAGCGCGCGCAGGAGGCCGAGCGGGCCTACGCGGAGAACGAGAAGCGCCTGCACGACTCCTGGGAGGCCAAGGAGCGCCGCCTGCTGGGCCGCGTCGAGCAGGAGATCGCCGCGGAGAAGGCCGCCCTCCAGGCCGCCGCGGCCGACGCCGCCAAGGCCGCCGACGCCGAGGCCGCCGCGCGCCTGCGCGCGCTGGACGCGCGCGCCCAGGAGCTGGAAGCCGAGGCGCGTCACCGCGAGCAGCGGCTGCTGGAGGACGCGGCGCGCAAGGACGCCGAGCGCCTGCGCGCGCAGGACCACTTCGTCGCCCGCAAGGCCGCCGAGATGGAGAAGGAGCGCCTCGAGCGGCTGGGCGAGCTGGCCGAGGCGCGCCGGCTCATGGAGGAGGAGGCGCGCCGCCGCGAGGAGGCGCGCCAAGCCGAGCACCTCTCCCGCGTCGCCGCGTTGGAGGCGGAGCACGAGCGCCGCCGCGCGACCTTGCTCGACGAGCACCGCGCCGCCATGGAGGCGGAGAAACGCTCGGTCGAGGCCCAGTTGGAGCACGCTCGTCGGGCCCTGGAGGAGGACTTCCGCGCCAAGACGGCGGAGGCCGACCGGGCCGCCCGGGCGCTGGCGGAGCAGCACCAGGCGTGGAAGGAGGCCTTGCGCGAGGAGCATCTCAAACGCGAGAAGGACCTCGACGCGCGGTGGGCTCTGCGCGAGGGCGAGCTGACGCGCCGCTACGAGACCGCCCTCGAGGAGCGCCGACGGGCCTTCGAGGCGGAGAACGCCGCCCTGCGCGAGCGCCACGCCGAAGCGCTGCGGCGCGCCGAGGAGGACGCCCTGCGCCGCGAGAGCGACATGCGCCAGGCCGCCGAGCGCCGCGTCCTCGAGTTGGAGCAGGCCCGCGCCCGCGCCGACGCCGAGCGCCAGGCCGCGCACGAGAGCCGCCTCTCCGAGCTGCGGCTGACCCACGACGAGGCCCTGCGCCTGGCCCGCGAGCGGGCCTTCGAGGACCTCGCCCGCGAGCGCGCCGGTCTGCAGGCCGACCTGGCCGCGCAGCAGGAGCGCCTGAGCGCGCTCTCGGTCGAGTCCGAGCGCCGGCAGACGGCCGACGCCGGCCGCATCAAGGACCTGGAGTCGCGCCTGGCCGCCGTGGAAGCCGACCGCCGGCGCGCGTCCGAGGCCCTCGTCGCGCGCGAGCGCGAGGCGTCCTCCTTGCGCGCCGAGCTCGCCGAACGCGACCGCCTGCGCGACCTGGACCGCCTGCGCGCGGGAGAGGAGGCCAAACTCGCCGCCTCCGCCGAGATGGCGAAGCTGCTCGAGGAGAACGAGCGCGACCGGACCCGCGCCCTGCACGAGCGGACCGCCGAGCTCGAGCGCGCGCACGCCTCGCGCCGCAAGGCGCTGGAAGAGGCGCTGGCCGAGCGCGCCCGCGCCCTCGACGCCCGCGAGCGGCGCCTCGAGGAGGAGCTGGCCATGAAGATCGAAGAGTACAAGGCCGCCCTCGCCCGCCTGCCCAAGGCCTGACCCCGCCGTTCAAAAGCGTTGCATGGTGGGCGGCAGGGGCGTTGACGGCCAATGGGGGAAATGCTTTCCTAGGTCCATCGGCCCGTCAGGGCCGGTGAACGGGATCAGTGGAGGACGCAACCATGGCTAACGACAACAACAACGGGCTGTTGGGCTTCATCGCCGGCGCCGCCGTCGGCGCCGCGCTCGGCGTGCTTTTCGCGCCGCGCTCCGGGAAGGAGACGCGCGAGCAGCTCGGCGACTGGCTCAAGGACCGCCGCGAGAAGGGCGAGGAGCTCCTCGCGCGCGTGAAGGAAGAAGCGGCCGCCAAGAAGGACGCGGTGACCGCCGCCGCCAAAGCCGCCAAGTCGGCGTACGTCGAGACCAACGCGAAGCATCACGACGGCGTCCACGCTTAAGACGACCGCCGCATCGGACCGGGGGCCCTCCGCGAGGGGGGCCCTCGCTGTTTCTACGCCTTTTTGCGCCGGATGGTGCCGGCCTTCTTGAGGAAGTTGAGGTAGGGGGCGCCGCCGGTGGAGGCGCCGCCGTCGAGGACGAGGACCTCGCCCGCGGCGTAACGCGCGCCGGGCGCGCAGAGGTAGAGCACGGCTTCGGCCATCTCCCGCTCGGTGCCGAAACGGCCGGCGGGCACCCCGGAGAGCAGTTCTTCGCGCATCCATTCCTCCGGCCACAGGCGCTCGCGCGACTGCGGCGTGTCCACCAGGCCCGGGCACATGGCGTTGACGCGCACCCCGCGCGGCGCCCATTCGACGCCCAGCGTCTTGGTGAGCGCGAGCACGCCGCCCTTGGCCGCGGCGGAGGGGAGGAAACCCGCCGCGCCGGTCCAGGCGTAGGAGGCCAGCAGGTTGACGATGACGCCCTCGCCGCGCGAGAGCATGCGCCGCCCGCCCTCGATGCAACCGTGGAATGTGCCGTGCAGCACGATGTCGACGACCTTGCGGAAACGCACCGGCGTCAGCGCCTCGCTGGGGCGCACGAAGTTCGCGGCGGCTCCGTTGACGAGGATGGAGAGGGGGCCGAGGTCGGCCTCCGCCTTGTCGAACGCCGCCTTGACCGAGGCGTGGTCGCTGACGTCGGTCGGGACCGCGATGACTTTGGCCTTCGTCTCGCGCGAAAGCTCGTCCGCGGCCGCCTCCAGGCGCGCCGCGTCGCGCGAGGCCAGCGCCACGCGGGCGCCGTGCAGCGCGAGCTGTCGCGCGACCTCCTTGCCGATGCCGGTGCCGCCCCCGGTGACCACGGCGACTTTCCCCGTCAACAGGTCCTTGGTGAACATCAGTCGTCCCACCTCGGGCGACGCTTCTCGCCCATCGCGCGCAGGCCTTCGAGACCTTCGGCGCTCGCGACCACCGCCTTGAACTCGGCCAGCGAGTCGCGCCACAGCGCCGCGTCGAGGAAGGGCGCGTTCAGGCCGCGTTTGACCGCCGCGTAGGCGGCGGGCGCGGACTTGGCGAGCTTGCGGGCCAACTCGACGGAGCGCGGCAGGACCTCGGCCTCCGGCGCGAGCTCGTCGACGAGCCCCGCGTCCAGGGCTTCCTGCGCGCGCACGGAGGCGCCGCGCAGGACCATCTCCTTGACCAGGCGCGGGTCCTTGGAGAGGCCGGCCAGCCGCGCGATGAGGACGGGCGTGGGGGTCAGCCCCAGGCGCACCTCGGAGAGGGCGAGTTTGCCCGTGTCGGCGGCGAGCAGCCGCCAGTCGCAGCCCATCGCGAGGATCCAGCCGCCGAGCATGGCCACGCCCGACAGGGCCCCGACCACGGGACGAGGACACTCGAGCAGGGCGCGGTAGGCGTCGAGCAGCGCCTCGAAGGTCTCATGGCGGCGGTCTTCGGTCGCCGCGAGGATGGGGGCGAGGTCCAGGCCGCTGGAGAAGTAGCGCGGCAACGTCGAGCCCAGCACGAGCGCGCGCGCCTCTCCCGGGGCGCGCGCCGCCGCGGCCAACGCGCGCAGGTCCGCGGTCACGAGGGTGTTTCCCGGAGCCCGCTCGAGCAGAAGGAGGCGCACCTTCCCCTCGTCGCGGACGGTCCAGGCGCTCACCGCTTCCTCTTGAGCAGCACGAGCGTCTTGAGCAGGCGGTTGAAGGCCGGGAGCATGGACTCGTATGAGTCGCTCGGCGCGCTGTAGACGACGAGGTAATAGGCGTCCTTGCCGAAAGGGATATAGGCGGTGCGAGTCTCGCCCACCACGTAGGTGAAGCGCGCGGGGATGGACGCGGGGCCCACGCGCCCGGTGCCGCCGTCGGCCGCGCCCTGCCACTCCTTGTCCTTGGCGATGGCCGAGTCCACGTCCTGGTAGGTGGGCTGGTCGTGGTCCACGCGCGAGAGCGTGATGGTCACGGGTTTGCCGCCGCGGTCCTCGTCGAGCGTGAACACCAAGGTCGGCACCTCGTCCTTCCAGTTGTCCTGCGGCCGGAACAGCTTCGGGTACTCGAAGGCCAGCTCCCCGGGCACGGTCCAGCGGCGGTAGGCGTCGTCGCCCAGGCGCGTGACGCGCGTCGCCTGCGACACGCACTGGAACGGGCGCAGCGGGTCGGTGGTGCGCACCTTGCGTTTGCCGGGAGGGCAGCCGCGCGTGAGAGGGTCCTCGGCCGGCGCGTCCTCGGCGGAGGCCTCGGGCAGCTCGGCCGAGGGGTTGAGGGGGGCGAGCTCGGGCTCGGGGTCGCCGGCCGAGGCGCGCACGCAGCGGTACTGCTGGAGGGCGCCCTCCCCGGAGGACACGGGGCGGGAGCCGCGCGGGCACTTGGGCCGGAACTTGAAGCCCTGCGGGCCCGAGACGGCGCCGAAGCCCTTCTGCGCCTCCTTGCCGTCCTTCTCGCATTTGAAGGGCGCGTAGACGCTGCTCGTCATCACGCGGTGGGTGCCCTCGGGGCACTCCGTGGTCTTCTCGAGCTTGGCGGCGGAGGCGAGCGACAACGCGGCCGCCAGCAGCAGGCTCACGCGCCCGTCCTCTCGCGCGCCAGCGAGGCCAGGTGTTCGGCCAGGGCCGGGTTGTGCCGCAGGATGTAGCCCACGTCCTCGTAGACGAGGCGGAAGGCGAGCGTCGGCTCCATGGCGACCGCGCTGGCGGTGCGCACGCCGTCGCGCAGCAGCGCGACCTCGCCCAGGACCACGCCCGGGCCCAGCGAGGCGAGCTCGACGGCGGCCGAGCCGAAGCTCTGCACGATGGCCACGCGGCCGGAGAGCAGCAGAAAGAGGTCGCGCCCGCCCTCGCCCTGCTCGAGCAGGCGTTCGCCTTCCGCGAAGCGGTCCAGCCCGGAGCGGGGGAACACCTTCATACACAGCTCGCCCGAGAACTCGGGGAAGAAACCGGCGAGCTTGAAGGCGCCGTAAACCGCGGCCGCGGCGGCGTCGTCTACGGGAAGGCGGGGCGGCATCAGCGGTTGAGCAGGTCGGGGTTGCGCATGTGCTCGAGGGCGGTCTCTTTGGTGATGAGCTTCTTCTGGAAGAGGTTCTTGATGAAGGCGTCCTTGGACACCATGCCGACCTGGGCGCCGGATTGGATGGCGTCGTTGATGGCCTCGAGCTTGTTCTCGCGGATGAGCTGTCGCACCGCGGGCGTGGCGATGAGGATCTCGCAGGCCACGACCAGCCCCTTGCCGTCGGCGCGCGGCAGGAGCTCCTGGGAGACGACGGCCTCCAGCGTCATGGCGAGCTGCTCGCGCAGCGCCTCCTGGTCGGTGTTGCCGACCGCGGTCAGGATGCGCTGCGCGGACTTGGCCGCGTCGCGCGTGTGCAGAGTGGTCATGACGAGGTGGCCCGTCTCGGCGGCGAGCAGGGCCGCGCGGATGGACGGCGCGTCGCGCATCTCGCCGATGCACAGGATGTCCGGGTCCTGGCGCAGGGAGTCCATGATGCCCATGTCGAAGGTCGGCGTGTCCACGCCGACCTCGCGCTGGACGAAGATGGAGCGGCAGGGCTTGAACAAGGTCTCGATGGGGTCCTCGATGGTGATGACCTTGCCGGGGCGACCGGTCTGGTTGATCCACTCGAGCATGGCCGCCAGCGTGGTGCTCTTGCCCGAGCCGGTGGAGCCCGTCACGAAGATGATGCCCGAGCGCTTGTGCGCCAGGTTGCCGACGATGGGCGGCAGGCCCAGCGAGGAGAGCGGGTAGGTCTTGGTCGGGATGACGCGGATGGTGGCGCCGACCGTGCCGGTGGCGAGGTAGAGGTTGAAGCGGAAGCGGCCCACCTCGGGGATGGAGCCGGAGAAGTTCACGCGCAGCTCGGTCTTGAGGTTCTGCCGGTGCACGTCGTTGAGCTGCGGCTCCAGCATCTTGAAGATGCTGTCGGAGGTCATCGTCGGGTAGGGCAGGGCGCCGATCTCGCCGCCGATGCGCGCGATGGGGGGGATGCCGTGGATGAGGTGGAGGTCCGAGCCTCCGCGCGACACCACGTCGGTCAGGAGCGTCGAGAGGTCCACCGGTTGGTCGGCCATACGCCCGCAAGGATAGACAAGGATGACCGGAAAATCAAGGCTTCTGCGATAAAATCCGGGTAAACGCCAAACGCGCTTAATTCGCGCCGCGCGCGACGCTTTGACCCGGCCCCCCGCGGAGTGATATACTCTCGTCATTCCGGGCTAGCTCAACGGTGGAGCAGGCCGCTGTTAACGGCAAGGTTCTAGGTTCGAGTCCTAGGCCCGGAGCCAATTCAGACGCTCGTCAAAACTGACCTTGTCGCCCTCAACCTGGAATCCCAGGTCCGGAAGAGGGCGCAGGGTCAGTTTCATTTTGGACCGCTGAGTGTCGTAGACGACCTCGCCGACGAGAAGAGCCAGAAGCTCCTTCTGCTGGAGCGGGGTCAGCTTGGCGTAGAAGCCCGAGAAGCTTTCCATGTTGCGCCGGATGATCTCGGCGTCGATCTGCCGGGACTCCAACTCGACGACCTCGCAGTCGAGTCTCTGGACCTGCTTCTCCAATTCCTCGCGGCGCTCCTGCACCTGGCCGAGTTTGTCCATGAGCGCGCGGTACTGCGGCGAGGCCGGGCCCTGCGCGGCGAGGATGTTCGTGATGTTGCCGACCTCGGCCTCCTGCCGTCCGATCTCGGCGATCAGGCGCACGCGCTCCTTCTGCTTGGCCGGCAACTCCGTGCCCGTCATTTTGCGGGCCCTCTCGACGACTTCGTTGACGACTTCTTTCTGCTTGCCCAGGAACGCGATGCGGTCCAAGACCAAGCGCTCAAGCTCGCGCGCGGGCGCGCTCTTGGTCGGGCAGGCCGATTTGTCGAGCTTACCGACCGAGATGCACTTGTAGTAGAAATACTTGCGGCCCTTCGAGTAGGCGAAGTTCGGCGTCATGGCGTGGCCGCACGCGCCGCAGCGCACGAGTCCGCGGAGCAGGAAGTTGTGCTTGTCCTGGTTGGGCGATGTATTTTTAGCGCCGTTGGCCGCGAGCATGCGGCCTACGCGCTCGAAGATCGAGGGTTCGACGATGCCCTTATGTTCGCCCTCGTGGACGTCGCCTTTGTGGCTGATCTTGCCGATGTAGACTGGATTGCGGAGCACGTAGTCCAGACTGCCCTTGTTGAAGCGCCGCCCTCCGTGGACGTTTCCCTTGCGCGTCGTCCACTTCTTCATCC
The DNA here is from genome assembly GCA_033875325.1 of Elusimicrobiota bacterium. Taxonomy (GTDB): domain Bacteria; phylum Elusimicrobiota; class Elusimicrobia; order UBA1565; family UBA9628; genus GWA2-66-18. The sequence goes on along the minus strand of JANRKA010000129.1, from coordinate 42,851 downwards.
GATAGCCCTGCTTATTGAGGAGGATGGCCGCTTTGCTGAGGGATTTCGTTTGGAGATACGTCTCATACAGGAGGCGCACCTGCTTGGCCTCCATCGCGTTGACCACGAGCTTCTTAGTCTCCACGTCGGCATCATAGCCAAGCACCGGCGGGCCGCCCGCCCACTTCCCTTTGCGCGCCATCGCCGCGCGCTTGTCGCGTGTGCGCTCGCTGATCAACTCGCGCTCGAACTGCGAGAAGTCCACGAGGATCGAGCGCATGAGGCGGCCCACCGATGAGCCGGTGTCGATCGGCTGGGTGACCGAGACGTAGACAATCCCGTGCTTGTCGAAGATGTCGAGGACGTGCAGGAAGTCCTTCGTATTGCGGCTGAGGCGATCATACTTGTAAGTGAGGACGGCTTGGAACTTTCCTTGGCGCGCGTCCGACAGCAGATACTTGAGCCCCGGCCGGTCCATGTTGCCGCCAGTATATCCCGGGTCGTTGTATTCCACGGGGAACACGCGCCAGCCTTCGGCTTCGCGGCTCTTGATGAAGGCTTCGCAATACTCCCGCTGCGAGTCGAGCGACGTGAAGTCGCCGCCCAGGTTCTCGTCTGTGGACTTGCGCGTGTAGATCGCGACCCACTTCAGCGGTTTCTTATCATTGGCCATGTCAGGATTCTATCATTACCGTCATTCAATTTAACTTATCAAAACGGACCTGGTCGCCTTCGCAGTGGCAGGGGCATCCGGCATGGACATGATTGCCAGAAGCTCGACGACACGGTCCCAACGCTCCTCCGGCAGCAGTTCGTCCGGGTCCATGAAGCAATGCCCCGGCCGCAGGCGCGGCTTGCGCCGTTTCTTCTCCGGCGATTCTTGCGACGGTGTGCTCGGTGATTGACTCTTTATTTGTCTCCTGTTTCGACCGGGCCCTGTCCGGTCTTCGTTTTTAAGGGGCCCCAATCCCCCGTGTTCGTGCGAAAGCCCAGCTCTCTCAGTGGAACTGGACCAAGAACGACTCGCGTCGCCACGTCTTGCCGCAACCATACGGACCATCCACCAGAATCACGAGGAACCTATTCATCGAGCGCGGCCCGCGGAACTCGAATGACAAATCGGGCGCGAGTCGGAAGCCTCGCTCGACATACACCTTCTTCCAAGAGCGGCTTGCAAGCAAGTGGTTCTCAACGTCGAAGACGGCCGCGCCGCAGAGTCCGGCCTCGCGCGCGTATTCGTTCATCAGCCGCGCGGTGAAGCGGTAGCGCCCCCCGGCGGAACTCAGCGCGAGCGGGCGCAGCCACCAACCGGAACTCGGGATGGAGTAGTCGCTGAGGGACCGTTTGCGCCAAGTCGGCGGCGGCACGGGCGGGTTGGCAAGAGGCTCCACGATCTTGAGCAGCGCCGGGCCATGCCGGTAGATGCCAAGCGCGAGAGCGAGCCCCGCCGCCGCGCAGACGTGAGGCCAACGCTCGAAGCTCAGTATCCGCGTGCCGTCTTGGCAGGTGTAGAGGCTCCAAGATTCCCGGAACCAGTTCCAAGTCCACTTGAGAATTCTCAACGCCAGGGAGGCAAGTCGCGCGAGGGTCCGCATTTTCGGACTGGGTTCGGGCGCGGGGACCGGCGCAGGCTCCGGCTCGGGGACGGCCTGCGGCAGTTCGCGGACCGGGTAAAAGGCGGCGGGCTTGGGCGGCGCTTCCGGCTCCGGTTCGGGCTCGGGTTGACGCGGAAGCAAGGTCGGCGCGTCCGCGTCGATTGAGAACGCCTGGCCCTCCGGGTCCATCAAGTAGGCCTTGCCGCTCTTGGCAGAGAGGAAGTCCTCAAGCAGGATGAAGAAGTGGCGCTGAGGGGCAAGCCAGTAGTCGCGCCGCTTGGCCTCGCGTTGGACCGCCCTCAATGTGGTCGAGTCGCCGCACAGCCACCACACTTGATCCAGGTCCTTGCGTCGGCCCAGTTGTTCCATCGACTCGTCGAGCTTGCCCTGGTTCTTGAGCGTCAGCTCGACTTCAAGGCCCACGCGCTCCGCCTTCTCGTGGGTCGGGACCTTGTATAAGAATTCACCGTCGCAGAGCTTGTCGGTCGCCTTCTTCCTGCGCTTCCAGAGCCGGCTTTCCGGCAGGAACTCTAGGACGCTCGGGTGCTTGGCGAGGGTGATTCCGACCTTCGCGCAGGCCAGCCGGTGCCTGAAAATGAAGGTGCTGTAGCGGTCCAAATTGAAGCGCAGGCCGACCTTCAGCCGGTGGAATTTCCCCAGCACTCGGTAGCCTTTGTGCGTCAGGTAATGCCCTTTGCGCGGGCTCATGTGCGTGTCGAAGTCCGCGACAAGCCCCTGCCGCCGCAGCTCGTTCATCACGCCGTACGCCCAGGTCTTGTTGCCGAAGATGAAGTGGATCTCGGCCATCGTCAGGAACCCGTACTCGGCCAGCCGCTCCATCAAGTCCAGCATCTTCTCCGTCAGGGTCTTCGGGTCGCCCTTTTCCTTGACCTGCTTCCCTTCCTGTTTTTCCTCTACCAGTTCTTCTCCTCCGCTCTCCGTTTTCATTCGTTCTTTTGTCTCCAACTTTTCTCCTTCCGTTTTTCTCACTATTTTATTCACCATCCCCATCATCCCTCACCTACCCTTTTCGAATCCTTTACAACCAATCAGATTTATCTGATGGTTGGGGGAGAGTGGTCAGGAAGCACGCCAGTGCTTCCTGACCACCCTCCCCGGCGAGAAAAGGGCTTATATCGCGGGGATGATGGGGATGGTTTGTTTTATCGCGTCTCGGCCTGTACCAGTGATCCTGTGCCACTGTCGGGCACGCCTGCCACGATTTGTACCAGTGCTCGCGCCACTGGTACGCCTGACTCCGGCACTTTTAGCTTTATCACCCTCTATCATCCTAGAGGGTTTCAAAAAGCCAAATCGCGCACAGACTATTCGATGCCGTTTGAATAAACGTTGGAATTAGAAGCCGATACTCGTGAAAATATTTCGTCGGAGCCGAACGCGCTTCCTCATCGGCGTACGGCCGTCGGAATAGGCATCGGGGCGATAATCGTCGTATCTGAGTATTATCGAACTTGAAGTATTGACAACTAGATACTGTCTGCTACACTAGTCATCAACAGCGCTGATTATCCCTATGACCACTATCCACGGACTCGGCTCCGAAAGTACCCTCCTCCTTCGGCAGTTGGCCGGTTCGGGCAAGACCATCTTCTCGCACGCGGACGTAAAGAAGCTCTGGCACGACAAGCCCGGCTCGCTGAACAACTTCCTCTACCGGCTGGCCAAGCGCCGTTGGATAAAGCGCCTTGAGCGGGGCAAGTACATGATCCTGCCCTTCGAGGCCGGCGTCTCCGGGGAGTACACGGAGCACGAGTTCGTCATCGCCTCCCGCTTGATTTCGCCCTATATGATCGGCCTTTGGACGGCGCTTAATCATCACCACCTGACCGAGCAAATCCCCGACCGGGTCTACCTGCTAAGCCCCAGGACCAAGCACAATAACGTGGGGGAGATCGGCGGGGTTTCCTACCGGGTTTTAACCATCCCGAGGGCCAGGTTTTTCGGCGCGACCTTCACCTGGATCGGCAAGGAAAAGATCTGGATCACGGACCTTGAACGCACCCTTTTGGACGCCGTTCTCTGGCCGGAACACTGCGGCGGGTTCGCCGAGGTGGCCAAGGCTTTTCGGGAGGCGAAGGAGAAGGTTGATCTGGGAAAGCTCGACGATTACGCCAAGAAGATGGGCCGCGGCATCGCCTTCAAGCGCCTCGGGCTGCTCGCCGAGTGGCTCGGTTGGAGCCCCGGCATGCGGCGTCTGTGGCGCAAGCACATCAGCAAGGGCGTGAGCTTCCTGGACCCGCAGGGGCCCAAGGCCGGCCCGCAGATTTCCCGGTGGAACCTCCGACTGAACTTCAACTTGGAGGGCTTCCTTGATCCCGATCGCTGAACTCAAGCGCCTGGCCTCGGACACCGGCATCCACTTCAGCACCCTTGAGCTCGACTACTGCCTGGGTTGGATGCTCTACGGGATTTCGCGCGAGAAGGAGCTCTATCACGGCATCGTATTCAAGGGCGGCACGTCGTTGCGCAAGTGCCATTTCAAGGAGTACCGCTTCTCGCAGGATCTGGACTACACCTGCCGAAAGGAACTGCCGCCGGATCGCCTTGAGCCGCTGATCCGCAACGCCTGCCGCAACGCGACGCATATGTCCGGCGTCGGGTTCGAGTTGGTCGAGTTCAAGAAGCTGCGCGAGGTCTCGGGCGCGGAGGCGTTCAACGCGCGGGTCGAATACCGCGGCCCGAGCAACCCCTCGTCCAGCCTGCCGCGCATCCAGTTCGACCTGACCTACTACGAGGAAGTCGTCCTGCCGCCCGAGGACCGGAAGATATTCCACTTCTACAGCGACTCCCTGCGCGGCGCGCGGGCGTGGTCCTACAGTCTCGACGAGATCCTGGCCGAGAAGATGCGCTCGGTTCTCCAGCAGCGCGAGCGCGTCCCGCGACCGCGGGACTTCTACGACCTTTGGTGGGTCTTGAAGAATAAGGACTTCGACAGGAAGGCGGTCCGGAATGCCTTCTTGAAGAAGTGTGAGTTCAAGAAGGAGACTTTCAAGACGGTGGACGATTTCTTCGGCGAGGACCTTCTCGCCCGAAACGCCGCGGCGTGGGCGGCCTCGATCGGTCGGCAGGTCAAGGCCGTGCCGCCGTTCGAGCAGGTCGTCGCGGAACTGCGAACCGTCCTGGCAAGAATAGTCAAGTGAATTCGGCGCTGTAACGCTCGGCCCGCCTCCGCGTACAGATAAGAAGGGCTTATGAATACTCCGAGCCATATCCTCATCGGCTGCGCGGCGGTCGGAAGCCGGCCCGCCCGCCGCCTGTGGCCCGCGCTCCTCGGAGGAGCGTTGCCGGACGCGCCCATCTACCTCTTCTATGTCTACGAAAAGCTGGTTCTGCGCGTCCCCGAGTCCAGGATATGGCGGATCGATTACTTCTCATCGCCCATCCAGCCCGTCTTAGACTCCCTGCATTCCTTTCCGCTGATCTTGATAGCCTTGGGCATCGCGCTGGCTGCGCGCAACAATCTCCTTAAATGGCTGTCCGTGAGCCTGCTCCTTCACGCTTGCGCAGATTTCCCATTGCATCACGACGATGCCCACCGCCAGTTATACCCGTTCAGCGATTATCGCTTCGCGAGCTCCATCTCCTACTGGGACCCGCGCCATCATGGCTTGTGGGGAAGCGGCCTTGAGCTCGTCGTGACGGCTTTCGCCATGGCGGTCCTTCTCCGTCGACACCGAACCACGCCCGCTCGCGCGGCCTGGGCCGTGCTCTGGCTTTTCAATCTGGTACCGTTTCTCTATTGGGGCTGAAGGAGGCTTGGATGAAAGGCGAATCGAAACTGCCCGGCGTTCTCTTCGCTCTCCGACTCGGCGTATTCCTCGTGATGCTGATGTGGACGCTGGACAAGTTCGTCCGGGCGGATCATGCTGCCAAGGTGTATTCTCATTTTTACTTCTTCCCGGAATGGGGCAAGGGCGCGTTTCAATTCATCGGCGCGCTCGAGTTGGCACTCCTGGTAGGGTTCCTCGTCGGCTTTAGGAAGAGGCTCACCTATGGGCTCGTGCTCGTCCTTCACGCGATCTCGACAGTGTCCTCGTACAAACAGTACCTGTCGCCGTTCGAGGGGGGAAACCTCCTCTTTTTCGCCGCTTGGCCGATGCTTGCCTCCTGCTGGGCACTCTACGTTCTCCGCGACCAGGACACGCTCTGGAGTTGCGATGAGCGCTGCTAGGCGGCCTCCGGTCCGGGTGCTTTTTGTCTGCGTGGAGAATTCCTCTCGCAGCCAGATGGCAGAGGGCTTCGCCCGAAAGCTCGGAGCCGGGGTTCTCGAACCGTGGAGCGCTGGGTCCCGCCCATCCGGCAAGATCAATGAGACCGCAATACGGGCAATGAAGGAGAGAGATATCGAACTCATCGCTCATTCCTCCAAAGGCTTCGACGTGCTTCCGGAGCTACCATGGGACTTCGTCGTGACGATGGGATGCGGCGACCAGTGTCCCTATGTCCCGTCCGTTGAAACCATTGATTGGAACATTCCCGATCCCAAGACGATGCCGTTGGATGAGTTCCGCAGGGTGCGAGACCTCATCGAAGCGCAAGTCTCAGGTCTCATCCGAAGGGTTTCTGAGCGACCGACTTAAAATCGGCATCGCGACATCATACTTTCGGCTTAAGAGACAAGGCGTAGTCCACCGAACGGCCGCCCCACTTCTTGAGCCCCGCCGACGTCGCGCAGGCTATTGACGAGACGAATAGGATGGATTAGTAGCGATAGCCTTCGCGGTCTTCTTCAAGGCCTACGCCAAGCCCGAGCACGAGCCGGTTGACGAAGTTGAAGTAGGCGGCGATCTGCGCGGCGTCGAGGATGGCGCGGTCGTCTAGACCGGCGTCCCTCAAGAGACCGATGTCGGAGAGCTTGACCGAGGAGGGAGAGCGGGTGAGCTTCTCGGCGTAGACGCATAGGCGCGAGGTCCGCGCGTCGAGCGAATGCCAGCGCCCCTCACGGACGGCCGCCAGGACGTCGGGCGCCTTCTCGTAGCGCGCCAGAGCCTCGATGTGGTGGGTCGCGCAATAGGCGCAGCCGTTCGTCCGCGAGACGGCGACCGCGATGGCTTCCCGTTCCCGACGAGTGAGCGGCGACTGCCCGAACAACAGCTCCATGTAGAGCGCCATGTGCGCCGTCAGCGTCTCGGGATGGAGGCTGTGGATCTTGTGCACGGCCGCCAGCGCTCCGCGCTTCTTGAGGGTCGCCTCGTAGACGGCCTTGAGCTCGCCCTCGGCTTCCTCGGGCTCGACGACGCGGATCCAGGCGCGGCCCGCCTCGCCGCTCATGGGAGTGGCTTGAGCGTCCCGCCCACGCACTTCGAGCAGCGGTCCTCGACCGGGGCGCAACGCGGGCACCACAGCTCCCCGCACTTATCGCACTTCTTCCAGCCGGTCTGCACGGACTCCGCCTTCATGTTGCAGCTATGACACTCCAGGGCGCTGTCTTCCATATGAGCCTCCTCAGATCACGATGATGCGATAGCCTTCAGCCGCGTACTTGGCGATGGACGGGTGGCCATGGAAGTCACCATGAACCGGCACGCCAGCCTTGCGCGCGAGGTCTTTAGCGCCGACCACCCCGGAGCAGTGGTCGCAGACCGCGTCGATGGAGCCCTTGGCCTGTATCTCCTTGAACAACGGATGCAGCTTGTGCTCGGGCTGCATCAGCTCGGGAACCCACTCGACCCCGGCTCCGTCGAAGACGAGCTTCGCGCCGACGCCGCGCTCCAGGAAATCCTTGCAGTAGAGCAGGGCGTGAAAGACGCGCGCCAGGCCGTCCGGACTCCCTTTCCCCGCGTGCAGCACGATCAGATACTGGCCCATTGGACCTCCATGGACCGGAGGCCCCGGGTCGCCGAACCCGGGGCCCCCGGTGTGATCGTCAGCGCGCCGGAGCCATCTCCAGCTCGGCGCCGAGGTTCTTACCGACGCGTTGGATGAAGTTGCCCGCGGCAGCCACGAAGGTCAGCTCGGCGATCTCCTTGGCCGAGTACGCCTTCTTGAGACCGTCCAGCGCCGCGTCGCTCGCGGCCACCTGTTTGGTGGTCTCGTAGGCGAAGCGGATGACGGCGCGCTCGGCCTCGACGAACTCCGGGCTCTCGAAGCCCTCCGGGCCGAGCTGTGCGATTTGCGCGTCGGTCAGGCCCGCGGCCTTGCCCATCGGCACATGATGGCCCTGGCAATAGGCGCAGCCGTTGGCGCGCGCCACCGTCAGGTAGGCGATCTCCCGCACGCGGGGAGCGAGCGAGAGCTTGTTGAAATAGACGTCGAGTACGGCGCCCAGCGCCTGGGTCGCCGGGCCCGAGTGGCCGAGCAGCTTGACCACGTTGGGCACCATCCCGAATCCCTTCTTGAGGTTCTGGTAGACCGGCGTGGCTTCGGGCGCTTCCTGTCCTTCGTGAGCGTAGGTCGTTCGCGGCATATAATCCTCCTAATAATAGTTCGTAAGTCCGTCGCCCGCGGGTTCGGGGCCGCCGAGCCCCGAACCCGCCGGCGGACCGGCTACTTGCTGCCCATGTCCTTCATGGGGTCCTTCTTCGCGTCCGACTTCTCGACGGCGGGCTCCTGGGTGGTGCCTCCTTCGATGTTCTCGCAGGACTCCTTGGGCATGGGCAACCAGCCTTTGCCCTTGCAGGCGTTCTTGCCCGCGCAGGCGTTGCCCGCTCCCGCGCACTTGTTGTGCCCGGCGCACTTGTTGACGCCGTAGCACTTGACCGTCTCGTCCTTCGCGTCTTTCGCCTTCTTCTTGTCGTTCTTCGCCAGCGTCGGCGCCGAGGCCGCGACGAGCCCCGCGAGCGCGGCGGCGACGATGAGACCGTCTCTCTTCTTCATTTACTGTCTCCTGTCCATGGATTAACGCCTTCTCCAACGGGCATACGGAATAGGTCCTCGAGAATCAGATCCTCGATGGCAGCGCGAGTGTGCAAGGCGGCGCTCTCACGACCGCAAATCCGGCGCGAGAGCGACTTCAAGTCGCCGAAGGTATCCACGTCGGCGCGCTCGGGCAAGACCGCGAACGACTCACCGCGCAGCCTCAGACGCTCGAGAGTTCGCTCGAAAACGAATGCGTTGGACCATTCCATTTTCATAAAGAGGTGCGGCTTGGGCGCGCGCAAGCCGACAAGGTAATAGCCTCCATCCTCGGCCGGACCGAGGACAACTTCCGCGTCGTCAAGGCGCGCGAGCGCTTGGCGCAAGATGTCCGGGTCCAGATCAGGACAATCACTTCCGATGACGACAACCTTTTCGGCTCCCGCGCGAAACGCGCGGTCGAACGCGGCGATCAAGCGCGCGCCAAGGTCGCCGTCGGCCTGAGGGAACCACGGAGGCGAGTCCTCCAGCCAGGTCAAATCCGGCCGCTTGGGATGCGGTTCATAGGCGACCGAGACGGCCGCCCCGCCGCTGCGCCGTGCGCAGTCGACCGTGTCCCGCACGAAGGCTTCGTAGACGCGGGCGGCCTGCGGCGCGGACAGCGGCATTTGAAGACGCGTCTTGACCTTTCCCGGGACCGGCGCCTTGACGAATACGATCAGCGAGTTCATGAGTAGAGCCTCCTCAGCCTGTCTGGAGGGACCCCCGCCTTGAACAGGGCGATGATGGCGACGTTTCTCAGGGCGTTGAACACGGGCCCGTTGTGCTCGTAACGCCGTACCGAGGTCCGCGCGGCCTCCTCCATGATGACGATGGGACCCAGACGCGCGAGCTTGGGAAGGAGAAAATACTCCTCCATAAGGCTCACCGGAGGGAAGCCGCCGACCTTCAAGTAATCCTCTCGGCGACAGGCGATGCCTTGGTCGCCGTGCGGCACTCCGGTCTTGCGGGAGCGCCAATGGCCCAGGCCGGCGATGAGCCGGTAGACCCTCTTGGGCGAGTCGAAGTCGAGGCGGTAGGCGGTCGCTCCCGGGCGAGGCTTTCGCGCCCAGGCGTCGAGAAGGTGCCCGAGCCAGCGGCCCGAAAGGCGCGTGTCGGCGTGCAGGAACAACAGGAGCTCGCCGGTCGCCGCTAAAGCGCCTTGGTGCATCTGCACGGCTCGCCCGCGCGCGGGGGATTCGACGATCTTGTCGGCGACGCGCCGGGCGACCTCAAGAGTTCCATCCGTGCTGCCGCCGTCGGCGACTATCACCTCGATGTCGCCCCTGCCGGCGGTCAAACGCAGCCGCGCGACCAACTCCGTCAGAACTCGGCGCTCGTTTACGGTCGGGATAACGACGGAGACCTTCATCGCGCGGCTCCCGCGGTCTTCGCCATCCAATCGATAAGACCCGCCGTAAGGGCGGGGCCGGAGACGGGATGCGAGAGGATATCGGTTCCGTGCCCTCCGGCGGGCAACCGCAGGCGTTCGACCGGCCCCGCGACGGACGAGGCCAGGCGGCCTGCGATCGCGTCGAAATCGGAGTCGTCGGCGGCCGAGGCGACGAAGAGGGGCCGTCGTCCATAGTTCGCGGCGAACTCCGAAACCGGAACGCGCTTGGGGTTGTCTCCCGGGGAGATCAAGACCGCGCCGCCGAGACGGGGGTCGGAGGCGGCGCGCCGGAATGCGAGGGAGGCTCCGATGCTGGCGCCGCCCAGGAAAATCGAAGAAAGAGAAAAGCCGCGGCCTTCGAGCCACGCGACCGCCGCGCCGGGATCGCGGTCGACCTCCCGCCAGCGCGCCTTGTCCCAGTCCCCGGGCCGCTGCCCGTATGGATTCGGGCTGTCCCCATGGCCGCGAGGGTCGACCATGAGCACGTCTATCCCGGACGCCGCGGCCTTGATCGCGAACGGTTCCCAATCCTTGCGCGCGCCTCCGAGCATGGGCATGAGCACGAGAGCGGCGGCGGGAGCGCCGGCGGACTTATGGTAGGTCGCGACAAGCGCGACGCCGTCCTCCGTTTTGAGCGCGACCTCGACCGGCGCCGCGGCAGCCGCGACGACGACGAGGGGGGCCAAGAAAATCATCGCGAGAGCTCCGCAAGCGAGCGGCGAGCGGCCGCGCTCACCGACTCATTCTCATCGAAGAGTGCGGCCGATAGGTAGGGCGCGGCGGCCGGATCGCGCCGCTCACCCAAGGCCTGGGCGGTCTTGACCCGGACCCACCAGTGGCGGTCGCGCAAGGAATGGGAAAGCGGGACCACGGCGTCTTTGCGCGACACCCGCCCCAGGGCCCTCGCCGCGTTGGCGCGCACCTCCCATCTGGGGTCGCCCAGCGCCTTGACCAGCGGCCAATAGGCCCCGTCAGGGCGGCGTTCGCCCAGTTGGTACGCGGCCCGCTGGCGAACATCGGACGAGGCGTTCGCCAGGGCGACGGAGAGGCGCGCTTCGTCCCAAGACGCGTCGGGACGCGCCCCCGGCCCGCAGGCGGCCAGGGCCGTCAGCAGAACGCACGGCAACGACGACGAGGCCGTCATGCGGTGCACGACCCGCCTCCGAGCACGCAGAACGAGGCGCAGTGCGGATGCTGCAGAGCGACCGGACGCCACGACTCCCGTAAAGTACGACCGAGCTCGAAGCGCGCGTCGTATGGGATGAGCGTGCAGGCGACGACCGCGGGGCGTTGCTCGCCGCGGCGCTTGAGCACCATGCGCGAGGACGCGCACATCACCGACTCCGGCGCCTTGCCGAGCAACCCCCAGCACTCGGTCGTGATCTCGGGCAGCTCGCCGGCGGCGCCCATTTCCGGGAACACCGTCAGTTCGACCTCGCGCCCGATCGCGCGGCGGTAGCCTTCTCGCGCGGCCGTTTCATTCTCATCGACGAAGCTCCGTCCGGCCACGGAGGCGGTAAAGCCCGAGTCGAGCAGCCACCGCAGGCCGGCCAATGCCTTATCGAAGGCGCCGGCGCCACGCTCGGCGTCGTGGGCGGCGGCGGTGTGATGGTCGAGCGAGACGCGCAGGCGCAGGCCCCGACCGTGGCGCGCGCGGAGGTCGAGGAGCTCCTTCTTCTTGTTCATCATCGGGGCCATCGCGTTGGTCAGAACGAGGACCGAGAAGCCGCGCTCCAAGCACGCTCCGGCCATGGCGAGAAGGTCCGGGTTCATGAACGGCTCGCCGCCGGTGAATCCGACCTCGACCGCCCCCATCTCCCGGGCCTCATCGAGAAAGGGGAGGATCTCGGGGAGCCGCAGGTATTCGAGACGATCGTTGCGGGGGGAGGACTCGATGTAGCAATTCGCGCACTCGATGTTGCACCGGGTCCCGGTGTTGAACCACAACGTTTTGAGCGCGGCGGGCGGCACCACGGCGCGGGCCTTGCCATGCGCCGTGGTGGCGGCGTCGGCCCACTTAGCAGCAGGCACCGTCGTTCCTCGCTTGCGTCGAGAACGGCATGTTCGTCCCGCATCCCGGGAAGATGCCGAAGTGCTTCGTCATGTCGCCGAAGAAGTCGAAGTGGCGGTGGTATCGGCTCTTCTCCAGCATCAACGCGGTGTTGCCGCACACCGTCATGATCCGCCCGGCCTCGAAGCGGTGGTGGCCGTCGAGCTCGAACGCCCGCGGCGCTTCCGCGAGCGTCCCTTTGTACCTCACGGCCTGGCCGTAGTCCTCGCAGGCGGGCTCGAGCCCGGCGAGCTTGAACAGCCGGTAGGTCGCCGAGTAGAAGCCGATATGGCCCGCGCGTTCCCGGATCGGCCCCTTGTCGAGGACCAACGGCCGCGACTCGACGAGCCTCGGGTCGGCGAAACCCGCGTCCTTGGCGAGATGAAGAAAATCGTTCCAATACAACGCGCCTCCCAGGCATTCTCCGTACAGCACGGGGTCGCTCCTCAATTCCTCGGGCACGCGCCGGTCGGCGTAGACGTCCGAGAAATACAGCTCGCCGCCTTCTTTCAGAACGCGCCGGGCCTGACGCAGAACGGCCGCCTTGTCGCGCGCGAGGTTGATCACGCAGTTGGACACGATCAGGTCGAAGGAGGCGTCCTTGAGGCCGATCTCGTTGAGGCGCGAGATGTCGCCTTTGAGGAACTCGACGTTGCCGTAGCCGAAGGCCTTCGCATGATGCGCGCGGTTGCGCTCGGCGACCGCGAGCTGCTCGTCGGTCATGTCGACGCCGGTCACGCGACCCGCCGCGCCGACCAACTGGGAGAGGATGTAACAGTCGCGCCCGGAGCCGGAGCCCAGGTCGAGGACGCTCAGTCCCTTCAGCTCGCTCGGGATGGTCAGGCCGCAGCCGTAGTATCGGGAGGTGACCTCGTCGTTAACCTTCGCGAGCGCCTCGCGCACGGCGCGGGGCAGATCCGAGGGTGAGCAGCAGGCGTCGGTCTTCAGGTCGGCTCCGCTTTTCAGGGTCTTCCCGTAATAGTCGCGGACTCCGGCTTCGATGTCGGCGGGCATAAGTCAAACCTCCATAAAAATATCAGTCACAGCGCTTCCGTCATCGCAGGAGAACCATATGCGTCAAAGTCCAGTAGGTCGCCACGCCGATCACGCCGGCGGTCGGCAAGGTCACGAGCCAGGCAAGCGCGATCTGGCCGATCATGGCGTGATTGACGCCGCCCGTCCCCTTTCTCAGGCCCATGCCCATAATAGCCGAGCTCGACACGTGCGTCGTCGAGACCGGGAAGCCGTGCACGGCCGTAGCGACGACCATGGCGGTCGTGGCCAGATTAGCCGCGAAGCCTTCGAGGTGGTCCATCCGAGTCACCTTGTGCGCCAAGGTGTCGGTCACCTTGAGACCGAGGATGATCCCGCCCACCGCGTTGGCCGCGGTGAGAACGAGGAAGAACCAACGCGGCGCCACGGTGGCGTTCGGATCGAGCACGGCGTAAAAGAAGAAGCCGAGGCCGGCGATCTTGGGCGTGTCGTTGAGTCCCCGCGCGAAGCCGCTCGAAACGGCGCTCGCCCAATGGGCCCAGTGGCAGTTGAGGCAATACTGCTCGCGGCAAAGCCAGTTCAAGCCGCGAAACAGAAGCCACGCCGCGCCGAAGGCCACGACCGGAGACAACAGAAGCGGCAACGCGACCTTCTTCCACACGCTTCCCCAAAGCACCTGGTCGAATCCGAAGGCGTAGAGGCCGGTCAGGAGCGTGGCGCCCACGATGGCGTGCGTCGTGGAGACCGGCATGCCGACGCGCGTTGAAAGAAGGACCCAGCCCACAGCCCCGGCCAATATGGCAAGCGCGAAGGTCTGGTTGAGCTGCACCTGAGGCGAAAGCATTCCCTTGGTGAAGAGCAAGGTCATCTTCACGGCCCAGGCGGAGGCGAGCACCGCACCGGCCGCGACGGCCAGCGAGGTGACGACGACGGCTTTTTTGTAGTCCGACTCACCGCTTCCGACCAAGGTCGCGATTGATTTAGAGATGTCGTTGGCGCCGTTGGCGAAGGCGAGGCCGGCGGCTGCGGTTAATCCCACTACGGTCACGATGTTCATTTAATCTCCATGGTCGCTAAGTGAGTCTGTCCGGACCGCCGTTCGTTACACGCCCCGTATAGACTTCGGCCGAGCAGTCCGTAGACCACGACGTACTCGCCGATCCACAACCAATGCCACCACGGCAGGCGAGCCGACGACTCTCTGAGGGCGGGATCGATCGCGAAATACATGAAGCCGACGATCCAGGACCAAGCCAAGGCGGTCGGCGAGGGAGCCAGGAGCGCGAACGGCAAGGCCCAGAGCACATACCAGGGCTGGACGACCGGGCTGGCCAGGAGAATGGCGAGGATCATCCCGCACAGGTAGCGCGCGGCGTCGTCCGCGCAGCGGCGCGCCCACGGCAGGCTGAACGCTCCGACTGCGGCGACGAGGATGAGACGGCGAACGGACGCTGACTCGACGACCATCCACAGGACGGCGTACAGGCTGGGATTGGCGAGCCAGTCCGAAGCAAACGCGGCGATGCCGCTCTCCGGCGCTACGCGAAGCGCTGCATGAAGGCCGGGAACGGCCGGAATCAACCCGATACATATGACCGCGAGAAAGAGAGCCGCAGAGCGCGGACGATGAAAGAACAACCACGGCAACAGTATGATCGGAGCGACTTTTACCAAGGTCGCCGTCGCCCATGCCGCGGCGCCGAGTGCGCGGCGCCCGGATTCCCACAGGTCGAGGCCGGCCAGAAGCCCGAGAATCATCAGGGAGTCGAGATGCCCCGCCGCCGAGAACTCGACGAGCACGAGGGGATGCCAGGCATAGACCGCCGCCCAAGCGACGGAGATGCCGCGTCGGCGCAGAAGCCTCATGAGCAGGACGCAGGCGAGGAGGTCGCAAAGGGAGAAGAATCCCTTCTGGGCTCGGGTGTCGGCCGTGACGGCGGCGATCGCGCGGAAAGCCGCCAGGGCCAGGGGAGGATAGATCGCGGTCAGGCCCTGATTGTTGATGCGTTCGTCTTGTCCCAGGCGAAGGAAGGCGAGATCCGGAGAAGACGGCGGGAGAAGATAGGGATTGCGCCCCGCGTTGGCGACCCGTCCTTCCCAAGAATAACGATAGGCGTCGGTCGAGGGAGTCGGGGGGACGAGAACGAGGGCCAGCCGGGAAAACGCGGCGACGACGAGGATGAGCGCCATACGGTCGCCCTCGTCTATGCCGGGGAGGGGCTCATGCGTGAGTCGTCGCCAGGTCAGCCACGACACGAAGGTCCAGAGGGCCAAAACGCAGAGGAACGCCGGGACATGATCCACCAGCGGAGCAAGGAGGGCCAATGCGACGGCGCCGAGCGCCGAGGCAAGGCCGGCCCGAAGCAGGAAGCGGGTCACGGAGATGAGTCCATTCGAGACGCGCGGCGTTACAAGGACTTGACTCCATACCTGGGTATAGGGTTTATACTCGAATCGAGGAAGAATCCATGAAAGACCGCCTGACCGTCGGACGGATCGCCCGGCAAGCCGGCGTCAACCTGCAGACCGTTCTTTATTACGAGCGTCGGCGCCTGTTGTCGCCGGCGGGCCGTTCGGCGTCGGGCTACCGTCTCTATGCACCGGAGACGGTGAGCGTCATTCGCTTCATCAAGAATGCCCAGGAGTTGGGTTTTACGCTCGATGAGGTCGCCAAGCTCCTGCGACTGCGGGTCAACCATCGTAGCCAATGCGAATCGGTCAAGCGGCAGGCCCAGGCACGCCTGGAAATGGTGCAGGAGAAGATCTCGGGACTGCGGGCGATGGAGAGGACTTTGAGGCGCCTGCTCAAGACCTGCGCCGCGCGCGGCACCACGGACTCCTGCCCGATCCTGGAAAGTCTTGAATCAAGGAGCGGAGGTCACGATGGATAAGAAACTCGTCGGTCTGACGGCGCTGGCTTCGGCGGGGCTCGCGTCCGTCTGCTGTCTCGGTCCCCTCGTCGTGACCGGGCTCGGGTTGGGAAGCCTGGGGCTGGCGGCGGGCCTGATCAGATATCGTCCGTTCTTCCTAACGCTGACCGGCGTCGTTCTCGCCGTCGCCTTCTATTTGACGTATCGAAAGCGCTCCGTGGCGTGCGCCGACGGCAGTTGCGAACTCCGTTCGGGAAGCCGGACGATGAAGACCGGCGTATGGATCGTGGCAGCGTTCGCGGCGGCTCTAGCGACCTTTCCGAGTTGGTCGGGACGGCTCATTTCGGTCCGGTCCGGCGCCGTTCCGGCGGGAGCTCGCGTTCTGTCTCTGCGCATCTTGGGCATGGATTGCGAGGCCTGCACCGTCGCGATCAAGAGATCGGTGGAGAAAGTGCCTGGAGTCCTATCCGCTGAGATCGACTTCGCCGGACGACTAGCGGCGGTCGTTTCAGACGGCAGGGCTGATCCGGAGGCCGTGATCCGGGCCGTGTCCGCTGCGGGGTACAAGGCCGAACTGCTGGCCGGCGACGGCCATGAGTAAGCCTATTCCTGACGAGCATGAGGCGTGCTGCCGTCTTCCGGCCGTCGTCCTTGTCTGTCCCATCTGCGGCGAACCGGGCCGCAAGGTGGGGAAAACAACCCTTGATCACCACCTGGCTCGCATTCCGCGCGAGAAGATCGGCGATGAAGCGGAATTTTGCCCGAATCCGGTCTGCGAGGTCGTGTACTTCGACGCCGCAGCGACCATCCGCAAGGACGAGACGCTTCTTCCCGTCACGCAGAAGGACCCGGGCGATGAAGTCTTCGTGTGCTACTGCTTCGAGCACAAACGCGGCGACCTGCGGCGCGATTTGGCGCAGACGGGCGCGACGGACATCCCGAATCGGATCAAACAGGGGATCAAGGAGGGACGCTGCGATTGCGCGCGCAAGAATCCGCAGGGCGCCTGCTGCCTGGGCAACGTGCGCGCGTCGATCGATGAGATCAGAGGGACCGCGTCTTAGATCGCGGCGTCTCTATGAGAGCCTTCAGTTCCCCGAACTCGAACGGTTTCTGGAGGCACTCGGACAGCCCGGAATCCCGGGCCTTATCCAGGTTCCCGGGATCACCCGAAAGTATCAGGATTCGAGTGAACGGTTTTTCATCGAGGAAGGCATGGGCCATGTCGATTCCGTTTCCGTCCGGCAGGTCCACGTCGCAAACGGCCAAGTCGTAATGTCTTTCCTTGAAAAGCACATGGGCATCGGATACGGTGCCACGGGCATCGAGAGTCCAACCCCAACGAGAGAAGAGCCTCGATAATACGTCCGACACGCCTTCGTCGTCATCCACGATGAGAACACGCATCTGGAACGCCTCCTTGCGACGGTGAGGGACGAAGATTAGTCTGACTAAGCCGAGCGACGTTACAAAAGGAATGATAGAATCCGAATATGGCCGCGACATCGAGCCGCTGGAGCGTCGAGGATATCCGTTCGCGCAAGTCGGAGATGCTGACCGCCATGGTCAACGAGCATCTCCCGACTTTGCTCGCCGGGGCGCTCGCCATAGGACTGTCTCGCTCCGACGCGGAAGAGGTCGTCCAAGAGACCTTCGTCGCCTTCCTTTCGAGCCTCGACCGCTTCGAGGGCCGGTCGAGCCTGCGCACCTATCTGTTCGGCATCCTCTACCATAAGGCCTCGAACCTTCGGGCCAAGGCGCGGCGAGAGGAGGGAAGCGACGATATCGAGGCCGTCGTCGAGGCGCGCTTCGACGCGGGCGGGATGTGGTCCCGACCCCCGCGAGGTCCCGAGGCCGAGTCTCTGGACGCGGAGATTCGCGGATGGGTCGAGAAATGCGCCGAGGGCCTCTCGGACTCCCAGAGGACGGCCTTTTTCCTCAAAGAGGTCGAAGGCGAGAAGCCGCAAGCGATTTGTAACGTTTTGGGCGTGAACCCGACCAACTTGCGAGTGATGCTCCATCGCGCTCGTCTGAAACTGCGTGAATGCCTGGAGCGGAACTGGGAAAAAAGTCGGTGATGAAGCTCATGATGGCGTTCATGCCGAACTGCCGCGAGGTCGCCAAGACCTTGTGCGGCGACGGATTGGCGGCCGAGCCCTGGCACCGACGGTTGCTCATCCGCATCCACCTTTCTCAGTGCGAGTTCTGCGGCCGCTTCGCCCGTCAGATGGATCGTATCTGCGAGGCTTTGAAAGCGGCCTGGGCCGATCCGGCAGGGCAGGACGTCGAAGATTTCAAGCGCCGGGTCGTCGAGAAGCTCCGTTCGTCGTAAGCCGCCTACTGTAACGAACCGGGCGTGAACGGGACAGACCTACATGAGGGTCGTCCGGCTCGTTTCCTGTCTCTTGTTTATAACCGCCGCGGCGCGGGCTGAACCGACGCCGTCGGATCCTTTCAGCGCCTTCCTGCCGCGCGGGGTCCGCCTCGCGATTCCGCGCGAGGAGATTCGCGGCGGCGGCCCGCCCGTCGACGGAATACCGGCGCTCGTCCGTCCGCGTAAGGCTTCCATCAAGGAAGCGGATCGCGCGCTCAAACCCGGCGACCCGGTGCTCGGCCTGGAAGTGGGCGAGGAAGCCGTCGCCTATCCCATCCGACTGCTTAACTGGCATGAATTGGTCGACGACGAGATCGGCGGCGTCCCCGTCGCCGTGACCTACTGCCCGCTCTGCCGCAGCGGAATCGTCTTCGATCGCCGGGCCGCGGGCGCCGTCCTGGAGTTCGGCGTGTCAGGCCTTCTCTACAACAGCGACCTCGTGATGTACGACAGGAGCACGCGCAGCCTTTGGTCCCAGATCATGGCCGAGGCGATCGCCGGCCCCTCGACGGGAGTCAAGCTCGCGCGACTGCCCGCGCGCCGGACGAGCTGGGCGCGCTGGAAAGCGGAGCATCCGGGAACCAAGACGGTCCTCTTCGACACCGGGCATAAGCGGGACTACGACGCGGACCCCTACGCGAACTACGAGGACTCCCCGGAACTCTATTTCCCGGTCTCGCATGAGGACTCTCGTCTGCCCCGCAAGACGGTCGTCTTCGGCGTCTCGCTGTCCGAGGGCGCGGCGGCCGCGCCCGTCTCCGCGCTCGACGCCAAGGGAATTCGGGTCCGGATCGGGAAGCGCACGGTCGTCATCCGCGACAAGGGAGGCGCGCGCGCCTTCGACGAGGAGGGGCGGGAATTGCCGGGACTCGAAGCCTATTGGTTCGCCTGGGCGGCGTTCCATCCCGACACCTTGCTGGTCGTCCCGGAGAAGCGATGAGCGGGGAGATTCTCGGCACGCTCGCCTATGCGGCGCGCCCCGCCGTCCTGCGTCGAAGCGTCTCGATCGCGCTTCTGGTCGGCGCGGTTTTGTCGGCGGCGAACCAAGGCGGCCTATTGCTGCGCGGGCCGTGGACGTGGGGACTGTACGCCAAAATCGCGTTCAATTTCCTCGTGCCCTTCATCGTGTCGTCCGTGAGCGCCGCGGCCAACAGGGAGAAGAAGCGATGACGATTCCACTATGGTTATGGAGGCTATTATGGCCCCTTCGCGCTAAACTGCATCCGGGCGCCGAACTTGGCGGATGCTTCCCCGATTTTACCTTGCGCGACGTCTACGGCCGCGAACATTCGCTTTATGACGGCAGGTCCGGAATCCATACGGTGCTGTGGCTGACGAATCTCTGCGAGGAATGCCGCGCGAGAGTCCCGTTGCTCGAGGAGGTTCTGCGCGAGTCCGCCGGGCGAGTCCGCATATTGGCCGTCAGCATCTTGGCCGTCGATGATCCGCTCCCCGGCCAGGTCGCGCCGAAGTGCGGCTTCCCGGTCCTTTTGGACCCTCAGGACGTCGTAGCAGCCCGGCTTGGCCAGGCGCATCCGCCGGGCGCTTGCCCGATGCGGAACGTCTACATCGTCGACGGCGCCGGGACCATCCGCTTCAAGCACCACTTGTCGGCGATCCAGCCGGAGGCGTTCCGGTCCGTTTTGAGGAAGTTGAGTTCGGCCCCGTAACGGAAGGGCCGCGAGATGGACTCACTGACAGGAAGGAGCATACAACATGAAGCATTCCGTCCTCATTCTGCTTTTAATCCTGTCCGGGAGCGGCATCTGCCGAGCCGCGGAATTCGACCGCGAACAGGCGCGGTTGAATGCGACTCTCTCGACACGGGTACGGGACGGCCGCGTCGATTACGCCGGACTTAAAAAGGACTCGACCGCCCTGGACGCGTGGTTGGCGGCCGCGGCGAACGCCGCCGAGGCGGACTTCAAAGGCCGGCCGCGAGAAGAGCGGCTGGCCTTTCTGATCAACCTGTACAATGCCGCGACCCTGAGGCTCATCCTCGACCATTACCCGATCGCGTCCATCCGGAAGATCGGCCCGGTCTGGGACCCGAACAAGGCGTGGAAGCTGCCGGTGGTCAAGGTCTTCGGCCGGGCCGTCACCCTCAACGCGGTCGAGCACGAGATGATCCGGCCCGTCTACAAGGACCCGCGCGTCCATTTCGCGCTCGTCTGCGCGGCCAAAGGCTGTCCGCCCCTGCGTTCGGAGGCGTACGATGGGGCACGCCTGAACGCCCAACTCGACGATCAGGCTCGGACCTTCTTGTCGCAGAGGGCCAAGAACGACGCCAGCCGAGCGGGCGCGACGGCCTATCTCTCTCCGATCTTCAAATGGTACATGGAGGACTTCGGCGGTTCGAAGAAATCCGTTTTGAACTTCGTGAAGAAGTGGCTGGCGGTCGAGGACGATTGGTCGGTGGACTGGACGGAGTACGACTGGTCGCTCAACGAGGATAATAGATGAAGGAGTTCCTGGCGTCAGCGCTGGCCTGGACGGCCGCCGCCGGCCCCGCGGGCCAGGCGGCATTCGTGGGACTTTATGTCCTGGCCTGCGTGGCCTTCCTGCCGGGCTCGGTGCTGACCTTGGGAGCGGGAGCCGCCTTCGGTCTCTGGAAGGGCTTCGTCCTCGTCTCCATCGGCTCGACCGTGGGCGCGTGGGCCTCCTTTCTCGTCGGCCGTTATCTTCTGCGCGATTGGGTGTCGCGCAAATTGGAGAAAGTCCCCGCGTTCGCCGCGGTCGCCGGGGCCGTCGGTCAGGAAGGCTGGAAGGTCGTGCTCCTGACGCGTCTGTCTCCGGTGCTGCCGTTCAACCTGCTCAACTACGGCTACGGCCTGACCACGGTGGGCGCGAGCGAGTACGCGCTCGCGTCGTGGATCGGCATGATGCCCGGGACCTTTTTATACGTCTATCTCGGCGCCGCGGCCGGCGAGGCCGCGCGCGGCGGCTCACGCGCGAGAACTCCCGCCGAATGGGCGCTGTACGGCGCGGGGCTGGCCGCCACTGCCGTCGCGGCCTGGCTGGTCGGTCGGACCGCCAAGCGGGCTTTGACCGCCAAGGTCCCGATGAATCAAAAGGAGAATTGAATGTCGAACGAACTGATCTCGCCCATGGACGAGCATAACCGCAAACTCCTGTCCAACGTGCATCCGCCGGACTGGGTCAACCCCGAGCCCGCGCCGCGCTACAACCTCGTCGTCATCGGCGGGGGGACGGCCGGCCTCGTCACCGCCGTCGGCGCTGCGAGCCTGGGGGCCAAGGTCGCCTTGATCGAGCGGCATCTGATGGGCGGAGACTGCCTGAACGTCGGCTGCGTGCCGTCGAAAGCGCTGATCCGGGCATCGCGCGCCGTCGCGCAGGTGCGGGGCGCGGGTGCCTTCGGCGTGAAGGTGCCGGACGGAGTCGCCGTGGATTTCCCGGCGGTGATGGAGCGTCTGCGCCGCCTGCGCGCGGAGATCAGCGCGAGCGATTCGGCTGCGCGCTTCAAGAAGCTGGGCGTCGACGTGTTCGTCGGCCAAGGCCGGTTCACGGGTTCCGACGCCGTCGAGGTCGGCGGCAAGACCTTGCGTTTCGCCAAAGCCGTGATCGCCACCGGCGCTCGCGCCGTGACCTTGCCCATTCCGGGCCTCAAGGAGGCCGGGGCGCTGACCAACGAGACGGTATTCTCTTTGACCGAGCTTCCTAAACGCTTGCTCGTCATCGGAGCCGGGCCGATCGGCGTGGAGATGGCCCAGGCCTTCGCGCGTTTCGGCTCGCAGGTGACCTTGTTCGAGGCCATGCACGGTATTTTAACGCGCGAGGACCAGGACGCGGCCGAGATCGTACGCAAGTCCCTCGACCGAGACAAGGTCGACTTCTTGTGCTGCGTCGATATCGAGCGCGTCGAGCGTTCCGGCGCCGTCAGCACGGTTCGATTCAAGAGCAAACACGGGCCTTCCGGCACGAAAGAATTCGACGCGATCCTGGTCGGCGTCGGCCGCGCGCCCAACATCGAGGGCCTCGATCTCGACAAGGTCGGCGTGGCCTACGACAAGTTCGGCGTCAAGGTCGACGACCATCTGCGCACCGCCAACGCGAGGATCTACGCCGCCGGCGACATCTGCCTGGCGCCCAAGTTCACCCACACCGCCGATTTCTCGGCGCGCATCGTCATTCAGAACGCGCTGTTCATGGGCCGCAAGCGCTTCAGCGCGTTGGCCATTCCTTGGTGCACCTACACCGACCCGGAGATCGCCCACGTCGGGCTGTACGAGAAGGATGCGCTGGCCAAGGGGCTCAAGGTTCGGACCTTCGTCCAGAAGCTCGACGAGGTCGACCGCGCGATCCTCGATGGAGAATCCGAGGGCTTCGTGAAGGTCATGGTCGAGGACGGAACCGACAAGATATTGGGCGCGACCATCGTGGCGTCCCATGCAGGCGACATGATCAGCGAGATTTCCGTCGCGATGAACAACGGCGTGGGCCTCGCCGGCATCGGGGCGACCATCCACCCGTATCCGACCCAGGCCGAAGCCGTGCGCAAGCTCGGCGACGCCTACAACCGCACGCGCCTGACGCCTTTCGCCAAGTCCGCGCTCGGAGCTTGGTTGGGATGGAGTCGCTGACGAAGGCGTCATGAACACATCCGCTTCCGGGAAGACGGCCTTCGTCCTCGCGGGAGGAGGAAGCTTGGGCGCGGTGCAGGTGGGCATGCTCCAGGCCCTCGCGCGGGCTGGAGTCGTCCCCGACTTGGTCGTGGGAGCGTCGGTCGGCGCGATCAACGGCGTCTTCTACGCGGGCGACCCGACTCCCGCGGGCGTTGAGCGCATCGAGCGCATCTGGCGGGGTTTGTCTCGAAGCGACGTGTTTCCGTTTCCGCTCGTCCAAGGGTATCTTGGGCTGAGCGGACGCTCGTCCCATGTCTCGGACCCCTCCCGCCTGCGTTCGATTCTTGAGCCTCAGATCCCCTGTCGTAAGCTCGAGGACTCCGTCGTGCCCTGCGCGGTCGTGACAACCGACCTTATGGACGGGTCCGAGCGCGTCTACCGCGAGGGACCGGCAATGGATCTTTTGCTCGCCAGCGCGGCGATCCCCGCCGTTTTTCCGCCGGTGCTGCACGAGGGCCGATATCTCGGCGACGGAGGACTATCCAACAACGCGCCGGTTTCGACCGCCGTCGCGCTAGGCGCGACCAAGGTGATCGCGCTCTCGACCGGGTTCTCATGCGCGCTCACCGCGCCTCCGCGCGGCGCCGCCGCGACGGCGCTGCACGCGTTGAATCTGCTCATCAACCGACGCCTGGTCCGCGACTTGGAGGGGATGTCCAGCCAAGTCGAGATGGCCGTGGTCCCGCCCCTGTGTCCGGTCGAGGTGACCCCTTTCGATTTCTCGAAAAGCGCCGACCTCATCCGCAGGGCCGAGGCCTCGACG
This sequence comes from Elusimicrobiota bacterium, assembly GCA_033875325.1. GTDB lineage: Bacteria > Elusimicrobiota > Elusimicrobia > UBA1565 > UBA9628 > GWA2-66-18. Next base: position 19,336 of record JANRKA010000129.1, on the reverse strand, counting down.
CGGCTTTGGCTGCGCCAAGGCGGCCTGTCCCGGCGGGGGATACCGGAGGGGTTTTCTCCGCATACGCACGGCTCACCGCCCGAAGCAGTTTGTTGAACTCTCCGATTTGCAGCCCGCCGGAGCATCGGAGGGCTATCGTCCTGAGGCGCTCCTCGGAGAGCAGGCAGCGCCTCGCCGTCGTCTTCGGCAGCGAAAGAACGCGCCGTTGGACCTCGGGATTGAGCTTCAGCAGGTGCAGGAGGTTCGTCAGGCGGACTCGGCTGACGCCCAGTTCTCGCGCGAGCGCGGCTTGGCTCAGGCCTGGGGCATTATCGAGCCTTTGGCGGTACTCTAGGGCTCGCCGTAGGGATGTCTGGACGGAAGGAGTGCGCGGCTCCTTCCGGCGAGCTTGAAGTCGTGCTTCCAGCTCATCGTGGAGAAGCACCTCTTTCTGGCCCTTCCTAGCGGTTGTGATTCCAAAGGAAAACTCATAAAATAAGCCGTCTCCGTTTTGAGGAGCGTCCGATACGCGGAGCCACTCTCGACGCGCCATCGCGCCGCATCGAAGGCCGCCCCTCAGGGGCGGCCTTCTCGTTTGACAGGAGCCCATGAACAACGCCCTCGCCGCCGCCGCGCTCGCCGTCTTCTCGCTCGCCGCTCTCACGGGCTGCGCCGGAGCCGGCGGCCCGCCGGCCGCCTCGCAGCCCATCGAGAAGTACTACGGGAACCACGGCCACACGCACTACGACTGGAGCGCTTTACAGGCGCGCATCGCGAAGTATGACGCCTTCACGGCCGCGTGGCTGTCCCAAGGGCCGTTGACGGAAGCCGTCTTGGTCCGCGGCGGGCGGACGACCCGCCTCGACGCCGCCGGGCTCGCGGCGGCGCTGACGGACTCCAAGCCCGGCGACCTGTTCCGCCTCGGCGCGGGCCGCTTCAAGCTCGGCGAGGAGATCGGCGGCAGCCCCATCGTCATCGAGGGCGTCGGCCCGGCCACCGTGCTGACCGTCGGGCTCAAGACGCGCCTGAAGGACGCGACCTTCTCCAAGCTGAGCCTGACGGACGCCCGACTGGAGCCCGCGCCCGGCCACCGCGTGTGGCTCGAGCAGGTCATCGTGCTGGGGCATTTCCGTTTTCTCGGCAACTCCGCGGCGAGCAAGCCTTCCGGCAGCGCCGTCGTCAGCGTGCTCGGCGGGTTCTACCTCAAGCCGCAGCTCTCCGGGAACCCCCGCATCCAGGACCCGAACGAGAACTTGTGGGCGCTGACCGGCAATCGCCACGGCACGCTCTCCATCGAGGGACAGCAGCTTCCCTCCTGGCTCAAGCGCTCCGAGCTGCAGACTTTTTTCGAGGAATACGCCCGCTATCTGCGCGGAGGCCCCAAGCCCAGCCCGGCTTCCGTCGCGCGGCTCTACGCCAACAACCGCGCCGTGCTCGACGGCGACGCGCTCAAGGTCCGCGACGGCCTGCCCGAAGCCGAGGAGCGCGAGGCCCTCGCGCGCGCGGCCATCACGCGCATGCAGAACGTCCTCAAGACGGACTTCGGCGCCGCGGGCGCGGCGCCCGCGCCGGGGGCGGGAGCCGCCGATCTTTGGGCGAAGGCCGAGGCCGCCGAGAAGGCCGGCCGCCCGCTGACCAGCTTCTACCACCTGGCTCGCCTCTCGCGCCAGGACCTCGACTCAGAGACCGGCAAGAAGGTCGACGGCCGGATGCGCGCGCTGCGCCGGGCCGTCGCCGCGGCCTACGGCACTTCCGTCGAGGTCGAGCTCAGCGGCATCGGCCCGGACACTGCCCGTCACGCGGGCTACGACGGCGTCGAGGCGTACCGGGCCTCCCGTTCGCAGCAGGTCGGCGCCTTCGTGCGCAAGCCGCTCGAGGCGCGGTACCCCATCTTGAAGCTCATGGACCCGGCCGCGGCTCGCTACCGCGCCAAGGTCTTCCAGACCCAGGACGACTTCAGCAACGCGGCGGCCACCACCAAGGTCGAGGAAGTCCGCTACGAGATCGAAGACCCGTACGTGAAGGCGCAGAAGGCCAAAGCCGCGGCGGCGGCGGCCTGGGCGCGTTTCGACGCCACGATGAAGGGCATCGACGCGGCGGCGGCCAACATCAGCAAGACCTGGGAGAACACCTACAACTACCGCACCCGCGTCGAGGACACCGGCTCCGGCAAACAACTGGTCTGGTACGAGGGCGCCAAGAACGCGGGCGGGCTCAACCTCAACGCGGCGGCCGACGCCGCGGCGCGCGCCGCGGGGGGCGCGCAGGCGCCTTCGGCCGGCATGATGGCGGCTTCGCGCAACACCCAGACGCGCCTCTACGCCAACCGCTACGCGATGACCTTCTCCGGGCAGGTCGAGCGCGCGGGCCAGGGCGTCATCGAGCGTCTGGCGCAGATCTCGCGCGAGGCGCGCTGGAACTTCAGCTGCACCGTGACGACCATCGACGAGGGCGGGGTGAAGCGCTCCGACTCCAACTGCTTCGGCGGCACGGGCGGCGGCGGCGGCAGCACCCACGTCCAGGCCGTCGTGGAAGCCTCCGTCGTGCCCTGGCTGTTCGCGCACTACGAGGGACGCGTCATCGAGGAGAACCTGCCGCGCCTGGCCAAGGCGGCCAAGTCCGGCGACACGGCCGAGATGGCGGAGATGGTCCTGCTCGGGCGCTCGTTGGGGGTGCCGGCCAACGCCGAGCAGGACGCGGTCCTCGCGAAGGCCCTCGGCGACGCCAAGGCGCTCGAGGCCCTCGTCTCCGTCGCGGCGGGCATGTAGGCCGGATGAAGACCTTCGACGAGCTGAAGCTGAGCGCGCCCGTGGCCCAAGCGGTCCGGGAGCTGGGCTTCGTCACGCCCACGCCCATCCAGCAGCAGGCCCTGCCCGTGCTCCTGTCGGGCAAGACCGACTTCCTGGGCCAGGCGGCGACGGGCACGGGCAAAACCGCGGCCTTCGGCCTGCCCCTCGTCGAACACGCCGACCCTCAGCTGCGGCAGGTCCAGGCGCTGGTGTTGTGCCCCACGCGCGAGCTCGCGCTGCAGGTCTGCGGACAGCTGAACCTGTTCGGCCAGCACAAAGGGGTCAAGGCCATCGCCATCTACGGCGGCACCGGCTACGGCGAGCAGCTCGACGGGCTCAAGCGCGGGCCCGCCATCGTGGTGGGCACGCCCGGCCGCGTCATCGACCATCTCGACCGCGGCGCGCTCTCGCTCAAGGGCGTGAAGACCGTGGTGCTCGACGAGGCCGATGAGATGATCTCGATGGGCTTCAAGGAGGACCTCGAGAAGATCCTCAAGGCCGTCCCGCGCGAGCACGGCCACGTCTGGCTGTTCTCGGCGACGATGAGCCCCGAGGTCCGCCGCGTGGCCGACGCCTACCTGCGCGAGCCCCGGCAGGCGCGCGCCGAGAGGAGCGAGGTGCTCGCCAAAGGCGTCGAGCAGGTCTATTTCGTCGTGCCCGAGCGCGACAAGCCGCCGGTGCTCTGCCGCCTCATCGACCTGGCCGACGATTTCTACGGCCTGATCTTCTGCCAGACCAAGTCCTTGGTCATGGACCTGGCCATGCACCTGGCCGAGCTGGGCTACCGCGTGGACGCCCTGCACGGCGACAAGACCCAGGACGACCGCGAGCGCACGATGCGGGCCTTCCGCGACAAGAAGGTCAACGTCCTCGTCTGCACCGACGTCGCCTCGCGCGGGCTCGACGTAAAAGACCTGACTCACGTCATCAACTATTCCATCCCGCGCGAGCAGGAGGTCTACGTCCACCGCATCGGACGGACGGCGCGCAGCGGCAAGGCCGGCATCGCCATCAGCCTGGTGGCGCCGTCGCACCGCTACATGATCAACCGGCTCGAGCACATGACCAAGAGCAAGATGACGGAGGGGAAGATCCCCGGCCGCCGCGAGGTCGCGCTCAAGAAAGTCTCGCGCCTGCTGCCCCGCTTCCTGGAGCAGAAACACTACGCCAAGGCCGCCGGCCTGCTCGCGCCCGAGTGGGGCCGCGCCTGCAAGGACATGACGCTCGAGGAGGTCATCGGCCGCTTCGTCGCCATGACCGCGCCCGACCTCTTCGCCGAACACGAGAAGAACCTCGCCGCCTACCACGCGCCCGCCGCCAAGCCGGGGCACGCGCCGCGCGCCGGCAAGCCCGCGCCTCATCGGCCCGCGCCGCACGCGGGCCACAAGTCCGGCCCCTGGAAGAAGGACTTCCCGCCGCGCCGCAAGCCGCGGCCTCACTGAGCCGCGCGGTCTAGGGCTGGAGGAACAACGCGACCAGGCTCGCGCGGTATTCCTCGAGGCGGCGCAGCTGCGCGGGGGTCGGCGAGCCGGTGATGCCGTTGACGATGCGATTCGTGCGGGCGTCCCACAGGCTCCAGTCCGCGACGAGGCCGTCGGCCTCGGCGTCGAGCATGAACAACATGAGGTCCGGCTCGTCCGGGGAGCCCACGCACAACGCCGCGATGCGCAGGTAGTACACGCGCACCGTCGCGCCGGGCAAGGGCTCGGCCAGGAAGAGGCGGTTGACCGGGCGGCGGCCGCCCGGGCGGCCGGCGTCGGGGCACTCCTGGCCCGCGACGGCGCGGTCCACCTCCAGCACGGAGACGCGGTGGCCGTTGACCTCCTGGGCGTAGGTGGGGGCCGCCCGCGCCTTTTGGACGAGCAGCTGCCAGTCCGACGGCGAGGCCACGGGCGGCGTCGCGGCGGACGCGGGAGCGGCGGCGGCCAACAGCGTCAGCAGCAGGAGGACGCGGCTCACGGCGACACCCCCGCGACGGGGTCGGCGGCGGCCACGCGGGCCGCGACCTCGGCGCGCACGGAGGGCAGTCGCGCGAAGAGGGCGGCGCCGGGACAGGCGGTCTGCTCCTGATGGCTGTGGGCGAGGATGCGCGTGACCGGCATGTCGTAGCGCCAGACGAGCCAGGCCGCCAACGCGTGCAGGGCTTCCATCTGCTGCGGCGTGGGCTGGCGGCCGGCGGGGTCCTCGAAGTCGCCCATCAGCGCGATGCCGATGTTGCCGTCGTTGCGGTCGCGCACGTGCGCCCCGACCACGGGGCCGGGCCGGCCCTGCCAGACGCGGCCGTCGGCGTCGATGAGGAAGTGGTAGGCGACGTCGCTCCAGCCGCGGCCCCGCTGATGGAAGGATTGGATGGAGCGCAGCAGGCGGGCCGCGGCGGCCTCGCCGCGAGGCGAGTCCGTCTCCGTGTGATGGACGGAGATGCCGCCCGGTATCATCATCTCGTAGGGGTTGACGGCGGCGGCGGCGCCCCAATCGGCGCGCGGGCGCACGACGGGCTCGGGCGGGCCTGAACCCCTCGGAGCGCCGCCCAGGGGCGGGGGCGCCGCGAGCGTTCCGCCGAGCGCGGACGCGCCCGACGCGGCGGCTGAGCCGGGGTCCTTGTGGACCGCGTCGACCGCGCGCAGCAGGATCCACGCGGGCGCGTCGGCGCCGCCCACGGCGCGCAGGCGCACGGCGGCGCCCGCCGGGCCGGAGAGCGAGAAACGGTACCAGAAGGTTCCGGCGGCGTCGGCCTCGCCGTCGGTCACGGCGGTCCACGGCCCCCAGGCGGTCCCGTCGTGCACCGAGGCCTCGACGCGCAGCGCGCCGGGCGCGGCCTCTCCGCGCACCAACAGCTCGATGAACGGCGCTTCGAGAGGGACGCTGTCTCCCGACTCGAAGAGGACCGCCTCGGCGGACGCGCGCGGCAGCGCGACGGCTCTCTTGAGGGGCAGGCCGGGGAAGGCGACGGCCGCGCCCATGTCCGAGGCGCGCGCCGGCGCGCTGAGCGCGCCGACGACCAGGACGAGAGCGGCGAGCGTCCTCCTCATATGACCAGTATAACCTTCATGCCGGCACGGACATGCGCCGTCGGCCCCAGTCCCGGGGGGGGTCTAAAGACCCATCCTCCCCGGCGGGGGTTTGCTAGAATCAGCGGGTGAGGTTCTTCGCGTCGGTGCTGACGGCGTTGACCCTGTGCGCCTGCGGCGGGGAGGGGACCGGCGCGGCCAAGACCCTCCCGGACGTGCGCTTGAAGACGCTCGGCGGCGCGACCGGCCCGTCCCTGGCGACCTGCCCCACCGACAAGTGCCTCACCGTGCTCGTGGCCCCCTGGTGCGGCGTCTGCCATCAGGTCTCGGGCGACGTCATCCGCCTGCGCCGCTACCTCGACGAGAAAGGCGTCGCCAGCCGCGTCGTCGTCGGCCTCGCCACGCTCGAGGAGATCGCCCCGTTCGCCGCCCGCTTCGGCCCCGACGCCCTGCTGGACCCCGACGGCGCCTTCCGGGCCCGCGGGGTGCCCTTGTTCGTGACCACGGACCGCGACGGGAAGGTCCTCAAGACCGTGCCCGGCTTCCCGCGCGGCTCCGCCACCCTCGGCGAGCTCGCCGCCTCTTTCGGACTTCCCTGACACCCCCCTAGGAGACATCCCCATGATCATCGGCGTCCCCAAAGAGATCAAGAACCGCGAGCACCGCGTGGGCCTGGTGCCCGGCGGCGCGCGCGCCCTGGTCAAAGACGGCCACAAGGTCCTCATCGAGAAAGGCGCCGGGCTCGGCTCCGGCATCACGGACGAGGACTACAAGGGAGCGGGCGCGGCCATCGTGGACAAGAAGCGCCTCTTCGCCGACGCGGAGATGGTCGTCAAGGTCAAGGAGCCGCTGCCCGAGGAGTACGGCCTGTTCCGCGCCGACCAGATCCTCTACACCTACCTGCACCTGGCGCCGGCGCCCGAGCTGACCAAGGCGCTCATGAAGGCCAAGGTCAAGGCCGTCGCTTACGAGACCATCCAGCTCAAAGACGGCTCGCTGCCGCTGCTGACCCCGATGTCGGAGGTCGCCGGCAAGATGTCGGTCCAGCTCGGCGCGCAGTTCCTGGAGAAGCACCACGGCGGTCGCGGCGTGCTCCTGGGCGGGGTGCCCGGCGTGGCCCGCGGCGTGGTCACCATCATCGGCGGCGGCGTGGTCGGCATCAACGCGGCCAAGATCGCCATCGGCATGGGCGCGCGCGTGAACATCCTCGACGTCTCCGCGCCGCGCCTGGCCTATCTCGACGACGTGTTCGGCAACTCGGTCTCGACCTTGATGAGCCACGACGAGAACATCACGAACGCGGTCGTCCGCTCGGACCTGCTCATCGGCGCCGTGCTCATCCCCGGGGCCAAGGCGCCTTCCCTCGTGACGGAGGACATGGTCAAGAAGATGCGCCCCGGCTCGGTCATCGTGGACGTGGCCGTGGACCAGGGCGGCTGCGTGGAGACCTGCGAGGTCACCAGCCACGACAAACCCGTCATCGTCAAACACGGCGTGCTGCACTACGCGGTCCCGAACATCCCGGGCGCGGTGAGCAACACCTCGACCTACGCGCTGACCAACGTCACGCTCAAATACGCGCGCGACATCGCGCGGCACGGCCTCGAGGAGGCCGTGCGCCGCGACGACGCCCTGCGCAAGGGCGTCAACGTGTACAAGGGCAAGGTCGTGCACGCGGCCGTCGCCTCGTCCGTGGGCGAGAAGCCCGTCGAGCTTGCCGCGCTGGTGTAGCGCGGCGCTCGCGCTCGCGGTCTTGGCCGCCCCCGCGCGGGCGGCCAAGAGCAAACACGTCTACGACCCGGAGCTCGCGCTGCTCGCGGTCGCCATCCAGCGCGAGAGCGTGGACCTCGTCCGCGAGGAGTTGTTGCGCCAGGCGGATTGGATGGGCTTGTCCGGCATGCGCGTGCTACTGCGCGCGCGCGGGCGCCTCATGGCCGACGACGTCCGCGCCGGCCTCGGCGTCGACAGCGACGTGCTCGAGGAGTACCGACGCGCCCTCGAGGCCTTCGACCCCGGCGGCGCCACCGACATCGCCAAGCTGGTCGACGAGGTGCGCCGCTACCACGACCTGGCGCCGGGCGCGCCGCTGACGCGGATCCCCGTCGCCGCGCGCGCGGGGGACGGCCCCGAGTTCCTGGAGGAGGAGGGCATCGGCGCCGACGTCGCCGCCGCGCTGCGCGGCACGCCGCTCATGGAGGAGCCCGTCGCCTACGCCGAGCGCCGCTTCGGCACGACCGGCCCGTTCCTGCGCCGCCGCCGCTGGAACCTCGACTTCTACCTCGGCTCCTTCGACGACCTCGTGCCCATGTACCGGGCATTGGGCTACCGCCGCTTCTACCGCCTGCGCGCGCCTTACGTCAGCTACGGCAAGCAGGCCTTCGTGCTCTCGCCCGAGCCCGGCCTGCGCCCGCGCCTGGTCTACTGCGCCTTCCACGGCCAGGACCTGTTCCTGCACGCGCGCGCGCAATGGGGCGTGCTCACCGAGCTGGCGAAGGGGCAAGGCCCCCTCGTGCGCACGCTGACCTGCCCTTCGTGCGTGTGGGTGCCCCCGGCCCTGCGCTCCCTGCGCAAGGTGCTCGCCACCTCGCCGTACCGCGCCGACAACGTGGTCTACGGCTACGCCTACCTCTTCGAGAAGGAGTGGGCCGCCTCGCGGCTGGGCGTCTACGAGAACGAGTCCTGGCGCCTGAGCTACTTCCGCACCGGCGACCAGGCCACCGTGGTCGTCGCCGCCAAACACACCAACTTCGGCGAGATCATGGCCGGCGCCCTCGACGAGTTCGTCAAGCGCGGCGCGACGCGCGTGTTCTACGGCGGGCCCGCCGCGGCGCTCGACAAGGAGTACGCGGCCGACAAGCTGCTCGTGCCGACGGAGTTCGAGTCCTACGAGGGTCACCAGCTGCGCATCGACAACGCCCTGCCGCGCCCGCGCCGCGCGCCCAAGTGCGGCCCGTTCGCCGGGCTGCCCTCCCCGCTGTTCGCCACGCGCGAGTGGCTCGAGGGGGCGCGCCGCCGCAAGGTCTCCGCCTTCGACGTCGAGATGGCCCGCGTCGCGGAGGCTTCCGCGCGTTGGGCCGCCGGCCCGCGCCCCGCGACGGTCGCCATCGGCGCCGTACTCGGCGGCATCCAGGCCCTGCACCCCGACGAGGACCGCGCGCTCTACACCCTCGAGTACGAGTCGCAGCTCGGCAAGGAGCCCGCCAAGCGCCAGTTCGTCGAGTCCGTCACCAAAGCCCTGGCGCCATAACAGAAGGGTCAGGCACTTCGTTAGGTCCGATCTCGGCGCCCGCTCGGACCTAACGAAGTGCCTGACCCTTCTGTTATCGTGGAGCGAGGAAGAAGTCGGTGACGAGGGGCTCGGAGCCGCCGGGCTCGAGCGAGGCGGGAGCCTCGACGGAGCGGCCGAGCTGGCGGGCCAGCTCTTTGCGCGATCCCGCGTCGAGGTCGGCGACGCCGGCGCTCTCCGGGCCCGCGTAGGACTGGGCGTAGCCCGGTTTGCTGATGGTCACGACGTAGCCGCGGCCCTCGAGGGGGGGCAGGACGGTCTTGTAGCGGCCGTCCGCGCCGGTCAGGGTCTCGGCGCGGGCGTTGGTCTGGTTGTCCAACAAGACGAGCCGCGCGCCGGCGATGGGCTTGAGCGTGACGAGGTCGTAGACGCGGCCGCGCAGGCGCCATTCGCTCACGGCGCGCGCCGCCTTGCCCGGAGCCTCCTTCTGGATGGAGATGGTGCCCGAGCCCTCGCCCGCGTCCGTCGCGTCGTCGGCGGGCATCACCGCGACGCGCTCCGCGCCGGCCGTCTTCGCCGCGCCGGCGGAGCCGCCCGGCTGCGGGCGGCCGTCGAGCTGCGCGACGAGGTCCACGGTGCCGCCCGGCGCCGGGCCCTCGGCGCCCAGTTGCTTCATCGAGTCTTCGAGGGTCTTGGCGACCTGCTCCTTGGTGGCCGGCCCGCCGCCCGTGGACAAGGAGCCGGTCTCGGCCTGCGAGGCGTCCATGCCCGCCCCGAGCAGCCCCAGGCCGAGCCGCCAGATGCCCCAGCCCAACAGGCCGAAGAAGGCGACGGGCAGGGCCAGGTCGCGCAGGCGCGACTCGGCTTTGAGGGGGTTGTTCTCGCCTTCCTCCTGCCCCGTGAAGGACCAGGGGCAGTTGGGACAGGCTTCCATCTCCGGGTCCAGCTTCGTGCCGCAGCCCGGGCAGGAAGCCGGGGTCTTCAAAGCTCGACCCAGTGGACCCGGCGCACGCCGTCGAGGCGGGAGAGCTCGCCGCGCACCGCGGCCGGCGCGGCGTCGTCCACGCTGAGGATCATGACGGCTTCCCCGTGAGGGGCGCGCCGGCCCACGCGCATGTCGGCGATGTTGACGCCGGCCTTGCCGAGGAGGTTCCCGACGCGGCCGATGACGCCCGGCGCGTCCTGGTTGGAGATGACGATGAGTTTGCCTTCGGGGCGCAGGTCCACGCGCATGGCCCCCAGGCGCATGAGGCGAGGCTCCCCGGCGGCGAGCACGGCGCCGGTGACGGACACGGGGCCCGCGTCGGTGACGGCGGTCAGGGTCAGTTGGCGCAGGCTCTCGCGGGCGCGCGGCTCGGAGGCCTCGCCCACGCGGATGCCGCGCTCCGCGGCCGAGGCCGGGGCCGAGATCCAGGAGACCGACGGGCCGAGGATGGGCGTCAGCAGGCCCTTGAGCGCCGCGACGCCGAGCGGGCGGCGCTCGCCGGGCTTGAACTCGCCCTCGAAGACGCAGTTGAACTCGCGCACGCCGCCCTCGAGCACCTGGGCGAGGAAGCGGCCCATGGCGTCGGCCAAGGTCAGCCACTCGCCCAAGGCCGCGACCGTCGCCGGGTCGAAGCCCGGGAGGTTGAGCGCGTTGGGGGCGATGCCCTTCTCGTGGAAGTCGAGCACGGCCTGCGCGAGCTCCGTGGCGACCCGGCTCTGCGCCTCGGCCGTCGAGGCGCCGAGGTGCGGCGTCAGGATGAGGTTGGGCGCGTCCCGCAGGGGACTGTCGGCCGGGAGCGGCTCCGCCGAGAACACGTCGAGCGCCGCGCCGCCCAGCCGGCCGGACTTCAAGGCCTCGGCCAGCGCGGCCTCGTCCACGAGCTCGCCGCGCGCGCAGTTGACGACGCGCAGCCCCTTCTTGGCCTTGGCGAGCGCCGCGCCGGACAACATGCCGTTGGTCTTCTCGCCGCCGGGGACGTGCAGGGTCATGAAGTCCGCCGTCGCGATGAGGTCGAGGAAGGACATCGGCTCGACGCCGGCCTCGCGCGCCTGCGCGTCGGAGACGAAGGGGTCGAAGCCGACGACCTTCATGCCGAAGACGGCGGCGCGTTTGGCGACCTCGCGGCCGATGCGGCCCAGGCCCACGACGCCGAGCGTCTTGCCCGCCAGCTCCGCGCCCATGAACTTCGAGCGCTCCCACTTGCCGGCCTTGACCGACGCGTCGGCGGCCGGGACGTGGCGCGCCAGCGCGAGCATCAGGGCCATGGTGTGCTCGGCCGCGGCCAAAGTGTTGGCGGCCGGGGCGTTGACGACGGCGATGCCGCGCTTGGTGGCGGCGGCGAGGTCGATGTTGTCCACGCCCACGCCCGCGCGGCCGATGAGGCGCAGGTCCTTGGCCTTGGCGATCCAAGCGGCGTTGACCTTGCTCTCCGAGCGCACGAGCCAGGCCCCGGTCCCGACCAGGGCCTTCTCCAGCGCGTCGTCCTTGGGCGCGAGCTCGTAGCGCAGCTCGATGCCCGGGTGGGACTCGAGGGGCTTGAGGCCCGCCGGGTCGATCTTGTCGGTGACGAGGACCTTCAGCTTGCGGTTGGGCATGGTCTAGGCCCTCGCCTTGGACAGGCGCCGCGCGAGCGCCTCGACGCCCGCGTCGACGTCGGCCTTGGAGATCCAGCCCATGTGGGCGAGACGGAAGATCTTGCCCTTCAAGTGGAGTTGGCCGCCCGCGATGGAGATGCCCTCCTCCCTCAGGATGTCGGCCAGGAGCTTCACGCCGTCCACGTCGGAGGGGAGCACGACGCCGGTGAGGATGTTGGCCGGGTCCTTGGCGTAGAACGGCAGACCGAGCTTGGCCGTCAGCCGCGCGCGCGCGTGGGCCGCGAGGTCGTCATGGCGTTTCCAGACGGCCTCCATGCCCTCCGCCTTCAGGAGCTTGAGCGCGGCGGCCTGGCCGGCCACCACGGAGATGGCGGGCGTCCACGGCGTCTCGCGCTCAGCCAGCGACTTCTTGGCGGTCTTCCAGTCGAAGTAGAAGCGCGGGAGCTTGGCCGTCTCCACGGCCTTCCACGCCTTGGGCGAGACCGCGGCGAAGCCGAGGCCCGGGGCGTTCATCAGGCCCTTCTGCGAGCCGGTGACGACGGCGTCGAGGCCCCAGAGGTCCATCTCCAGGGGCTCGCAGGCGAGCCCGGAGACGGAGTCCACGACGACGAGCGCGTCGGATTCGGCCTTGACGACCGCGGCCAGGGTCTTGAGGTCGTTGACCACGCCGGTGGAGGTGTCGGTGTGCTGGAGGAAGACGGCCTTGACGCCTTTGGCCTGCCTCAAGGCGGCGCGCAGGGCGTCGGCCTTCACGGCCGTGCCCCACTCGAACGAGAGCACCGTCGGCGCCAGGCCGAACGCCTTGTGGATGTTGACGAAGCGGTCGCCGAACGCGCCGGTGGAGCAGACGATGGTCGCGTCGCCCGGCGACAGGAGGTTGGCCACCGCCGCCTCCATCGCGCCGGATCCGGAACAGGTCATCATCAGCACGTCGGACTTGGTGCGATAGACCCACTTCATGTCCTCGATGACGCCCGCGAACATGCGGCCGAACTCCTCGGTGCGGTGGTGGATGAGCGGGACCGACATCGCGGCGAGCACCGCGGGCGGCAAAGGGGTGGGGCCCGGCGTGAGCATGACGTTGTTCTTGGGCATGGGAGTCCTTTTACGCGGATGCGCTGGGGCGCTGGCGGTCGTCGGGCCGCGGCGGCGCGACGGGCAAGGCGACGGCCAGCGCGCCGAGGGCCAGCGCGGCCACTTCGGCGAAGTGTTTGACGGGCACGAGCTTGAGCGCGGCGCGCACGTCGGCCGGGATGTCTTCCAGGTCCTTCACGTTTCCGTGGGGGAAGAGCACGGTCTTCAAGCCCTCGCGGTGCGCGGCGAGCACCTTCTCCTTCAAGCCGCCGATGGGCAGCACGCGCCCGCGCAAGGTGATCTCGCCGGTCATGGCCACGCCCGAGACGACGGGGCGCCCGGAGAGCAGGCTCGCCAGGGCGGTCGCGATGGCGATGCCCGCCGAAGGCCCGTCCTTGGGCACGGCGCCTTCGGGGAAGTGGAGGTGGAAGTCGCGGCGGCGCAGGGCCTCGGCCGGGATGGCGAGCTCGTCGGCGACGGACTTGACGTGCGAGAACGCGGCTTGCGCGGACTCGGTCATGACCTCGCCCAGGCGGCCGGTGATCTTGACCTCGCCGCGGCCGGGCACGGCCACGGCCTCGATGGTGAGCGTCGAGCCGCCCACCTCGGACCAGGCCAGGCCCGTCGAGACGCCGACGGCGTTGTGCGAGGACTTCTCGCGCGGGAACTTGGCCGGCCCGAGCAGCTTGGGCAGGTCGGCCTCCTCCACGACGACGGTTTTGGCCTTCTCGCCCAGGACCTTGCGCGCGGCCTTGCGGCACACCGAGGCGAGCTCGCGCTCCAGATGGCGCACGCCGGATTCGCGGGTGTACTCCTCGACCACGCGCTCCAGCGCGGCGTCGGTGAGCGTGAGTTGTCCCTTCTTGAGGCCGTGCGCTTCCAGGGCCTTGGGCAGGAGGTGGCTCTTGGCGATGGCCGCCTTCTCGGCCAAGGTGTAGCCCGAGAAGCGGATGACCTCGAGGCGGTCGCGCAAGGTCACGGGCACGGACTCGAGCTCGTTGGCCGTGCAGATGAACATCACCTGCGAGAGGTCGAACTCCACGTCGAGGTAATGGTCGAGGAAGGTCGCGTTCTGCTCGGGGTCGAGGACCTCGAGCAGGGCCGCCGCGGGGTCGCCGCGCCAGTCCATGCCCATCTTGTCCACCTCGTCGAGCAGGATGAGCGGGTTCTTGGTGCCGGCCTTACGCAGGTTCTGGATGAGCCGGCCCGGCAGCGAACCGATGTAGGTGCGGCGGTGGCCGCGGATCTCGGCCTCGTCGCGCACGCCCCCCAGCGACATGCGCACGAACTTGCGCCCCAAGGAGCGCGCGATGGATTTGGCCAAGGAGGTCTTGCCCACGCCGGGCGGGCCGGCGAAGCAGAGGATGGGGCCTTTGAGGCCCTTCGTCAATTTGGTGACCGCGAGATACTCCAGCACACGCTCCTTCGCCTTGGGCAGGCCGCTGTGGTCCTCGTCGAGTATCTTCTGCGCCTTGTCGAGGTCGATGGTGTCGCGCGTGCGTTTGGACCAGGGCAGGTGCGTCATCCAGTCGAGGTAGGTCCGCGAGACGGTGGACTCCGGGGAGAAAGGCGCCATCTTCTCGAGGCGGGCGATCTCCTTCAAGGTCGCTGTCTCGGCCGCCTCGGGCATCTTGGCGTCCTTGACGGCCTTCTTGAGGTCCTCGATCTCCTGGGCGAAGTCGTCCTTCTGCCGCAGCTCCTTCTGGATGGCCTTCATCTGCTCGTTGAGGTAATACTCCTTCTGGGTCTTCTCGATCTGCGACTTGACCCGGGTGTGTATCTTCCTCTCCAGCGTCAGGATCTCGACGTCGGCCTTGAGCAGGACCACGAGCTTCTCCAGGCGCGCGGCCGGGTCGAGCAGCTCGAGCAGGGCTTGGCGGTCGACGGCCTTGACGATGAGCGCGGCGGCGGCCTTGTCGGCCAACTCGGAGGGGTCCTCGGCCGAGGCGAGCGCGGCGACCTCGGCGGGGGAGCGACGCGAGAGCTTGGCGTGCTCCTCGGAGACCTCGAGGGCGTGGCGCATCAGCGCCTTGAGCTCGGGCCCGGTCTTGGCGGGCGTCTCGGGATACTCGAGCGCCGCCTCCCAATGGCCCTTGGGCGCGGAGTATTCGAGCGCGGCGAGCCTGACGCGGGAGTGGCCCTGCAGGAACACCTTGAGCGTCCCGTCGGGCATCTTGAGGTACTGGACCACCTCGACGAGCACGCCCAGCCCGTAGAGGTCCTCGGGCTTGGGGTCCTCGATGGCGACGTCCTTCTGCGCGGCCACCGCCAGCCACTTGCCGTGCTGCGCCATCGCGGCCTCGATGGCCTTCACCGACTTGGGCCGGCCCACGGAGAGGGGCAGCACCATGTGGGGGAAGACGACGACGTCGCGCACCGCGAGCAGCGGCAGACGCGCCGGGCGGGGCGTGGGCTTGGCGGTCGGCGGCCTTGACGATGAGCGCGGCGGCGGCCTTGTCGGCCAGCTCGGAGGGGTCCTCGGCGGAGGCGAGCGCGGCGACCTCGGCGGGGGAGCGGCGCGAGAGCTTGGCGTGCTCCTCGGAGACCTCGAGGGCGTGGCGCATCAGCGCCTTGAGCTCGGGCCCGGCCTTGGCGGGCGTCTCGGGATACTCGAGCGCGGCCTCCCAGTGGCCCTTGGCCGCGGCGTACTCGAGCGAGGCGAGCCTGACGCGGGAGTGGCCCTGCAGGAACACCTTGAGCGTGCCGTCGGGCATCTTGAGGTACTGGACGACCTCGACGAGCACGCCCAGGCCGTAGAGGTCCTCGGGCTTGGGGTCCTCGATGGAGACGTCCTTCTGCGCGGCGACCGCCAGCCACTTGCCGTGCTGCGCCATCGCCGCCTCGATGGCCTTCACGGACTTGGGCCGGCCCACGGACAGGGGCAGCACCATGTGCGGGAAGACCACGACGTCGCGCACCGCGAGCAGCGGCAGCCGGGCGGGGCGCGACGCGGTCTTGGGGGCGGCCATCGTCAGCGCCCGACGACCTTGGAGTAGGGGACGACCTCGTCCACGAGGCCATACTTCACGGCCTCCTCGGCGGACATGTAGAAGTTGCGCTCCACGTCGCGGTCCACGACCTCCGCGGGTTTGCCGCAGTGTTTGGCGATGATCTCGGAGAGGCGCGTGCGGGTCTTGCCCATCTCGGCGCCCTCGATGCGGATGTCGGTCTCCTGACCCGACAGGCCGCCGCGGATGAGCGGCTGGTGGATCATCACGCGCGCGTGGGGGAGGATGAAGCGTTTGCCCTTGGTCCCGGCCGTGAGCAGCACGGCGCCGAAGGACATGGCCATGCCCATGCACAGAGTCGAGATGGGCGAGCGCACGAACTGCATGGTGTCGTAGACCGCCAGGCCCGCCGTGACCATGCCGCCCGGGGAGTTGATGTAGAGGTGGATCTCCTTGCCGGAGTCCTCCGCGTCGAGGTAGAGGAGCTGGGAGATGAGGAGGTTGGCCGAGTCCGTCGTGACCGCGCCCCCGTCGCCCCCGACGAAGATGATGCGCTCCTTGAGGAGGCGCGAGAAGATGTCGTAACCGACGGCCGACCCCTGCGTCCAACGCTCGAGGACCTGCGGGAGGATCATGGGCATGGCCACAGTTTATCTCTTTATCCGAAGCCCCCACAAGCTGAGGAGTGAAGCGCCCGTTCACATCCCGGCGCCGGATGTGCCCTGCGCGTTTCTGGACCCCGGGACCCCGTGCCGGACGGGCCGTCCGCTCCTCGCCTCCGCGCGCGCGCGCGGCTATCCTGAGGGCATGAACACGAACCTCCGCCTTCTCGCGCCGCTGCTGCTCCTCGCGCTCGCCGCCTCGCCCGCCCCCGCGAGGGCCGGCATGGTCGGCATGAACGCGTCCGCCGGTCGCGCCGCCGTGCGCGCCCAGGTGCCGGTGCTGCTCAACCAGTTCTTCGCGTCTCCCGGCCCGGTCACCCGCGCCCAGCTCCTCACCGGACTCTCCCTGTCAGGGAACGACCCGCGCGTGAACGCCGCCGTGCGCCTGAGCGTGGCGCAGAACCTGGCCCAGCTCTCCGTGGCCGCCGACCGCGCGGCCAACGCGCCGGGCGCCGCCGATTTCGAGAACGACGCGGCGCAGGAGACGCTGCGGTCGGTGCAGGCGTATCAGGCCGTCGTGCTCGAGACCCTTCAGATGCCCCACGTCCAGCAGCACCTGACCAAGGCGCAAAAGAGCGACGTCGCCGAGCGCGCCGCCGCCGCCGGCGTCACGCTGACCCCGGAACGGACCGAGACCCTCGTCGAGATGGCTCGCAGCGAGATCGAGAAGCTCATCGCGGGCACGCGTTCCGCCGAATCCGGCGAGACCGGCGCCGTCGCGGCCTCCGAAGGGGTGACGCCGCGAGCCTCGGGGCTGAGCCCCAGCGCGGACGGCTCTCCCGCGGCGTTGGCCGCGCGCGCCATCCCGACGCCGGCCGCGCTGGCCGAGCGGCAGGAGCGCTTCGCGGGCGTGCGCCGCGCCGCCGTCTTCGCCGGCCTGGGCGCCGCGACGAGCGCCGCAGCGCTGGCGGCGTCGGCCTTGGGATACGGGGCCGCAGCAGCCGTTGTGCTCGGCCTGGCCGGCGTCGCCGCGGGCATGGTCCTGCTCGACGTCGTCGCGCCTCCCGCCTCCGTCGGGACGCTGCGCTACGCGGGCGCGGCCGTCGTCGCGGCTTCCATGGCCGGCGCCGTCGCGGCCGTCTCCAACTTCGGGCCCGCCGGCGTCGCCGACCTCATCGTCGCGTCCGTGTTGTCGGGCTTCAGCATCTCGGCTTCGCGCAGCGCGCGCCCCATCACGAGCCGTGTCTTCGCGGTCATCGCCGGCCTCTCGGTGAACGCGGCGCTGGTGACCTTCCTGCCGGGACTGCCCCCGATCGCGGCCGTCTTGACCGCCATCGCCGTCATCGCCCTGCTCCCGACCCTCTTCGCGCCCAAACCCGGCCGGCCGAGCGGCCTCTTCGCGGCGTCGTCCGCGCGGCCCGGAGCGCATACGCTCGGCTCGGCGCTGGCCTCGCTGGCCGCCGTCCTGACCGGCCTGCTCGGCATCGCCGTCGCGGCCGCCGCGGGGGTCGCGCTCTGGCGGGTCCTGGCGGACCCCTTCACCGGCTTCGGCCTGCTCGGCATCATGGGGGCGCCGGCGCTGGCCGTCGCGGCCGTCGTCCTCGGCACGGCGCTGATGGCCTACGCCGCGCCGGCCCTGCAGACGGCTTCGATACGGATGCGGCGGCGCTGACCGGCACGACACGAGAGGGGGAGACCATGGGGCTTGGAACGGACTCGCTGAAGCGCTCAGGCCGAGGCGTCACTTTATCCGTCGCCGCGGCGCTCGCGGCGTGCGTTCTCTCCTCGGCCGCGCCCGCGTCGGCCACGCGCTTCGTGGCGCCGCGGCCCGCGCCGCGAGCGCAGCAGGCGCAGGTCTTGAACGGACTGCGCGCGTTCCTTTACACGCCGAACCCGGCCAACGGGACGCAGCTGGCCTCGCTGATGACCAGCGTCTCGCTCAACGACACCCCCGAGTTGCGGCACGGCGTCGCGGCCGCCGTCACGGCGCGCTTGGCCGACTTCGCGCGACTGCCGGCCGACGCGGCGGCGCCGGAAGCCGCGCTGGCTCCCGCGCAGCGTGACGCGCGCGCGGTGCTCGTCATGCTGCAGGCGCCCGCGTTCCAGTCGGCGTTGGCGGACCAGCACCGGAACATGGCGACCTTCGACGCCGTCATGCTCGAGGCGCGGCGCCACGGGGCGGCGCTCGCGCCGGAGCGCTCCGAGGCGCTTTTCCAGGAAGCGTTGGCCCGCGCCCGGGCCTTGGAGGCCGGCACGCGCCAAGTCGAGGCCGTAGACGCCGCATTCGAGCCCGTCCTCGCCGCCCAGCCGCGGACGCTGCCGCGCCCCTCGGGGTTGGGCAAAAGCGCCCGGCGGGCGGCCGCGGACGCCCCGCGGATGGAGCGCGTCCCTCGTCCGAGCGCCGGCCGCCGCGACGAACGCGCCGCTCCCGGCGCGGGGTTCGTGATGAGCCGGCGCGCGGTCGCGCTCATGCGCCAAGGCCTGGCCGCCGTCTTCGCCGTCGCCGCGGGTTCTCTGGCCGTCTCGCTGGCGGCGGCGGCCTTCGGCCCCGGCGCCGCCTTCCTGCTCCTGGGCGGGGTCGCGCTGACGGCGACGGCGGGCGGGCTGCTGCGCAAGGCCCCGCGCTTCGCGCTGGCCAACGCCGTCCTGGCGACCGGGCTGCTCGCCATGGGGCTGCCGGCCGTCGTCCCCGGCGCCGAGTCCTTGGCCGCGTCCCTCGCCTTGGCCGCCCTCGTCTCGGCGGCGACCGTCGCGGCCTTCGCCCCGCGCCGCGCCGCCTCCTTCGTCATCGCGACGGCCAAACGCGTGCCCGGCGCCTACCGCGCCGCGGCGGCGGCCAGTCCGGCCGTGGCGCCGTTCATCGCGGCGCTCCTGGCCGTGGCCGCCGCCTCATCGGCGGCTTTCTTCGTCCCCGCGACGCCCCTGCTCGCGGCCGCGGCCATGGCGGGGGCGGCCGCGGCGCTCGCGGCTCCGTCGCTCTTCCTCTCGCGCCGCGCGGGGCCGCGCGCGGCCGGCGCGCTCGCCGTGGGCCTGGCCGGCGCCGGCCTCTCGTTGGCCATGCTCAACCCGCTGCCTTTGCTCGCCGCGACGGCGGTAGCGGCCGGTGCCTACGCCCTCAAGGGGGCCAAAC